>JAGWND010000165.1 GCA_028873075.1 Bacteroidota bacterium
GAAAAAAAGCGAAATGAAATTCTCCAAATGGCAGTGCTTGAACCGAAGTTAGCGATTCTTGACGAAACCGATTCCGGATTGGATATTGATGCGTTGAAAATTGTTGCTGACGGAGTCACCAAATTAAAACGTCCCGACAACGCGGTAATCGTTGTGACGCATTACCAGCGCCTGTTGAATTACATCGTTCCAGATTTCGTTCATGTGCTGGTGAACGGACGCATTGTAAAATCGGGGACAAAAGAATTGGCGTTGGAACTTGAGGAGAGCGGCTACGATTCAGTGAAAGATGCCGCTGCCGTTGCATAATTTTAATATAAAGAATCAGTGAAATTTTATGCCCAAAGAAATAAAAGAAACTCAGTACTATCAATCGGATTTTGAATCGTTCAGCTCTAACGGCGCGTCATCGGCGCCTGCGTGGATGAAAACTGCACGCTCAGCGGGAATTTCCAATTTCTCTGCACTCGGTTTTCCGACGATCAAAAATGAAGATTGGAAATTCACCAACATCGTGCCGCTCTTGAAAGTACCCTTCCGTTATGCGTCGGAACATCATCGTGTGAGCGTGACGAGAGAGAAGCTTTCACCGTACGTTTATTCAGAAAGCGCGAAATCGTACGTGGCAGTTGTGAACGGACGTTTTTCACCATCGCTTTCGAATTTATCAGCACTTCCATCTGGTGTAGAAATTGAAAGTTTGGAAAAGGCGGCGACGAAATCCCCAGATCTGCTGAAACGGTTTTTGAACAAGCGCGTCCCGAACGAACGCAGTGCGTTTGCGACGTTGAACACAGCGTATCTTCGTGACGGAGTGCTTGTGCGCATTCCGAAAGGCGTAAATATTGAAGTGCCCATTCAGATTCTGATTTATTCTTCACAGGCGGATGACGGCACTCCGCTCGTGTCATATCCGCGCAATCTGATTATTCTTGAAGAAGGCGCACGAGCAGCAGTTGTTGAAACGTACGCTTCTGGCCAAGAGAGCGTTTCATTGTCAGACGCTGTGACAGAAATTTTTGTCGGACCAAACGCTGCGCTCGATTTTGTCAAAGAACAGCGCGAAGGCTCTAACGCATTTCATGTCGGAACGATGCAGGTAACACAGGAAAAAGAAAGCCGATTTACCTGTTTCAGCCTTGCGTTAGGGTCGAAAATTGCACGCAACGATCTCAATATTGAAATTGCCGGCGAACGCTGTGAATCAATGCTCGACGGATTGTACATCACAGCCGGCGATCAGTTAATTGATCACCATACGATCATTGACCATACGCAACCGGAATGTTCAAGCCGCGAAGTGTTCAAAGGAATCGTGGCCGGAAATTCGCGTGCTGTTTTTAACGGAAAAATTTTCGTTCGGCAGATTGCGCAGAAAACGGATTCGAAACAAACGAACAAGAATCTTCTCTTGTCTGACACCGCGACCGTTGATACAAAGCCGCAGCTTGAGATTTTTGCCGACGATGTGAAATGCACACACGGCGCGACTGTCGGCGGAATGGATCCGATGTCGCTGTTTTATGTGAAGAGCCGCGGTATTAGCGAAGAAGCAGCGCGCGGCATTCTCACAACCGGTTTTGCCGCAGAAGTGACGAAGTACATTAACGATGCAAATCTCCGTCAGTATATTGATTCATTGATTATCGCGAAGCTTGCAGACAGCGTGGTGAAGTCGGAGCTTCCTGAAATCGTTCATTCCGCCACGGCGGATTTTTCCCAAAGGGACTTTCAGCAAGACGAACCTCATTCATGATGAAAACACAATCACAATCAGCAGTAGCTGAAGCGGAAAACACGGCAGCAGCGCTATTCGATGTGCAGCGCATCCGCGAGGACTTCCCGATCCTCAAACAAAAAGTTCACGGAAAGCCGCTTGTCTATCTTGACAACGCCGCGACAAGCCAAAAGCCGCAAGCGGTCATTGATACGTTGACGCGGTATTACGTCGGTCAGAATGCAAACATCCATCGCGGCGTCCACTATCTGAGCGAGATTGCGACTTATGAATATGAAAAGGCACGCGGCAAAGTGAAATTGTTCCTCAATGCCGCCGATTCGCGTGAAATTATTTTCGTTCGCGGCACCACAGAGGGAATCAATCTGGTGAAGGATACGTACGGAAGAAAATTTATCGGCAAGGATGATGAGATCATCATTTCGGCGATGGAACATCATTCGAACATTGTCCCGTGGCAGCTCTTGTGCGAAGAAAAAGGAGCGAAACTGCGCGTCATTCCGATGAACGACCGTGGTGAGCTGCTGCTTGATGAATATGAAAAGTTGTTGAATGAGCACACGAAATTTGTTTCAGTCGTTTATGTTTCGAATTCACTCGGCACAATCAATCCGATCAAAAAAATTATTCAACGAGCGCACGAACGCGGGATTCCCGTGTTAATAGACGGCGCGCAAGTAGCCAGCCATCTAAAAGTTGACGTGCAGAATCTCGATTGTGATTTTTTTGTTTTTTCCGGACACAAAGTGTTCGGTCCGACGGGCATCGGTGCGTTATACGGCAAAACAAAATATCTTGAGCAGATGCCACCGTATCAGGGAGGCGGCGACATGATCAGTTCCGTGACATTCGAGAAGACAACGTATAATGTTCTTCCGTATAAATTTGAAGCAGGCACTCCGAACATTGCCGATGTCATCGGCATGGGCGCGGGCATTGATTATGTTACGACTGTCGGTTTCGATGCGATCACAGCGTACGAAAAAGAGCTTCTGAAATATGCGACGGAGGTTCTTTCCGGCATCGAAGGTGTGCGCATTATCGGCACCGCTGAAGAAAAAGCCGCTGTCGTTTCCCTTGTGTTCGATTCGGTTCACGCGCATGATGTCGGGACGATTTTGGATAACGAGGGAATTGCCGTGCGTACGGGACATCATTGTACACAGCCGGTGATGCAGCGCTTCGGTATTCCGGCAACGGCGCGTGCATCATTTGCGTTCTACAACACAATGGAAGAAGTTGATGCGCTTGCCCGCGGACTTAGAAAAGTGAAGGAGATTTTTGGCGCATGAGCGGCCTCAATGAATTGTATCAGGAATTGATTCTTGATCATAACAAAAACCCGAGAAATTTTAAAAAGATTGAGAACGCCGACAAATTGGTTGAAGGTTACAATCCGTTGTGCGGCGATCACTACACAATTTATGTGAACATGGCCGGCGATCTCATCAAAGATATTGGATTTCAGGGAGCCGGCTGCGCAATCTCGAAAGCCTCGGCATCAATGATGACGACAGCGGTAAAAGGCATTACAAAAAAGGAAGCGGAGGAATTGTTCACGAAGTTTCACGCGCTTGTCACGCGTGATGTTCACGATGATAATGAAGCAAACATTGAGGAACTTGGCTGCCTCGGTGCGCTTGCCGGCGTTGCAGAATTTCCTGCGCGCATCAAATGTGCAAGTCTGGCGTGGCACGCATTGCACGGCGCATTGAACTCGGAGGGCAAGGCTGTTGTTTCAACAGAGGATTCAGAGAAAGAAAAGAAATAGGATCGAATATGGAAAATACGTCACCGTCTGGCAATTCTGAATTCAATACTTTTGAATTGCTCATCGTTAAAGATCAAATTGTCGAAGCGTTGAAAACCTGTTTCGATCCGGAAATTCCGGTGAACATCTACGAACTCGGATTGATTTACACCGTGGATGTGAACAAAGAAGGTGCAGCCGTCATCAACATGACATTGACATCGCCGGGATGTCCGGCGGCGCAAAGCCTTCCGCCTGAAGTGAAAGAAAAAGTCGAACAGGTAAAAGGCGTGACATCGGTGCAGGTGAATGTGGTGTGGGAGCCGCGCTGGGATCCGAGCATGATGTCTGAGGAAGCAAAGCTCGCACTGAATATGTATTAAAAAGTATTAGTGGGGGAAGCAGGAATTCCGCCAAAGGCGGATCAGCCTTCGGCTGAGTGGTCACTATTAATTCATTATTGCTGTTTCACGAATTTTTAATAGAAGGAGAATACTGTCATGGCACACGAACTACCCAAACTTCCGTACTCATTCGACGCACTCGAACCGTTTATTGATGCGAAAACGATGGAGATTCATCACGACAAGCATCACGGCGCGTACGTGACGAATCTGAACAACGCCTTAACCGGGAATGCAGACCTTGAAAAAAAATCCGCCGAAGAATTATTGAAATCGCTCAGTTCTGTCCCCGATGCAATCCGCACGGCTGTGCGCAACAACGGCGGCGGACATGTGAACCATACAATGTTTTGGCAGCAATTGAAAAAAGGGGTCAAAGAGCCGTCGTCCGGAAAATTGATTACCGCAATCAACGGCGCTTTCGGCTCGCTCGCTTCATTCAAAGAACAATTTACGAAAGCGGGACTCGGCAGATTCGGTTCGGGCTGGGCATGGCTTGTGATCGGGAAAGACGGAAAGCTTGCCGTTGTTTCGACGCCGAATCAGGATAATCCGATATCAGACGGACAGCACCCGCTGCTTGGATGCGATGTGTGGGAACATGCGTACTATTTGAAATATCAAAACCGCCGCGCAGATTATCTTGCGGCGTTCTGGAATGTTGTGAACTGGGACGACGTTGCTGCCCGGTTTGAAAAAGCGTAGTCCATGACCGAACCCTGCCAGCGTTTTGAACGCTGGCAGGGTTGTTACAATTCATGAGTCAACTTCTCCCTATTTTCCCGTTGCAGGCTGTGCTGTTTCCTGACGCGCGGCTTCCGCTTCACATCTTTGAGCAGCGGTACAAAATTCTTATTGCTGAATGCATTGATCAGGATTCCGAGTTCGGTATCAATCTGTTCAACAACGGGACACTCCACGCGACCGGGTGCACAGCCGTAGTGGATGAGATTGTGAAACGGTACGACGACGGAAGATTGGATATCATCGTCGAAGGGAAGCGCCGCTACCATCTTGAGAAGACTGTCGAAACAACCTCGCCGTATTACGTCGGGGTTGTTTCGTTTATGTTTGATCGTGAAGAAAAAATTGATGACCTGCTGCGGCAAAAAGCGATCGGGTTGTATAACCAGATGATCAGGGTTGCATTCAAGGGAAGAATTAGCGAAATTGACGCAGCGACTGAGCGGAGCAAGCTTCTTTCGTTTTTGATGGTGCAGAAATCGGGATTCGAGTTGGAACAGCGCCAGACTTTTCTTTCGATGCAATCGGAAAATGAGCGGCTTGCGATGCTTGTCCGTCATCTTGAAGCGGCAGTGCCGTTGCTTTCTTCGGAAGGGAAACGGAAAGAGTTAATCATGAACGACGGGTACCTTCCGAATTAAAAAAGCTGTATCAGTTCTTGAAATCGAAAACGAGGGAACGATGAAAGTCTGGAGATTTGTCGTTATCGTTTTGCTTCAGATTTATTTTTCGCTTACTGCATATTCGTTTGATGGAATGACAGATTCGCTCGCACAGCTCTCGTCGAAATATTATTCTGAGGGGCTGTATTCAAAAACGATTGATCTTATCCATCAAAATGATTCGCTTTCACTGCCTTCCAAAATATATTTTTACGGCGGCATGAGCAGCGCAGCGTTGTATAACTTTCAGCAGTCGAAATTCTTTTTCCAAAAAGCTATTGAAAAAGATTCGATGAATGCACAGTGGAGATATCAATTCGGATGCATGTTGAAGCAAGCTGGTTTGTATGACGAGGCGATTCCTCAACTTGAAACATGTTTCCGGTTAGACAGCACGTACCTGCCGGCATATTTTCAACTGGGGATTGTTTACAATCTGAAAAGGAAGAATGAAAATAAGGAAGCAGAGATATTTTCTTTTCTTGTGCAAAAAAATCAGAAAGACTTTCTCAGCTTGTTTTATTTGGGTGATGCGCTGAAAAGAATGGAACATAGCGATTCGGGAATTATTTTTATACAGAGATCCTATGCGTTGAACCGGCAGTTTTTCCCGAGCGTTATTGCTCTTGCAAATTACGACAATTCAAAAAAAGATTTTCCGACCGCACGCAAGTATTATCAGCAAGCGTTAGCCTTGAAGCCGGTCAATGAAGATGTGACGTTTCAGATTGGGGAATGTTACAGGAGAATGGGAGAGCTTGACAGCGCCGTGGCATATTTTCGGAGAGCTCTTGCTCTCGACTCGCTCAATGCAATTTATCATGCACAGTTAGGATACGCTTACTTTTCGCAAGAGAATTATGATTCCTCAATAGCGGAATACAATACGGCGATTGTTCTGGACAGTACTACCGTGCAGTATTGTCTTAACTTGGCGCATGTTTTTGAAAAGGTGGATTCTGTTCAAGGCGCTGAACAGGCGTACGAAAGAGCGATTCAAGAATTGCAGCCGATTGCAATTTCACATGTTTACAATAATCTTGCTGCGTTCTATTTCACCAAGCGGTTATGGAGAAAGGCTTCCGAAGCATATCAACATGTTCTCGAGTTCAATCCTGAAAATAAAGCTGCTCTCCGCTTTCTTGCAATGACGTATGAGAGAATTCCTGATTTCCGTTCTGCAATTCAAGCGTATGAAAAATATCTTGAGATAACAAAAGTTGACACTGCAAGATTTTCAGATTACCAAATGATCAAGAGAGATATAGAACAACTGAGACAAGAACTGAGAAAATCTAAACCCCAATGAATAAATCCAGCGTTAACGGTAGAGCGAGAGTTATCACTCCGATCCCCTCTTTGCTCAATGGAAAAAAATCTGATACAACGCCATCAAGCGAGGCGCACTATTGGCAGCATTGTGTGAATTGCGGAACGCTGCTCGACAGCCACAAGTGTAAGCTCGTTTGCCCAAAGTGCGGATTTTATCATTCATGCAGTGAACCATAATATCAATAAAGGAGAACTCAATTCATGAACAAGAAAGGTCAGATCGCCTGGAAAAAGCATCGCAAGCACAGACGGAAGATGAGAGAAAAAGTTAAAGCGATGCGCGCACAGAAGAAAAAGGAAGCGTAGTAAAAAAAGCCCTCCCGCCCTCCCGCCGGAGGGCTTTTTCGTTGCGAATCGTGCATCATTTCAATATATTTCGGTCGAAGACCTTGCGCTCCGACACTGAAGCTCAGGAGCGTAAGCGACCGCTTTTCGGCGGACACTACAATCGTTTAAAGTGCAATGCAATCATCGGTCGATTCCGTCATGACAGAAATTTCCTCGCCGTCGGTTTTCACAATCGGCGGGAAGCAGTTTGATTTTTCCCGGCGAACGTTCATCATGGGAATTCTCAACGTTACGCCCGATTCGTTTTCCGATGGAGGAAAATATCTCGACCCGGAGCGCGCGGTTGGCCACGCTCTGCAAATGGTTGAAGACGGTGCGGACATTGTTGATGTTGGCGGCCAATCTACGCGCCCGAAAGGCGTTTATGGCGAAGGCGCCGACATGGTTTCTGCGGAAGAAGAAATGCGCCGCGTTGTGCCGGTGATTGAACAAGTTGCACGGAAATCGGATGTTCCGATTTCAATTGATACGTACAAATCCAACGTTGCAACAGCGGCGTTGAACGCGGGCGCTGTTATCGTCAACGACATCAGCGGATTGAAATTCGATTCGGATATGGCTGAAACCGCGGCACGACATCGCGCAACGCTTGTTGCCATGCACATCAAGGGCACGCCGAAAACAATGCAGCACAATCCGGTGTATGAAAATTTCCTGCAGGAGATAAAAGAGTATTTATCCCAAAGCATTTCCGCAGCGCGAGCTGCCGGCATCGAACAGATTATTATTGACCCCGGCATCGGCTTCGGAAAAACAACGGAGCATAATCTTTCGCTGATTCATTCGCTTCGTGAATTTAAGGAGTTCGGCTGCCCGCTTCTTATCGGTCCCTCACGGAAAGGATTTATCGGCAATGTGCTGAAAACCGAAGACGGTGTTCCGCTTCCTGTTGATCAACGGTTAGAGGGAACGGCGGCGGCGGTTGCAATTTCAATTATAAACGGCGCGAATATTGTCCGCGTTCACGATGTCA
>JAGWND010000166.1 GCA_028873075.1 Bacteroidota bacterium
AAACGGCTGCTTTGTTATCTTATCAATGAATTCATTCAACTTAAAACCGACAACAATGTCTGTTGCAATATCGTTGGTAATTCTAATATGGAAGCTTCCGCCGCTGAACTCGGCGCTGAACACACCGGTAGAATCGTCCAGTTTCTGTACCGAGTCTTGCACGTTGAACAAAGAATAATTCCCCGTCAATTGCACTTTCGCAGAACTCAGACCGGCATTTGTGATTGCCAAGGATGCTCCGATGTGATCGGTTGACTGGATTGTTTTGCCGTTGATCTGATTTGTTTGAAGTGTGAAATGTAAATGCATCCTTGCATCCATTCGCACCCCCGCAAGATTGGATGACGCCGATTGTGAAGAGTTCGGGGCGATGGCCCCTGCAAAATTGAACGATGCAACAACGGTATTATCTGAATCATTCACAATCCTGATTCCAGACGGAAAACTGATGCCGAACTGAAATGTATTTGTAACCGTCAATGTCATCGTGCCGTTTTCAAAAATCATCCAGTCGTACGCGGCGGAAGGATTGCCGATATCAATCGGTGCAGGAGTAACGGTTGTGTCATTCCCGGGGTACGGAATCGGGTTTCCGTTGAACGTCGGCGGATCCACGCCGAACATATCCTTAAACGTTGCTGAAAATCCGGGAAGAGAGGGTATATCCAGCGGCACGACTCCCAACTTGTTCGTAACCTGACCTTGAGCCGGCTTCAAATTAGGAATCTGAATTGCGGTCGGATTGTTTTTCACCGACGAGGGCCGATAAATTACATTGATACCCGACGTCGTATCAAACTTCGAATCTTTTCTGATCATATCGGTAAACGTCCATGTGCGATCCATCAGCGGAATGGTCAGCTGCGTGGTCCATGTCGGCATCTTCGGAGCGAGCGGTGCTTTCACGCATTGGTAGGAAAGCGGCAGTAAGCTTACCAGAAGAAAATAGAAAATTCCCTTTTTGAATTTCGCCCCTCGACTGAGCGATAGTGACATTAAACCTCCGGATGAAAAATAAAAAAATAGGGTAAATTGTTTACAACTTTAACGAGAATGCTGGCAAGTTAATATTCTGCTTTGTTCGCCACTTTGATACTTATCACATTGCACCGATTTATGTCGCTACATGTTTTTCACGCAGTTCACTGAATACCAGTAAGAAAACTTCGTCACGCATAAACTGCTCCGCTTTTTTCCCAACAGCCGTTATTCCTGGCGTAAGCGGGAATCCATTCTTTTTGAAGCGGTCTAAAAACATTCCCGATAAAAACGCGGCTGTACGGCATCCCGCTCTTTTCATAATTTTACTGATGCGGGGCATTCAGTAATGACGTTTTAATAGAAAACACTGAGCAGTCATTTTCTGTCAAAATTGAGAAAACTTGGACTGGATGAATAATGGAAATGATACAACATTGAGACTGGGTAATTCAATAGACAGAAGTACTCATTCGTATAGGCAGAAGTACCTATAAAATTTTTCAACGGTCGGCATTCTTTTTTGGCTATCATCGTTCCCGCGTACTTCTGGCGGGAGTCTATTTTTTGATTGGCGTAAAACAATGGATTCCCGTTTTCACGAGAACGCCGCTGAACAGTTACCGTCACGCATCTCTAACATACTCTCGCCCTACTCAAATATCAATCACACGAACGTAGTATTTTTAATGTAGCAGTCAGTGGATCTTTTCTTCTTTGGTAGGGATCTGAAATCCGAAATTGGGTGACGGCGGCGTATCGCCTGCGATTTTAATATCGCCGAATTTTCCTTCGTACTTTTCAATATTATCTTTCAACGCGTTGAGAAGCAGCTTGGCGTGCTGCGGCGTCATCACAATGCGGGCAAATACTTTTGCTTTCGGCACACCGGGAAGGATGCGCGTGAAATCAATCACGAATTCCGCCGGAGAATGCGTGATGATGGCAAGGTTAGAATAAATTCCTTCCGCTTCTTTTTCGCTCAACTCGACATTAATTTGCTGCCCTTGCGGCGGTTGTTGTGTGGACATGAATACTCCTTTACTGCTTACCTTCGCGGATTGCGTCCGCTTTCTTGTACGCTTCAACTGCTTTATCCTGCTGATTTAAATTTGCATACACTTGTCCGAGAAGCTCCCACATTTGCACATCATTTCCTTTTGACTTGACAACTTCTTCCAAATATGGAAGTGCAAGCTTGAATTTTTCTTTGTAGTTAGTATCTTCTTTCCCTTCTCTTCCTTCTTTTCCTTCCGCTTCTGCTTTCGCTTTTGTTTTTTCTTGCTCAGCAACGCCCCAGTTGACGTACGAGGCGGCAAGATTGTACAATGCGTTGGCTGCAAGTGAGGTGTCGCGCCGTGAAGTTTTTGCGGTATCCGGCAATGTCGCCTCGAGAGAATCGAGACGCAGCGTCTCTTTGAATTGTGCTATCGCATCAACATAGTTTGAATCCTTGAGAAGAAACACGCCCAAGTTGTAATGATCGAACTTGCTTTCCGGATATTTTTTAACGCGTGTAACCAGTAACTGGCGCGCTTCATCGTTCCGTTCAGCACCGATGTAGGCGTTCATCAAATTTTCAGAAATACTGGCATTGTCGGGATACCATGCAATGCCCCGTCTTGAAATCTCTGCTGCTTTATCATAGAAAGCGACAGCGTTCTTTAAATCTGTAGAATCAATTGTTGGTGCGTACGGCATGGTATATGTTACTGCTGAGATATTTTCTCCGTTTATAGTCAAAACAAGATTGTATTTATCGTACATCCATTCCTCTTTCACTTCCGCCGCGCCTCGTTTTTTCTTCTTCGGCGCCAAGTCTTTCACCGAAGACGGTTCGCCGAGAATATATTTCACATCGGCCGCTTTCATTTTTTCGTGGATCGCAGCAAGATTTTTCATTGCGGTAAAAACGTCGCGGTTCGTATTCATAAAGCGTGACTTGAGTGCAGAGGCGCTGTCAATATAAATTTCTCCCAACAAGTGGCACGCGACCTCGTCGTGCGATTTATCGAGCGCCGCTGTCAAGTTCATAACGGCACTGTCGATTATGTTGGCACGGTAATACGTTAATCCGAGATTGCGGTAGGTCATCGTGCTTTCCGGCAGAACGTAAATTCCAGTCGAAAAGGCATCAACCGCTTTTCCGTAGCCTGCCAAATCCGTAGCGTTATTCAGAGCATCAACACCTTGATTGAAAAGATGAACCCACGCGCTAACTTCTTGCGCGTGAATATCTTTTGCATGCGCAGCCGAATCAATTGCAAGCGCTTTGTCGAAAGCGTCTTTCATCTTTCTGTAATCTTTCATCTCCGCCCGCACAGCACCGAGAAGGTAATATCCTTCCTCGCTCTTCGGATTTTTTGTCACTTCCTTCTCAAGCTGAGCAACCGCTTTCGGATAATCTTTGCGCTGAATGTAGAGACGCGCACTCGTCAACTCTGCCGACGAGCATTGAAAGCCTGTCGTTACGATATAGGCAATTGCGGCTGCGAGAATCCCCAAGGGAATATAACGCTTCATAACCTGAATCCTTTGAAATAATTTTTGTGTCTCTGTGGCATTGCTTTTTGTCGCCGAAAAAACTCGCAAGAATATAGAAAAATATGCTGTGAGAGTCAAACACACCGCGTTGACTTTCGGCCTCTTTTTTTCTATTTTGGGTATATGTCCTGCATTTTTTGCAGAATCATTGCGCGCGAAATTCCCGCCGAAATATTGTACGAAAACGAAGGCGCAGTCGCGATTCTCGACGTCAATCCAATCCATTACGGACACGCGTTGGTCATTCCCAAGAAACATTACAAGGATTTCCTCGAGGTTCCGGAAGAAGAATTAGGCGGCATGATGCGTGCTGTTCACATTGTAGCGCATGCAATTGTGAAATCGTACGCCCTCGAAGGGTTCAACTTTTTCTCGAACAACGGTTCTATTGCAGGTCAATCAATATTTCACTTTCACATTCACATCACGCCGCGCTATGCCAATGATAATATCCGTTTCGTCCTTCAGCTGAAAAAGTATGACGACACAACGATACGAACAACGGCAGAAAAAATCCGCGCGGCAATCCAAGAATAACTTCATTCGACAGGATCACTTATGACAAACGGCGAAAAAATATCAATTCAAGATGGAAAACTGAACGTTCCCGACCATCCGATTATTCCTTTCATTGAAGGGGACGGAACGGGACCCGATATTTGGCGCGCTTCCGTGCGCGTGATTGACGCGGCAGTTGCAAAAGCATACGGCGGCAAGAAGCAAATCGAATGGAAAGAAGTGTATGCCGGACAAAAATCGTTCGACAAATTCAACTCGTGGCTGCCCGATGAAACCGTCGCCGCGTTCAAGGACTATCTCGTCGGCATCAAGGGACCGCTCACCACTCCTATCGGCGGCGGTATTCGCTCGCTGAACGTTGCGCTCCGGCAAACACTCGACCTCTATGTGTGCCTGCGTCCGGTTCAATATTTTCCCGGCGTTCCTTCACCTGTGAAACACCCTGAAAAAGTGAAGATGATCATCTTCCGCGAAAACACGGAAGATATTTATGCGGGAATCGAATACCCCGGCGGCTCGGCAGAGGCACAAAAAATCCTCGATTTGCTCGAAAAAGATTTTCCGAAGGAATTCAAAAAGATCCGTTTCAATTCAAAAGCAAAAGCGGAAGAATTCTGGAATCTCGTCGGCACAACAAATTTTCCGACGGACATCAGAGTCGGAATCGGAATCAAGCCGGTGAGTTATTCAGGGACAGTTCGCTTGGTGCACAGCGCTATCAGTTACGCGATAAAGAATAAAAGGAAAAGCGTGACGCTCGTGCACAAAGGAAACATCATGAAATTTACCGAAGGTGCATTCCGCGACTGGGGCTATCAGACGGCGAAGGACTATTTCGGCGCGGTGGAATTGGACGGCGGTCCCTGGTGCAAAATCCCCGAAGGAAAACCCGGCGCAGGAATCGTCGTCAAAGATGCCATCGCCGATATCACGCTGCAACAGGTTCTCACGCGCCCGGAGGATTTCGATGTGATCGCAACTCTGAATCTGAACGGCGATTATCTTTCCGATGCACTTGCGGCGCAAGTCGGCGGCATCGGCATTGCACCCGGAGGAAATATCAATTACATCACGGGGCATGCAATCTTCGAAGCGACACACGGCACAGCGCCGAAGTACGCAAACTTGGACAAAGTCAACCCCGGCTCCGTCATCCTCAGCGGCGAAATGATGCTGCGTTACATGGGCTGGACTGAAGCCGCTGAGTTAATTTTGAAAGGATTGAACGGTGCAATCTGTGCAAAAACCGTTACGTACGATTTTGCTCGCTTGATGGAAGGCGCGAAAGAAGTGAAGTGCTCAGAATTCGGTGATGCAGTGATTGCAAAAATGTGAAGCGAAAGACGCCCCTCACCCATCAATGCATAGAAGGTGGTTGCAGAGTAAGAAAAAGCCCGACTTGCGTCGGGTTTTTTCTTACTCCTTCGGCGCTCGGGAAAATTGAAGCTTGCCGAGCTCCTTCAGCTTTTGAAGGATCTCTTTATCACGTTCAAAAAACGGCAAGGGATTTTCTCCTTTCAGCGAGGCATCCTTCAATTGACGCTGGTTTTCTTCCCTCTCTTTCTGCAACATTTTCGTCTTCAACCGTTTGATCACACCGCTTGCTTGTTCCCAGATCCGTTCATCATTCAGCCGCGCTCCAACCTCCTCCCATCGCGAGCCAAGCTGATGCGGGCTGAACGTAACATCGGCGATCAATTGGCGGACTACATCGGATGATGCTTTTGATAATAGCTGATTGACATCTACGCTCCCCTTCTCGTCGAATTCTTCCACGAGCAAACGGGCGACTTCGCTCGCTCCGGAATGCGTAAGTTCCGAAGGCTGAAGATAGGTGAAAATAAACGGCACCATCACATCGGGGTCTTCCAATGCAACATCAAGAAGCTCCCTTTCATCGTATGGAATTTCATTCGGCGCCGCCTTCGCTTCTATGCTCTCTTCCATTTGCGGAACGGAAGAAGGAACGAATGACGAACGGAAATGATCGGGAACTTTGCTCAAGTATTTTTCTAACTCGGAATACAGCGTTGATTCATACAGACGGTATTTTTCCGCGACGTCTTTAATGAAAAAAGATCTCTTCAGCGGATCTTTGACGACTGCAATCGTCTGCACAAGCGCACGTACGGCTTCGGCTCTTCCTTCCGGCGATTCAAATTTTCCTTCGCGCAGAAATGCAGCCGCTTTGAAGTCAACGAACGTCGCCGCTTTCTTCAGCAATTCTTCAAACGCTCCGCCGCCGTTCTTCCTGACAAACGAATCGGGATCTTCCCCTTCGGGAAGTTGAATGATCCGCACATCAAGACCGCCTTCTAAAATAAGATCCACGCCGCGCATCATCGCGGCAGTGCCGGCAGCATCGGCATCATAAACAAGAATAATACTTTTTGTGTAGCGGGAAATCAATTGGATCTGTTCGGACGTCAGCGCCGTGCCGCTCGACGCAACAACATTGCGCGTTCCCGATTGATACACAGAAATAAGATCGGCGTAGCCTTCAACAAGCGCGACCGAATCCCGTTCACGAATCGCTTCCTTCGCCTGCGATAGACCGTAAAGAATTTTGCTCTTTTGATAAATAGCAGTCTCGGAAGAATTGATATACTTTCCCAACGGGTCATCGTCGTACAATTTTCTCGCGCCGAACGCAACCACTCTTCCGGAAGGAGAAAAAATCGGAAACATCGCGCGACCGCGGAAAGTATCGTACGGCGTTCCGTCGTCGCGGCGGCGGATCAAGCCGACTTTCTCCAGTGTTTCCGGTTTCACCCCCTCTTGTTCAGCATGTTGAAGAAGTGCTCCCCAGCCCCGCGGTGAATAGCCAAGCCCAAACGTTGTAATGGTTTTATCGGAGAATCCGCGTGACCGAAAATAATCGAGCGCAAATTTTCCTTCCTCCGAATTCAAGCTGCGATAGAAAAACCGAGCGGCAAGCGAACAAATGGAATAGAGCGTTTCCGTTTCCGACGCAGGCTGAAATCCTTCATTGATGCGCTGAACGGGAATACCGGCGCGCTCCGCAAGAATTTCAATCGCTTCAACATACGACGCCTTCTCCCATTCCATCACAAACTTGATGACATCGCCGCCGCGATGACAACCGAAGCAGTAATACATTCCTTTGTCCGCGCTGACGTTGAACGACGGCGTTTTTTCAGAATGAAACGGGCATAATCCGATATAGTTCTTGCCGCGTTTCTTCAGCTTCACGAACATCCCGATGTATTCGATGATGTCCGTCGCGCGGCGAATCTCGGCAATTGTTTCTTCCGGAATTCTCATGGAAAAAATTTAGGCAAAACGAGGAGCAAAAACAAGAAGAGTTAAAGAGGAGAAAGCTGATTGGACCGAAAAGCATCTAACCGCTCTTGTTGATACACCCTTGCTGAAACCCACACGCCCCGCCCAATTGCGCACAAGGAAATTGTCAAGCCGAAATAAAAAAACAGCTCGCCTAACGGTTCCGCCCAATCGAGCTTCCCTGCTTCTCCGAGAACTGTTGCCCAGTCATGTTTCGTGCCGTGTCCGCCGAGCAGCGGAAGAACTCTGAGCTTCGCGTCTCGCACATAAATACTGGCATCCACCAGACTTTCTCCGGTGAAAAAAAGTGCAACGGAAGATAATCGGGAATGCTGACGCAGCGCGACAATGAACCACACAAAAGGCACAAGCACCTGCATGATCGAGCCGCCGAGAAAATAGATCGTTCTTCCGAAGAAGCTAAAAAAGAAATGACCTGCCTCGTGAATATACAAAGTGAAAATATGTATCAGCCACAAAATGAGAGGAAGATGAAATTGTCGCGTCGGTTCATAAAAGTTGAACGGCAGAAAAATCCAGATGTAGAGAAGAATAGCAAAGCCGCACAGAGATAAAATGAAATTTGCTTTGGGGGAAATCATT
>JAGWND010000167.1 GCA_028873075.1 Bacteroidota bacterium
TGAAACAATAAGCGCAAAAACTCCGACAGTCATTGTAACCAAGTAATATGTTTGCATATATTCTTCTCTTGTTGTTATTCTTCTTCTTCCCATTAGTAACAGGGGAAATGGGGGGAGTAATAGAACTTTGGTTTGCGTTTATACCTGCAAAAGCGGCTTCTTTCTGTCTCATCACAACCTTTTCCACCTCCGAAGGAGTCCTTTGGACATTCTCCAAAAATGAACAACACCGTGGAACAACTGTGCAGACAAAACCCTCAGGCGTATCCTGTAAATTCCTGCGAACCTGAGTGGCGTTAATGTGTAGTTTTTTCACCCCAATGTCAATACCCCTTCGCAACTTTTTAAAAAATTCTCCCCCTAACAGGGGGAGACACAGAGGGGGTCATCTCCCCCTGCGCGTTGTCGGCGCGGGGTAGGGGGGAGAGTTAGAGATGGGGTCGGCTGCAAGTCCGCCAGCGTAAAACGCCCCGTTACACGCCGGCTTCTTGGCGGAGCGAGAAGAAAAAGCCAGGAATTTACGCCATTTTAAGCACTCTTAACATCGTGGGAATCCTTCTGAACAATCGGGGAAGTCTTCTGAAGAGTCGGGGAAGTCTTCTAACTCATCGGGGAAGCCTTCTGAACATTCGGGGAAGATGTCATCTTTTTCGAAAAAGTCATCTTAACCTCGAGATTCGCTGTCCCAAAAACAAATTCGGTAAGCAAGCAACGAACGTCTGACAGCGCTTTGTGCTGTCTGACGTTTTATTCAAGCCGAGCGGGATGTCAGACGGCTTCCGCCTTCATACAAAACATTACGGCGGACAGGGGGAAAACGCCGTCAGACATCGTCTTCTGATGACAACAACGAACGTCTGACAGCGCCTTCTGCTGTCTGACGTTTTGTTAAAGGTGAGCGGGATGTCAGACGGCTTCCGCCTTCATACAAAACATTGCGGCGGACAGGGGGAAAAAACGCCGTCAGACATCGTCTTCTGATGACAACAACCAACGTCTGACAGCGCTTTGTGCTGTCTGACGTTTTGTTCAAGCCGAGCGGGATGTCAGACGGCTTCCGCCTTCATACAAAACATTGCGGCGGACAGGGGAAAAACGCCGTCAGACATCGTCTTCTGATGACAACAACGAACGTCTGACAGCGCTTTGTGCTGTCTGACGTTTTGTTAAAGGTGAGCAGGATGTCAGACGGGCTTCCGCCTTCATACAAAACATTGCGGCGGACAGGGGGGAAAACGCCGTCAGACATCTTCCCCAATTGCAAACACAATTTTCGACACCAGCGTGGTAAAATTCTGCTTCACGCGGTTGGCAACCACAGTCACTTCAGCATGAGAGAGTTTCTCAGAGGAAAGTCCCGTAGCAAGATTCGTTATGCACGAAATTCCGAGCACTTCAATGCCGTACTCAGCCGCAACAATCACCTCAGGAACAGTGGACATCCCCACTGCATCCGCACCAAGCTTGTCAATCATCTGTATCTCCGCCGCAGATTCGTACGCGGGTCCTTTCGTCCAGCAGTACACCCCTTCCTTGTACGGAATTCCGTTTTCGCGTGCGGCATCTTTCGCCTTCGCAAGCATTGCGCGGCTGAATGCAGGGCGCAGTGTTTTATTCCAGCTTGCCCCTTTGGGATTCCTTCCCCTGAGAGGGTTCTTGAACGTCATGTTAAGGTAATCTGTGATGAACATCAGATCGCCCGGCGCAAACTGCCGGTTGATTGCTCCGCCGGCATTTGTCACGATCAGCTTTTTGATTCCGAGCGCAGCGGCAACGTCAATCGGGTAGACGACTTGTGCGAGATCGTTGGTTTCATAAAAATGCACTCGTCCCTGAAAGACGAGAAGCTCCGCAGATTTCTTTTTGCCGTCAGCAATCCCGCTGTACGGGATCCCGCTCTGCGGGATTTTTCCGAAGTGGATCTTCCCGGCATGTCCCGGAACGGACGAGCGGGGATAGTGGGGGATAGTTTTCGTATCAACCGTTGTCTTCTCGATCAGCAAATCGCCGAACCCGCCCAAGCCTGAGCCAAGCACGATGCCGATTGCCGGTCGGGAAGAAGTTTTTGAGCGGAGGAATTCAACAGATTCTGAAACCTGATTTGCAAGTGCCTGTTGACGATTGCCGGATGCTGACATTTCATCAATTACCAATTACCAATTACCAATTACCAATTACAAATTACCAATTACCAATCACCAATATTGTTTAGTCTGTCGGCGGCTGGAAGCAATGACGGCAGCGGGCTTCGTACACATCCTTTGCGCCGACAACAACGCGCTCGTGCGATTGCGTGAGCCGCTGAGTCCGGTCGGCAGGATTGCCGCAGACAACGCAAATTGCAAGTGTCTTTGTGATATATTCCGCAACGGCAAGAAGATGGGGCATCGGGTCGAACGGCACACCGCGGTAATCCTGATCGAGTCCCGCAACGATGACGCGCTTGCCCTCGTTCGCAAGCTGTTCACACACTTTAACAAGATCGTTTTTGAAGAACTGCCCTTCGTCTATGCCGATGACGTGTGCATCGCGGGAAAGCGCGGGAATTTCGCTTGCGTCGTCAACAACGGTGGAACTGAGTGACTGTTCGCTGTGTGAGACGATGTGGCTCGAGCTGTAGCGGTTATCAATGCGCGGCTTGAAGATGGCGATTTTCTGGCGGGCGATCTGTGCGCGGCGCATGCGGCGGATCAGCTCTTCCGTCTTCCCGCTGAACATGCAGCCGGCAATGACTTCGATCCAGCCGGTATTCTTGGGTGTTGAATGAAGAGTTTCTTCCATGAGAGAAAATTTTTTTGTAGCTGTTCTCTAAAACAGATGTCAGACTGCTGTAAAACGCCGTCAGATATCGTTCTAATAATTTCAGTGAGTAGCGGGAAAAAATATAGAGAAATAGATTCCGAGATGCAAGGAAAGGAAAGTGTAAGGAGTCTTAATAGACTTCGTCGTGAGTCCCGATGTCAATGAGTAGAATTTCTTCTTCGTTTGATTGAGGGCGTTTCACAAACTCAAACATTATTCTTAAATCATAGCCTGCTGAACATGCCCATATTCCTTCAAACTCGCCTTTTAATTTGTGCGTATGGAGGGATTGCTCGAAGGGGTTTTCTTGAAGTGTACGCATCACGTCGAGAATTTTTTCTTGATAGGGAGGACGTTGTTTTATCAATCTTTTGACCGAACGCTTATATCGGGAAGACCACTGCAGCGTTCTCATTCAGCATCAATAGCTTTCAGAAAATCATCAACTGAACCGCTTTCTGTTTTACCATTGCGGTATTCTTTTCTGCTTATATCAACCGACCGCTTGAGTTCTTTACGGCGCTCTTCACGCACACGATTTGCGACAATTTCAGCAATCATTGATTGTTCTTCTATGTTCAATTGCCCGATTATTTCAAGCACATTGTTTACTGTCGCTGTTGTACTCATATTTCCTCCATTTTTAAGAAATATACTTCAGGACATTCTTAATATCAAGATCCAGATTGATGAATGTTCAGCGAAATGATTACACCAGCGTAATCTTTGTAATCTCCGGCGGGCAGTTGATGCGAAGCGGAACGCCGACCGTGCCGATTCCGCGTGTCACATACATTTGCGAGCCGTTGACGCGGTACAATCCGCAGATATATTTCGAAACGAGTGCCGCCGGCGTGAGATAAATATCGCCGACGTGGGCAAGCACGATCTGTCCGCCGTGCGTGTGGCCTGCAAGCGTCAAATCAATATTGTAATTGTCAATCGTCTCGAGAAAATAGGGGCGGTGGCAAAGAAGAATTTTCGGCTGATCGTTATGAGCGGATGACAGCGCCGATTCGATGTACGTGTTCGGATCGATCCGGTGGCGAATGTCGTCCACGCCGATGAGATTGAAAAATGAATTTCCTTTTTGAATCTTCACAGCATCGTTGCGAAGCAGCTTCACACCGCAGTCGTCCACGACTTTTGCTACCACGTCAACGTCGGCGTAATAATCGTGATTGCCGAGACATCCGTACACGCCGTGCGGCGCGTGAAGGCTGGCGAACGCTTCGGCAAAAGGATACACTTCTTCCGTCATGCTGTTGACGAAATCCCCCGGCACGACGACGAGATCCGTTTTCAGCGCATTGAGTGCAGCGACGTACTCATCCATCTCGCTTTTCGTCATAAATGCGCTGGAATGAACGTCGCTCATCAATCCGATGGTGAATCCTTTGAATTCCTCCGGCAAATTTTTGATGCGGATCTTCCGCTCGATGATTTCGTACTGGTTCCGCTCGAAGATTCCCCGTGCTGCACCGGCAAAGGAGTAGGCTGAAATTCCGACAATTCCTGTCCGCAAAAAAGCGCGTCTCGAAGCATCAAACTTTTGGAACGACGAAGTTGTTTTCAGAACAGCGATGGTTTTTTTGACAGCGGCGTGCCGGGCGAAGACGCGGTACAGGCGTTTCGCCGCCATGCGGAACAATTTGATTGCCGCGAGCGTCAACACTGTAAGGAAAATTGCAAACTGCCAGACGTAAAACGGGTAGGCAATGACGTGAAAAATTTTCCCATCCACGTATTCGAACAGGCTGAGCGGGAGGAAAAACGTGATCAGCGGGAGGTTGAAGAGGACGAACAGCGCCGTGACCGCAGCGTGTGCAATACGGAAATTTTTCTTCCAGCCCCGCAGCCAGTGCACGAGGCTCGTGTACGCGTAACGCTGGGAGAGAACAAAAACGGCAACGCCGACGATCTTAAAAATTATATAGAGGAAATATCTGTGAAGCGTCATATTTCAAAATCCGAATTTTTCAACACAATTCAAAATGGAAAGGTTCGACAGTAGTGTTACAGTTTCGCATCTGTGTCATTCCGGCGAAAGCCAGAATCCAGAAAATTGAGCACTGGATGCCAGCTTTCGCCGGCATGACATTCGTTTTTGATCCAAACTTATCAAACTGTAACACTACCGGTTCGACCGTAGCCTTGCAAAGGTTCTAAAACCTTCGCAAGGCTTGATTATCGTTGACTCTCGGGACATCAATTTGTATTTTAAGAAGGAGAAAAAGCAATGAATGATAAAAAAGGGACAATTCTTTGGGTAGATGACGAGATGGAGCTTCTCCGCTCTCACATTCTTTTTTTGCGCGAGAAGGGATACGACGTGACCACCGCCACCAACGGCGAGGACGCGCTCGAGCTGACGAGAAAAAACAGCTTCGATCTCGTCTTTCTCGACGAGATGATGTCCGGCAAAGGGGGATTGGAGACGCTGTCGGGGATCAAGGAAATTTCACCGGCAGTGCCCGTTGTCATGGTGACGAAGAACGAAGCCGAATCGCTCATGGACGATGCCATCGGTGTGAAAATCGCAGATTATCTCACGAAGCCGGTGAATCCGAGTCAAATGCTGCTGACGGCGAAAAAGATCCTCGAGGCGAAGAAAATTCAGGGAGAGCAGCTTTCGAAAAATTACATTGAGGGATTCAATTCCATTACCCGCCTGTTGATGAATCCGCTGAGCTACAGCGAGTGGGTTGATCTCTACGTGAAGCTTGTCGGCTGGGATATGGAGCTGGCGCAGCATCCCGATCTCGGTTTGCGGCAAACGTTCAACGACCAACGGCGCGAATGCAATGCGGAGTTCTCGAAGTTTATCGAGCGAAATTACATACACTGGCTGAACCATCCGGCAGACCGCCCGACGCTGTCCGTTGATATTATTGACAAGTATGTCATCCCGAATGTCAGGAAGGAGCCGTCGGTCATCTTTTTCGTCGTGGATTGCATGCGGCTCGATCAATGGCTGGTCATGGAGCAGCATTTGCATTCGCTCTACTCGATTTCAAAAGACTATTATTTCTCGATCCTGCCGACCGCCACACCGTACGCGCGCAACGCGATTTTCAGCGGCTTGTTCCCGATCGAGATCGAACAGCGTTTTCCCGAATTGTGGCAGAAGGGGGAGGACGATGAAACGAGCCACAACCGCTACGAAAAGCAATTGCTCGACAAGCTGCTCGAGCGGCGTCGCGTCGAAGTGAAGCCGGAAGCGAAGTACATCAAAATTTTAGACGGCGATTTCGGCAGGCAGATAGAAAACAACATTCTTTCGTACGCGACGAACAAGCTGACAAGCATCGTCGTGAATTTCGTTGACATGATGGCGCACGGCAGGTCCGACTCGGATTTGCTCCGCGAAATTGCGCCGGATGAATCGGCATACCGCTCGCTCACCAATTCGTGGTTTCAGCACTCGTCGCTGTTAGGCATGCTGCAGGCTCTGGCGACAAAAAAAGACGTGAAGATCATCATTACGACGGATCACGGGAGCGTCCGCTGCCTGCGCGGTGCGAAAGTCATCGGCGACAAGGAAGCGTCAACGAATCTGCGGTACAAGTTCGGGCGCAACCTGAAGAGCGACGACAAGCAGGCGATTTTTGTGAAGAACCCGCAGGATTACAAGCTGCCGCGCCGCGGCGTGACGACGAATTACATCATCGCAAAGGAAGATTATTACTTCGTATATCCGACCGATTATCATAAATACCTCAACCAGTACCGCGATAGTTTCCAGCACGGCGGAATTTCCATGGAAGAAATTATCCTTCCGGTGATCACTCTCGAACCGAAAAAAGCGTGAATGCATTCTTCGCTCGTCACACATACGGAAGAAGAGACCATTGCAGCGGCTGAACATTTTTCCCGCCGGCTTCTTGACGGCGACGTGGTCGCGCTTCGCGGCGATCTCGGCAGCGGCAAAACGCAGTTCGCAAAAGGCGTCTGCCGCGGCTTGGGGATCCGGGAACACGTGACAAGCCCGACCTTCACGATTGTGAACGAGTATAACGGCGGGAAATTTCCCGTGTATCATTTCGATTTTTACCGCCTCCGCTCGCTGAACGAACTGAACGAGATCGGTTACGACGAGTATATCAACGACGAGGGGGTATGCCTGCTCGAATGGGCGGACATGATCGAGGAAAAGCTTCCTGTGCGGCGGTACGACGTTCAGCTCTCGCTCGGAACAACGAACACGGAGCGGATCATTCAGATCAGCAGAATGCAGTAACTCAAGACTGATGCTATTCCTGAAAAATAAACCTTGCGGTTTAGCGGCACTCTTTCTGACTCTCCCCGTTTCAGGGGGAGAGGATTTGTTCCCTCCCCTGAAAGGGGAGGGTTAGGTCGTTGTTGGAAAAATAATACCGCATGGCGGCCGTAATCGTTAGATCGCGGCTACAAATCAATTCCGCAGACATGAAGTCTGCGGCTACCTCAAAATTTTATGACAATCTTGGCGATTGAAACAGCGACGGACATTTGCAGCGCTGCACTGGTTCGTGATCGGGCAGTGCTCGCGCATCGTTCTCTTTCGGAAAAAAATATTCATTCCGAAAAACTGCTTCCGATGATTGATGAAATTCTGAAAGAGTCCGCTCTCCGTCTTCACGATGTTGACGCTGTTGCCGTTTCGATCGGTCCGGGCTCGTTTACCGGGCTTCGCATCGGACTCAGCGCCGCGAAAGGCCTGGCGATGGGAGCGGGCATTTCATTGGTTCCCGTTCCGACGCTCGACGCACTGGCGTTGGAAACACTGCACAGAATTCCAAAGGAAGACGCAGTCGTTTGTCCTTTGATTGAGGCCAAGCGCGATGAAGCGTTCTTTTCTTTTTATTCGGCTCGGAATAATTTTCCGCTTCGGGCATCGGAATATGAAATCGCGCCGGCGCAGACGATCGTCGAAAAAGCCAAGCAGTATCGTTCCGTCGTTTTTGCCGGGAACGGTGCCGGGAAAATCAAGTCAACCGCTGCAGGAGAGCAGAGCTTTCACTTTCGCGGGGATATTACATGCAGTGCAATTTCCGTTGCG
>JAGWND010000168.1 GCA_028873075.1 Bacteroidota bacterium
TGTTGTATTGTTCACTTTGGAATATTATTGCTGTAAGTTACCAATCCACCTGCGATGGACTTTCAAACAGACGATTAAAAAAATAAAGAAAAAATTTGAGAAAGTAAAAAAGCGGTGTGTTAAAAACCTTGCGAATCCCGAATTGTCGGGATTCACAAGATTACCTTTTCCCTCAGATTACCTCGCATTCATTCTCCGGGATCCACCCGACTTTTCCGTCCGCCAACCGGATTTTTTTCCAGTCGTTCACCTCGTCGAGCACTTGCACTTTCACGCCTTTGTGAAGCACGAACAAATCGCTTCCTTTCGTGTCCGGCGCAGATTTGATGTTCGCGACATCGCTCATCACAATGGCGTAGCTCGTGTTCGCTTCCCGATACGATGCTGTTGTGAAGAGAACCAGTGAAAGTACAAGTAGTGTTCCTGCCGCAAGTGCGGCGGCAAGAGACAATCGTTTTGCTCTGAACGACGGTGAAAGTAAAAAAACGGAAAGGAAAATCAGTGTCAACAAAAACAATGTGTACGTTGTCCAGCCGAGCGTAAAAAGCGGCAACACTGTGAGCAGCGAATCAAACCAGCGGTAAAGGAAAAATTTCGGCACCGCATCAATCTTGTCCACAACCTGCAAGTTCGCAAGGCGGAGATTGAATTGCACGTCGTCGTCGTTCGGAAGAAGCTGCTGTGCCCGCTCGTAATTCAAAATGGCTTCGGCAGTGTTACCGAGTTTATAATAGGCATTGCCGAGATTGAAGTACAGCTCGCCGTTTTCATAACCGCTGTGAAGAATTTGTTCGTACTTTTGCACAGCGCCGGTATAATTTTGGTCGAGGTAAAGTTTATTTCCTTCTTCGAAAAGTTTGCTTGCCTCGTCGGTTGCTGCTGATGCAATAAGCGGCAGAACGATCAAGCAGGAAATGAACATGATAAGAATTCGTTTCCTCATCCGTGCATCTCCTTTTCTGCTGCGATGATCACTTCGCTTGCAAGATCGTACATTTTTTTCTTTTCCTCTTCAGAAGCACTTGCAGGCGCGAAACGGGCGAACTCGCACGTCTCAAGACATTCTTTGATTCGTTCCACGAGCTTCTGGGAAATATTTTTCTCGGACAATTGCTGCGTTACCGTATCAATTGAAAGCTCGGCGCGGTCAATGGAAAGTTTATCCGCCACGTATTGCCACAGTGCGCGGGATGTTTCAGCGTAAAAATCTTCCGCGTTGTTTGCCGTGAGAAGCGCTTTCGCCTGTTGCAAGCGCTTTGTTGCAACTTTCATTGCTTTGCGTGCGCGGAATGAAACGAGATCGGAAGCATCGCGCATCGTCTTTTGCCTGTACGCAACGATGCCGATGAATGCGAGGAGCGGCAGCACGGTCATCACTGCAGCAGTTGCTGCAGAGAGCGTTTCTTCGCCGGGACGGCGAAATGCTTCCGCCCCGGTTTTGATGAACCGGATATCCTGATTCAGCAGTTTCACATCTTCCTTCGAAATAGTTCCGGCAAATTGTGCCGGTTCGGCGCTTCCTTTTTCAACCGTTATATCAATCGGAGAGGAATGAAGCGAAACATACTTGTGCTGCGACGGATCGAAATAAGAAAGCTCTAACGGCGGAATATGTTTCGCTCCGGGATAGCGGGGAACAAGGAGCCATTCAAATGTTTTTGATCCGTGAATTGTCGGTCCGGTTCTGTCAATGTTGTCGGTAACTTTCGGATCGTATTTTTCAAAATCGTTCGGCACTTCGAGCCCCGGCGCTTCGAGCACTTTAATGTTGCCGGTCCCGGAGATTGTCGCCTTCAGCGAAAGAGGCTCGTTGGTCTTGACCTCATTTTTGCTCAGCGCGATATCCATAGAAAATTTTCCGACGGCTCCTTGGAAGCTGTGCGGTACATCGTTCTTCGGAAGCGGAAGCACGGTGATCTTTACAGGCTCGCTCGTGATCGTTACGTTCGAAGTCTGTACGTTATTGAAAAACGGGTCGTTGAAAAATTGATCGAACCAATCGTTGCGGTTCGAGCGCCGCCGTTGTACTTGCACCTGGCAGATAATCTCTAACGGATTGATCTTCAGCGTTCCCGGCTGCGTGGGGAAGAGCGCGGTTTTTTTCAGCACGCCGACGCGGTACTGCTTTCCTTTATACACTTCATTCGTCAGATTCACCTGCTGAGGGATTGCAATATCTTCGCTCCAGAATCCGATCATGTCGGGAAGCTTGTTGATTGTGTAATTCGAGATACTGACACGCGTGTACACTTTGAAGGTTACAGTGATCTGTTCGCCCTGATAAACACGGCTTCGGTCAACTTCCGCACGCAGAAAAAGATTATCGCCGAGACGAACAGCATTGTCCGGCGTCCCGCCGGTTGCGGAATTCGATGCGCTTTGTCTCGGGGAGCCTTTCACGACAGTGATCGTGAGCGGCTGTGAGGAATATTGTTTTCCATCCGCTTCAATCGTTGCCGATCCGATTGTGAATTTGCCGACCTCACGAGCTTGCAGAACATAGCTGTACGTAACGGAAGAAGAGACCGAGCCGTTGATGATTTGCACGCTTGACGATTGATTCGGTCCGGAGAGGATAAGAAATTTGCTGAGGTCGGGCAAGCGGAAATTTTTTCCTCCGCTCATCCCGGCGCCCGAAAGCGTAAACTCGAGATTGCATTGTTCTCCAAGTGCGATCGTTGTTTTATCGGCGGACGCTGTGAAGGAAACATCGTTTGCCCAGACTTGTAACGGTGCAAGGCAAGCGAGAAGCGTCAACAAGAATGATGCGGTAACGGCTTTTCTAATTTTTAGTTTTTCATTTCTCATTTTGAATGTTTCAAGTCTCACCAATCCTTCTCAACATTCGTTTTGACAGCGGCATGACGGCGAAGTTTCTTCTGAACTTCTTTCTCGTCGTTGCGGAGCGCTTCGAGGATGCGCTGCGCTTCTGCTTTTGACATTTGTTTCTGCTGCTGCCCTTGCGGCTGAGCTTGATTTTTTTTCTGATCCTGCTGCTGGTTCTGTTGTTGGTGTTGCTGGTTCTTCTTATTATTCCGGTCCTGATTGTTCTTGTCGTTCTTGTTTTGCTTGTTCTGCTGATTCGGCGGTTGTTGTTTCAACATTCGCTCGGCGTATGCAAGATTGTATTTCGTTTCTTCATCGTTAGGATTAAGCCGCAAAGCGTGTTTATAAGCATTGATACTTTCTTGGTACTGTTTTCCATCGAAATGCACATTGCCGATATTGTGATATAATTGAGCCTGAATTTTCTGGTCTTTGGTTCTTGAAAGAGCCGTTTCATAATTTTGAAGCGCTTCGTCGTACCGCTGCTGCTTGTACTGAGCATCCCCCAAATTGAAATATCCCTGAAGAAGCTGGTTGTCCTTATTGAGCATTTTTTTGTATTCTGCTTCGGCGTCGGCGTATTGTTGTTTCTTGTACAGCTTGTTTCCATCATTGATATGTCCGCGCAACGATTGTGCGGCGGCGGGGTGCAACGAAGATGATAGAAGCAGAATACCTGTGAGAGTAAGGTAATAAGAAACTAACCGACATCGAAAGAACATCTTTGCAAAGTGCACCATCAATGAGTTGGTCCTCCACCTATCCCTCCCAAAGAGGGGGACAAAAGGGGAGAATTCGAGTTTACCCGAATAGTCGGTTTTGTTAAGCATAATACCTGTTTGACTGAGAGATAGAAAATTATTTTTCATTTTACAACCTCACTGTTTCCAATACTTCGGAACGGGTTGAGGCTGGCAAGCCACGGAATTTTTTTATCCGAGAGCAGAAGCTCGATCAGTAAAAACAGAATTCCTGCCGCGATAAAATACTGGAACTGATCCTCGTAATCGGTGAATTGCTTCGTTCCGAATTCGTGCTTTTGCAGGGCATTGATGTCTTTGTAAATGAGATCAAGCTCGTCTTGCGAGTTGCTGGCGTGAAAATATTTTCCGTTGCCGAGCGACGCGATTTTTTCCAGCGATGCCTCGTCGAGTTTTGTGAGGACGATATTTCCCGACCGGTCACGCTTGAAGTCTACCTGATGCCCGTTCGCGTCGTATATCGGTATCGGCGCTCCGTCAGGAGAACCCATGCCGATGGTGTAGACGATGATTCCTTTTTTGCCGGCTTCCTCCGCCTCGCTGATCGCATCGCCCTGATTGTTTTCACCGTCGGTGATGATGGCGAGCACTTTTTTCGTCGGTTCGTTCAGCGGGAATGACTGTATTGCCTTGTCAATTGCAGAGCCGATAGCGGTGCCGGGATCAGGCACGGAGGTAACGTCAACTGCGTCGAGAAATAGATTCGCGGCGCTGTAGTCAGTTGTCAAAGGAAATTGCACGTAGCTTTCGCCTGAGAAAACGATCAATCCGATGCGGTCGCCGTTCAAACGGCTGATCAAATTTTTGATTTCGTACTTCGCTTTTTCGAGGCGATTCGGTTTTACATCTTCTGCCTTCATCGAAAGCGAAACATCGAGTGCGATGAAAAGATCAACCCCTTCCTGTTTCACATTTTCCAGACGAGTGCCGATCTGGGGGTTCGCCAGACCGACGACGAGAGACGCAAAGGTAAGCATCAAAAGAATTTGCTTGAGCATTCGTTTTCTGCCGCTTACGGATGAGGCAATACGGGGCAGAACTTCATCGCTCGCAAACTGCTGTAATGCAGCAGTTCGTTTTCTTGCCATCCACCACAGGAACACAGCGGCAAGCGGAACGAGCCAAAGCACGTAGAGGTATTCAGGATGTGCAAAACGGATCATTTGAATATTTCAGCTACAGTTTCAACAAAGCAGAACGTCATGCCCACCTGTGAGCGCCGTCAGCGCCATGGCGTAAAGCGCGATTTTTATCGGGCTTCCGTTTTTCGGATTTCCGCTTACGCGAGAATGTCAATGCTGTTTTTTTGATTTTTTCCAAAAAGCATTTACGGTAATTTTCTCAGCCACGTGTGTGAAATTCCAACGTCAACCAACACAAGAAGCAATGCGATGCCGGCATAGTTGTAAAACAACTCCGCATATCGTTTGTACGAGCGGACTTCGATTCTGCTCTTTTCAAGCCTATCAATTTCTCTGTAGATCTTTTTCAACGTTCGGTTGTCGGTCGCGCGAAAATATTTCCCGTCTGTCATCCCGGCAATTTGTGCAAGCATCTTTTCATCTACATCCACCGGAATCATTTGATAGCGTATGCCGAAGGGCGTTTGCACCGGGTACGGTGCATTCCCCATAGTGCCCACACCGATGGTGTACACCCGAATGCCGTACGTTTGTGCGATTTGCGCGGCGGTGACCGGATCAATTTCGCCGCGGTTGTTCATGCCGTCGGTCAAAAGGATGATCACTTTGCTTTTTGCTTTGCTGTCCTTCAAGCGGCTTACAGCGTTCGCCAATCCTAACCCGATCGCGGTGCCATCTTCGATCATTCCGGTTTTCACCTGGCGCAGCAAATTTTTCAGCACAGGGTAATCTGTTGTCAGCGGGCACTGGGTAAAACTTTCTCCAGAGAAAATGACAAGTCCGATGCGGTCGTTGGTTCTGCCGTCAATAAAATCCTGCGCCACCGCTTTTGCCGCTTCAATACGATTGGGCTGCAAATCTTCCGCTAACATGCTTCCCGAAATATCGAGCGCAAGAACAATATCAATGCCTTCGGTGTACACATTTTTTCCGTGCGATGCGGATTGCGGGCGTGCGAGTGCAACGATAAGAAGCGCAAGCGCGCTTATGCGCAGGATGAAAGGGAGATGGCGCATCCGCTCTTTTCGCGTTCCGGGAAGATCAGCAAAAGGCTTCAAGCTTGAATATTGAACATCGCTTTGCTGCTGCCGTTGGCGAAAATAATACCACACGGCGAGTGCCGGGATTGACAGCAGCAGAAAAAGATAATTTTCATTCGCAAACGAAACGCTAAACATTGGCCGCCCCCTCCCCGCCTGCAGCGGGATTTTCAGCGTTCACAGTAGAATGTACTCTGACAGGAGTTTCTTGGGCAACAACAGGTTTTGTTGCTTCAACAACTTTTATCGCGCGCGGAATAAATTCATCATTGTCTGTCGGAGACGGGTTGAATTTCGCGAACTTCACAAAGTCTGCTGAAGTGAGCATCGCGTTAATTTCTTTTCTGGTTTTTTCATCAATGAAAATGTCCTGAAACTGGCTCATAATTTCATCGGTTGTCATTTCAAGCGCAGTGATTCCGAAGCGCCCTTCGAAATACGAGCGGAGAATTTCAGTTGCTTTGCTGTAAAATAATTTTACTTCGCCGCGCTGCCACACGCGTTCCGCTTCCAATTCGCGCAGGTGAATGATTGCAGCAACATCCGGAGGAACTGCCGGTTTTTCTTCAACAAGAATTTTTTCCTGTTGTTTCCTTTTCTTTACATAATAATAAATCAGATACGCAAGCGCGCATACGAGGAGAAGAATTCCGACGTACGTTGCGATTTCTCTCAATGTCCATGGTAAGCCCAGCGGCGGCTTGATGTCTTTGATCCCCTGCGTTGTATCAACAGCGACCGTTGCAACTTGAATTGTTATGGGCTGAGATTCGGCAGTATGAATCGCCGTGTCGCCGGTTGAGGCATAACCGACAGCGAACGGCGGAATGGTTATCGTTCCTGCATTGTATTTTGATAACGTGAAAGATTTTTGTTCCGTAACGACGCCGTTCGATTCACCTTTTGAAACGGAGTCTTGCTGCACGATCGTACACGAGCCGAGTGAATCGGCATTTTGTTTCCAAAGAATCGTAACTCCTGAAAGGTGCCGGACGGTGACGGTATAATGAAACCAATCGCCGATCGTGATGTGGCTCGAATCCGCTGCGGCGGTAACGGAAACAGGTGCCGCTGTTCCTTCTTGTCCGCGACTCATTGAAAAAAAGAAGCACAGAAAGAGGAAGTAGAGAGTAAGGAGAAAAGAGTACGAAGCACAGGAAATTTTTTTCACTGCTCCATACGCCTTCCTCCGTACTTTATGCACCATGTTACTTTTCATTGTGTGCAGCATCCTGCGTTGCCGGTTACCACCTCTGTTCGCGCAAACGGAAAAAGTCTACCAACGGTTTCAAATACGGGAGGTCGGTGGAAATTGGACTGCGGTCAACTTTCGGTGAGAGAAATAATTTTTGAAGACGCGTTTCGTGCTGCTGCCAGTAATACCGGAACGCCTGCTGAACGTGAATGCTGTTAGTGTCGATCCACCGCTCGGCACCGCTTTCCGCATCTTTCATTTTTACCAAGCCGATGTTCGGCATCGCGCGCTCGCGCGGGTCGCTCATCGTGATGGCGATAACGTCGTGCCGTTTGCTGACGATGCGCAGTGCCTGATCGTAGCCTTCATCAATAAAATCCGAAATGACAAATGCAATGGATCGTTTTTTCATCACGTGATTCAGGTACTCGAGCGCCGCTTTCAAATTCGTGCCGTTGCTCTCCGGCTCGAACGACAGCAGCTCGCGCACGATGCGGAGAATGTGCGCCTTGCCTTTTTTCGGAGGAATGAACTTTTCAATGTTGTCGGTGAACATGATCAATCCGACTTTGTCATTGTTGCGGATAGCGGAGAATGCGAGCACAGCGCAGATTTCGGTGACGATTTCGTTCTTCATCAAATGCACAGAACCGAACTGCTCCGAGCGGCTCAGGTCAACGAGAAGCATGACGGTGAGTTCGCGCTCTTCTTCAAAAATTTTGATGAACGGATGATTGAACCGCGCCGAAACATTCCAGTCAATCGCTCGAATGTCGTCGCCGTATTGGTATTCGCGCACCTCGGAAAATTCCATTCCGCGCCCCTTGAAGACGGAATGGTACTCGCCGGAAAAGACATGATTCACAAG
>JAGWND010000169.1 GCA_028873075.1 Bacteroidota bacterium
TTTTGGCGATGCTACTTACGAGTTCTTTACTCAACAAACACTCACCGATGACTTCTCAAATGCCATCGTCTCTTTGCCATACAAATTCGTAGACCCTCACAGACTCGACAAGAAGGTCGATCCTCGGAGGCTGAAGTTCGGTTCAAGGATTCAAGAAAGCGACAACGGAGATAGATTTGAACTCTATAGTGTGACTGATATTGTTAGTCCTGAGATTCTCAAATTGAGCAATGGTCTTTTTGTGCGCTTGCTCGGGGTACTTGAGAACCCGATGCATCGTCAAGAGGCAATGTCATTCCTTGTTGGGAAAACAAAGGGCGAGAAGGTGTTCTTGAAATTCGATAACCTAAAGTATGATGATGCGGGCAATCTTCTCGCCTACGTCTATTTGAAGAACAAGACCTTTCTGAACGCTCATCTAATCAAAAGCGGGCATGTTTCCCCTGATACTCAGCGAGAGTACAAGTACCGACACAAATTCCAGAACCTATTGATGCAAACGAATGCCTAAAGAGTGGATTCTCAACAGCGTAACTAATCGCTTCCAACTAAATTTCAAGAGAAACGTCGGTGCTGTCTCCGAAGCAATACGCAAATGCGCTCCCAAAACTCTCGAAGAGTGGAGAGACTACTACTTCAAAAATGTAAAACATAAAGAGCACATAGAAGAGCTAGGCAGAAAACTCTATATTAAGATCACCGAAGTCATTACCGCTGAGGTCGAAGGGGTCACAGAGGAAGATTGTATCCAATATATGATTCAATTGGTCATCGACCGCACGTACGATGGTTACACTACTGAGATTCGCACAGTGTACGGGCAACTCCAAAGTGAGCTTGGCATCAAAATTGAGCCCGCTCCGGATGAATGGGACAGACTGTTCAATGTAGACTTCTTCATCAAGATTGGAAAGAATTACGTTGGCCTACAAATCAAGCCTGCCAGCGGTGTCTCCCATATTCCTGAGATATTTAAAGAGCGCACTCAGCAGGCAGCAACCCATCAGAAGTTTACAGAACAGTACGGTGGCAAAGTATTCTACATCATTTCCGTCAAAGAAGGAACAAACAAAGTCATCGCCAACAAGAAAGTGATTGATGAAATTCGAACCGAAATCAAACGCTTAGGTGGTTAATATAAACGCCGCCACTTCGCCTAACACAGCAAAAAAACTTCTGTGGCATTTTCTCTATGAAAATTATTTCTTCCGTCTCCGAAATGCAGATTTTTGCAGAAGAGCTGCGCCGCAGCGGGAAACGCATCGGTCTCGTTCCGACAATGGGGTTTCTTCACGAGGGACATTTGAGCCTGGTCCGGCGGGCCCGTGAAATTTCGGATGCGGTTGTTGTATCAATTTTTGTCAACCCGGCACAGTTTGCTCCAGGCGAAGATTTTGAGCGCTATCCGCGCGACATTGAGCGTGACAAATCGCTCCTGCAGTCTGAAGGCGTTGCAGTTCTTTTCACTCCGGGCAGCGGAGAGATGTATCCGCAGAGATTCTCTACTTATATTATTCCGGAAGGCATCTCTTCGGTCTTGGAAGGGAAATTTCGTTCCACACATTTCCGCGGCGTTGCAACGGTTGTCGGGAAGCTTTTTCTCATTGTGCAGCCGCATGCGGCGGTGTTCGGGCAGAAAGATGCCCAGCAAAGCATCATCATCAAACAAATGGTGCGCGACCTGAATTTTAATCTTCAAATTATTGTTGCACCGATAGTGAGGGAACAAGACGGCTTAGCGTTATCGTCGCGCAATGTGTATCTTTCGCCGGAAGAGCGAAACGATGCGCCGATTTTGTTTCAAGCGTTGCAGAAAGCGGAAGCGCTGATTCATACGGGGGAGACCGACGCGGCGGCAATTATTCATGAAGTGGAGAAAACCATCCGCGGAAAAAAAACAGCCGCCATTGATTATGTGGCGGTGAACGACGCCGAGTCGTTAACAGAGATGACGACGACGCAAACAGGGAGACCTGTGCTCATTTCACTCGCGGTCCGTTTTGGAAAAACACGATTAATAGACAATATTATAGTTCAACAATAGCAGGCGCGGAAACGTCGGAGAATAGATGGAACGAAAAATTGCAACGGTCATTATGGCGGCGGGAAAAGGAACCCGTATGAAAAATCCCGACAAGGCGAAAGTGATGTTCGAAGTTCTTGCCAAGCCGATGATCGAACATGTTGCCGGGCTTGCGCATTCTATCGAGTCAACACGGACGATTGTCGTTGTCGGGTTTCATCGCGAAGAAGTGATAGCGCATGTGAAGAAGTCGGCGCCGTGGGCAGAATTTGCAGTGCAGGAACCGCAGTTGGGCACCGGCCACGCCGTTCTTCAAACCGAACCGCAGCTGAAACATTTCGAAGGCGATGTGCTGGTCCTTTCGGGGGACGTTCCGCTGCTGAAGCGTTCGACGATGCTCGAGATGATTTCTTTTCACCGCCGAACGAATTCTGTCGCAACGATTCTCACTGCCGAGCTTGACGACCCGTCCGGCTACGGCAGAATCATCCGCAACGGCACAGGAAACGTGACTGCCATTGTCGAGCACAAAGATGCGAGCGACGAGCAGCGGGCGATCCGGGAGATCAATTCCGGAATTTATTTGTTCGACAATGCTCATCTATTCGATGCGCTCCATCATATTGGCGCGCATAATGTTCAGGATGAATATTATCTCACCGACGTGTTTCATTATTTCTGGAAACACGGTTTGAGCGTGTCGGCAAAGGTCGCGGACGATTTCAACGAGATTCGGGGCGTCAATACTGCCGAGCAGTTGGAAGAAGCGTGCGCGGCGCTGCTTCAGCGGAACAGCCCGCCTGTACCGATTGTTAAATCTTTGTGAACATATTGACAATCGGAATGAAAATGAGTATACTTCCGATGAGATGATGAACGGAGTTAGAATATGAAAAAGGCAGGTTTTATAGTTGTCGTGTCGTGCTTGCTGTTCACGCAGGGAACGCAAGCGCAGTTCAAAACTACAACGGAAGCTCAGCCATCCGTGTTGGGTTCTCTCTTTCGCACGAACACCTCGAGCGACTGGCTCGGATTTTTTAATCCGGATAATTTTCACATGCAGCAGAGTTATTCGATGAGCTACACGACCTTCGGCGGGCAAGGCATTGCGCTCGCGCGGTATACGAACAGCATGCTGTACCAGTTCTCAAAAGATCTCGATGCCCGCGTAGATGTAAGCTTGCAGCACTCGCCGTACAGCTCGTTCGACAGCAGAATTGCAAACAGTTTGAACGGCATATTTTTGGACCGTGCAGAGGTGAATTATCGTCCCGCGAAGGATGTCGTGCTGCGCCTGTCGTTCCAGCAAAATCCGTGGGCATACGACTATGACTCGCCGTTTCAGCGGTACTCGACGGGCTTCGGCTTCAATCAAGTTGAAAACCCCTTTGGGGGGCATTAAGCATTCCGTTGCAGAAAAGTTGCGTTACACATAACGATAACCGAGTGGTGCATGAAGCGCCGTTCGGTTATTTTTTTTCTTACGTGAGGAAATGACCGCATCAAAAATTTTTACTTCCCGTAATGTCCTTCTCAACAGCCTGATCGTTCTTGTTGCGGCATTTGTTATCTATCAACTCTACGTTTTTATTGTTCCTGCCCGAACCGCACCCGACCCGTTGCTTCCCCTCGGGGGTTTTCAGCAGGAAGCGGCAGCGGGTGAACGGGCGTCGCGTATCGTTCAGATTGATGTGTTGAATGGTTGCGGCGCGCAGGGCGCAGGCGTAACACTGACGACATTTCTTCGCTCACAGGGATACGATGTGGTTGAGATGGGGAACTACAAGTCGTTCGATGTGAAAGAGACATTGGTGATTGATCGGACGGGAAATCTTGCTGTCGCGAGAACTCTCGGTACGCTTCTCGGCATCCGGCAGAACAACGTGATTCAGCAAATCAGTCCGGACTATCTTGTGACTGCCTCGGTCGTTATCGGAAAAGATTTCAAACATCTTGCTGCGTGGAAGAATTCACGGTAATAGCTGCTCTGGAGTTCAACTCCCGCACAATCGGTTCATCACAATAGAGAGGAAACATTTGACATCCAAAACACTTGCGAAGAACGCTGCGAAGTTAGCGTTGTCGAAGAAAGCGTTCGATGTTGTTATTCTTGACCTCCGCACGCTGACTTCGATGGCGGATTTTTTTGTTATCTGCTCCGCCGACTCCGACACACAAGTACGCGCCATTGCCGATGCTGTTCAGGACGGCATGAAAAAAAAGGGGGAGAGTATGTGGCACAGTGAAGGGAAATCCGATTCGCAATGGATGCTGCTTGATTTTGTGAATGTCGTTGTTCATGTGTTTCATAAGAACACGAGGGCTTTTTACAATCTCGAAAAACTGTGGGGGGATGCTCCGGCTGAACAGGTGGAAGACAAGCCTGCTGCAAGCCACGTAAGGGCTGTTCGCACGGCCGGGAAGAAATCCCGCGGAGCGGGGTCCCGTACGGCGGGACAATCTGCCGTGAAAAGATCAATACGGTAATGAAAGACTATCTTCTCCGGGCAGTGAGGGAAGCACTGCGCTCGCTGCATTATTCTCCCACCGATATCATATTCGACAAGCCGAAGCTCGCTGCTCACGGCGACCTCACAACGAACGTTGCTATGATGTTGGCGAAATCACCCGGGAAAAATACAGACGAAGCACGCATGCTTACGCATCCGCGCGAGATTGCCGAAGCGATCGTCCGTTCCCTTCATCTTGATCCGCTCCGTATCGCCTCCGTGGAAATTGCGGGGCCCGGTTTCATCAATTTTCGTTTTGCTCCGGCGGCAGTTGTGGAGGAGGCAAAAAAAATCCTCTGCGAGGGAAAAAATTTCGGAAGAACGAACGCCGGCAAAGAAATTAAGACGAACGTCGAATGGGTGAGCGCAAATCCGACCGGACCGCTGCACAGCGGGCACGGTCGTCAGGTCATTCTCGGCGCGGCGATTTCGAATCTGCTCGAATGGTCGGGCTACAACGTCACGCGCGAATATTATTTTAACAATGCGGGGAATCAAATGCGGAAACTTGGGGAAAGCATTTATGCCCGCTATCGTCAATTGTTAGGAGACGGTTATTCTTTTCCCGAAGAGGGGTATCAAGGAGAGTACATTCGGGAAATCGCGGAAGAAATTTTCAGAGAGAAAGGAGACAGTCTGCGTGAGACCGATCCGGAGCGGGAGTATTGCAGAAAGCGGGGAGAGGAATGGTGCTTTGCGAGCATCCGCAAAACGCTTTCGCGGTTAGGCGTTCGTCACGATGTTTTCTATAACGAAGATTCGCTCTACACGAGCGGAAAAATTGCCGAGGTTATCGAAGAATTTCGGAAGCGAGATTTGGCATACGAACACGAAGGTGCGGTTTGGCTGAGAGCGACTGCGCTCGGTCTCGATCAAGACCGCGTTATTGTGAAGAGCACCGGCGAGCCGACATACCGTTTGCCGGACATCGCGTATCACCGCGAAAAATTCCGCCGCGGGTTCGAGTTGGTGGTGGATATTTTCGGTGCCGACCACATCGCAACGATACCGGACGTCTTAGCCGGAGTCAAGGCGCTCGGCTTCAATACCGACAATGTGAAGGTCATTATTCACCAAATGGTCTCGTTTGTCGCCGGCGATGAAGTGGTGAAAATGTCGAAACGAAGCGCTAAGGTGTACACGCTCGATGATTTGATTGATGAGGTCGGTGCTGACGCCGTTCATTATTTTTTCGTGATGCGAAGCGCGAACACGCATTTGGAATTTGATATTGCTTTGGCGAAAGAACAGTCCGAAAAAAATCCCGTCTATTATCTCCAGTACGCGCACGCGCGCATTGCAAGCATACTTCGCTTCGCTCAAGAGCAGGGAATCGCCCTCGCCGACAGCAATCTTTTTCTCTCAGCGTTCACTCCTGAATTTGTCAAAGAGAAAGAAGAAATTGATTTGTTGAAACTGCTTCTCGATTTTCCGGACATTGTTGAAAGCTGTGCCGCGTCGTACGAGCCGCATCGCTTAACGACATATTTGCGTGAAGTCGCGGAAGCATTTCACCGTTTCTACCACGAGCGTCGTGTGGTGAGCGGCGATAAACATCTCATGCTCGCGCGTCTCGCCTTGTGCATAATGGCGAAAACGGTAATTGCGAACGGCTGCTCGATTCTCGGTGTGAGCGCGCCGGAAAAAATGTAGCTTGATTTTTTCATCCGGCAGTGTTATACTATTGGCAGAATTTATTCATTTCAAGGATTTTCGGACCGAACTTTTATACTGCTTTAGAGTTTTTTCCTGTTCTTCAAAGTAATGAATCCGTAAGCGCAGAAAATAATTGATTTTACAGGCGTTATTTTGTATTTTTTTCCATTCGTTTGATGTGCAAAACTGTTTTTTTCATTTCTAAAAAGGATTTTTAGAGTGTTCAAAGCTGGCACAATTCACGGCGTTATCGTGAAAAAGTTGACGAAATTTACTGACGAGCGGGGCTGGCTCGCAGAACTTTTTCGGAAGGACGAGCTTGAAGGGGAATACATGCCGGCGATGTCGTACATTTCGATGACGCAGCCCGGAGTTGCGCGCGGACCGCACGAGCATGCTGATCAGGCGGACCTGTTTGCATTTATCGGTCCCTCGAACTTCAAAGTTTATTTGTGGGACACTCGGAAAGATTCGCCGACACGTAATGTGAAACAAGTTTTTGTGGCGGGTGAAGATTCGCCGCGGTCGGTGGTTATTCCTAAGGGCGTCGTTCATGCGTACAAAAATGTCGGCGGCACGCTCGGCATGGTGCTGAATTTCCCGAACAGGTTGTTTGCCGGAGAAGGAAAGAAATTTCCGGTAGATGAAACTCGTCACGAACAAGATCCAAAAACAATGTACCAATTAGATTGAAGTGGCGATGAAGAATATTCTTGTAACAGGCGGCGCGGGTTTCATCGGCAGCAATTTTGTGCGGCACATGTTGCGCACTCGTCCCGACTATTCCATCATCAATTATGATGCGCTGACCTACGCGGGCAATCTTGAGAACCTCGAATCTGTCGAACACATGCCGCACTATCGCTTTGTGAAAGGAGACATTTGCGATAGAGGTGGTGTTGAAGATGTGTTTCGTCAGTTTAGCATTGATGCCGTCGTTCATTTCGCGGCGGAATCTCATGTTGATCGGAGCATTTTAGGTCCCGCAGTTTTTGTTCAAACCAACGTCGTCGGCACACAAGTCTTGCTCGATGCTGCAAGAAAGTTCTCTGCCGAGAAATTTCTCCATGTTTCAACGGATGAAGTGTACGGTTCGCTCGGTTCGGCCGGAAAATTTACCGAAACAACGCCGGTCCATCCGAACAGTCCGTATTCCGCAAGCAAGGCTTCGTCGGATTTATTGGTTCTTGCATACTGCCACACGTTCGGTTTTCCCGGCATCGTTACACGCTGTTCGAACAATTACGGTCCGTACCAGTTTCCCGAAAAATTGATTCCGCTGATGATTGCCAACGCGTTGAACGATAAACCGCTTCCGGTGTACGGCGACGGCATGAACGTGCGCGACTGGCTGTTTGTCGGCGACCACTGCGCAGCGCTCGATGTTGTCCTTCACAAAGGGGAGTACGGGGAAGTGTACAACATCGGCGGCAATAATGAGAAGAAGAACATTGAGATTGTGAAATTGATTTTACAGCACTTGAGCAAGCCGGAGTCGTTGATTCAATTTGTGAAGGACCGCGCCGGACACGATCGCCGGTATGCGATTGATGCTTCGAAGATTGCGCGGGAGCTTGGCTGGAAACCGGCTCACACGTTCGAGAACGGCATTGTTGA
>JAGWND010000170.1 GCA_028873075.1 Bacteroidota bacterium
GATTACCGTACCTTGATAAACAGACGAAGCAATCTTCCAGAGACACCATTCACTGCTTCCGCCCAAAATTCACCGTTCATTAACGCAGTACAGAAAGGCATAGTATGTCAGCCGAGCAATCTCCGGCGGGAAAAACTATTTCGCCGCCTCAGCAGCCGTGGCGCGAGCTTACAGCGGCGTACCAATCGTCCGATTTTCGCCGCAGCATGTGGCAGGTGCTGGATTCATTCATTCCGTACTTCGTTTTATGGTACGCAATGTACCGCAGTCTTGAAGTTTCGTACTTCCTAACGCTTGCACTGGCAATTCCAACGGCAGGATTTCTTGTCCGCATCTTCATTATTTTTCACGACTGCGGGCACGGCTCGTTCTTCAAGTCGCAAAAAGCGAATACCATTGTCGGCATCATCGGCGGCTTTCTTGCATTCGTTCCGTATCATCAATGGCGGCACGACCACGCACTGCACCACGCTACGGGCAGCGATCTGGACCAGCGCGGCATCGGCGATGTGTGGATGCTGACAATTGAAGAATATGTTGCGCTCTCGCGCTGGAACCGTTTTAAGTACCGCATTTTTAGAAATCCATTCGTCATGTTTGGCATCGGGCCTCTCTTCATGTTCTTTATTTCGCACAGAACAGTTTCCCCCTCGTCGGGAAAGAAAGAGCGGCGCGGCGTGTACTGGACGAATGCCGCGCTGGCGGCGCTCGTTGTCGGGATGAGTTTCCTTATCGGGTTCTGGAGCTATGTTGCCGTAATGCTGCCGGTGCTTTCGCTCGCCGGAACGTTCGGTGTGTGGCTCTTTTATGTGCAGCATCAATTTGAAGATTCATACTGGGTGCGGCACAAGGAATGGAGTTTCGAATCGGCGGCGCTGGAAGGAAGCTCGTTCTACAAGCTACCGAAAATTCTGCAGTGGTTCAGCGGGAATATCGGCTTTCATCACATTCACCATCTCAGTCCGCGCATTCCGAATTATTTTCTGAACAAATGCCAGAACGAAACGCCGCTCTTTCAGGAAGTAAAAGCGATCACGCTTTTGCAGAGCTTCAAAGCGCTCACGTATCGTTTGTGGGATGAAAAACGGCGCGTGCTGGTGGGATTCAGATACCTCAAAAAAATGGGGCAAACAACATACTCGCGTTGAGCCCTCATCGCATCGTTTGCGGCGGATGAAGGAAATTATATTTCATTTCTTCGGCAAAATCTACTGCCTGCTGCCGGTCCTGAAAATGGAACGCCGCTGTTCTTCTTTTAAATCCCATCACTTTCTTTGAGCATTCCAGCCGCCAGACTGTCGGGTCGGAATCGCGGTGAATGATTTCGAGGCGCATGTTCGGGTGCTGTGCGATAACCGTTCTTTCTGTCATAAGGCATTCCTTTCAGCATCACAACGCAAAGCGCAGGCGGTGCGTTCCGGGGGAGGTTTGGCCGCATGACAGTTTGAGATTAACAATGAATGTCATGCCAGTGAAAGCTGGCATCCAGTGATTGAATTTCTGAATTCCGGCTGGAGTTTATCCCGCTATAAGCGGGACCGGAATGACGCAGAACGGAAAATGAAACGCTACCAACGAAAACACCCTATGGAAGTTTAGAAGGAGAATCGGTACATTCTTGCACCATGCTCGAACAAGATTATTTCATGAGGATGATCAGCCAGCTTACCGCTGTGCTGTCGGAAGTGCTCTTTCATAAAAAGGCACAGCAGATGGAAGAAGCACGGGGCGGCATTCGCACCGGCGTGAAGTCGCTGCTCGGCTTCGATCTTGATCTCCTGCATTCGTTTTCTGATGCACAAATTCTTGAGCTTCTTAACACAAGCGGTGAGCTGGACGCCGCTAAATGTTATGCAACGGCAATGCTCCTGAAAGAAGAAGCCGGTATTGATGCGGTAGAAGGAAAAACTGCCGAAAGTGTCGGCACGGCAGAAAAAGCATTGAGCCTGATGCTCGAGATGATTCTTTCCGGCGCTGCCGGGCTTCCCGCAAGCACCGCCGCGGACGCTGAAGCGCTTATAGAAATACTTTCGCCCTATGAATTGCCGCTGCATATTGAAGAGAAAATCTTTCGTTATTATGAACAGGCGCGGCGGTATGACAAGGCGGAAGATACATTGTTCGGCATTGTGGAGCGCTCTCACCAGTTTGTGCCGGAGGGATTGCAATTCTACCAGCGCCTGCTGAAAAAATCTGATGAGGAACTGCAGGCTGGAAATTTACCGCGCGGCGAAGCCGAAGAGGGAGCCGCGGAATTACGGAGAATCGCTGTTGTGTAATGGGAACACTTTTTCTCCGTTCGGTTGTTGATGAAAACAAAAGGAGTGTGCAATGATTCAGGATACGGTTGCAAAAATCAAGCAGAAGATCGGCGCGAGCCGCTCGATCAAGGAAACGAACAAAAACGATCTGCTGGCGCTTGTTTCAACGCTTGAGCACGAGGTGAACGAGCTTGCAAAGACGCACAGCGAACATGCCGAAAGCATTACCGGATTTACTGAGATTTCCGCGCACGAGGCGACACGCAAAGTGCGTAATCAGCGGCTGTTTACGGTTGCGCTGGACGGGCTGCGTTCATCGGTGCAGGGGTTTGAGAAATCGCACCCGAAGCTTGTGGAAAATGTCAATGCGATTTGCCTGATGCTTTCGAACAGCGGAATTTGAGCAAGCAGTTGTTTACCAAAGAACAATTTTATTTCAATCACACAGGAGACTGACGATGAAACTTTTTCTCTCTTTTCTGATGGTGCTTTTTGTTGCTGCCGGCGTTAATGCCCAGACGCATGCGGTTTCAACAGAAAAAATCTATAACGAAACGGCCGATGCAAAAGCCGACATCGCGCATTCGATTGAGCTGGCAAAACATCCGCACAAAAATATTCTCTTAGATTTCGGCGGCAACTGGTGCATCTGGTGCCACCGCCTTGATTCTCTTTTTCATACCAACAAGCAGATTGCCGGACTGCTGGAAAAGAAGTTCATCGTTGTTCATGTGGACATCGGAAAGTTTGACAAGAATCTCGACATTGCTGAGAAGTACGGCGCCAACCTGAAGAAGATGGGAGTGCCCGCGCTTGTCGTGCTGGATGATGAAGGGGAGGTGCTGAAAGTTGAAAACACCGGGGAATTGGAAAGCGGAAAGGGGCATTCGCCTGTGAAGGTGCTGAAATTTCTCAGAGCATACTCGCCGGTGTGATGTTCCCGCGAAATACGCGAAACACAAAAAAAATCTTTTTAAGAAGAGATAACTATCAATAACCGTATCCCGATAAATCGGGGTGCGGTTTTTTTTATCCTGCCAAATTTCATTCGCTGAAACTTCATCTCAATAGAAATGCCCCCCGTAGCATTGCAGCAATGCAATACTGTCAAACTTCCACCGGCACTCCTGCATGATCACAGCTTCAGTGCTCCTTCCTTATGGAGGAATCAAACGTGTTTTAGGCAAAATACTGCCGCAGAGTTTTTGGTACAGCGCTCGCAAAATAAATACACGAAAGCCAAGAACAAAAAAACAGGAAAAAGTCTCCAAAGGAGTTATCAACATGAAAGCACGATCACTTTTTTTATCAGCCTGTTCGTTGCAGCGAGTATGCGGACATCAACGCTGAACGAGGGTCCTGAGCCGAGCGGCTTGATTTCTTTTTCCTGAATGACGTGCAGCAGTTTCACCTGCATGTGTTCCGGCAGTTCGCCGATTTCATCGAGAAAAATTGTACCGCCGTCTGCCGGTTTGAAATGCCCGTCGTGATTTGCTGTTGCGCCGGTGAACGCTCCCTTTTGGTAACCGAAGAATTCCGATTCGTACAGATGTTCGGGAATGACGCCGCAGTTGACGGGAATGAACGGCTTCTGCACACGCCCGCTGTTCGCATGAATGGCGCGCGCGACTCGCGGATTTCCCGCTCATCGTCCGCTAACAGAATTGTCCCTTTCATTCTTCGTCCCTTGGTAATGTTACATTTCAAAAGCAACGTCATAGTGAGCAAGCCCCGCAGGGGCGCGTCGAACTATGAACCCTTCGACTCTCCTGACAAAAAACGTCGGGATCGCTCAGGGCGGCTATATCTTTTGGTGAGGAAGAAATCAAACTGTAACACTACCCGTCCCTTGTGCGCCTTGTAAACACGACAGCACTTTCTTACATTACAATGTTTTGCAGCAATTGAAACGGCATGATGTGCATTCTCTGACCGATTTCATTGTACATCTTTTTTTCTGTTCTATCGAGCATGGCATATCTCGAAAGCATTCATCTTCATCCGATCAAATCGCTTGACCCCGTTACAGTCGAAGAGACGAAAATCCTTCCGGGCGGAGCGTTAGAACACGACCGCGAGTTCGCGCTCTTCGGTCCGGATGGAACATGGATTCGGGGAAAAAACAACCCGAGCGTTCACCTGCTTCGCACGACATTCAACAGGACTTTTAATGAAATAACAATTCTTGCCGAAGGAGAAACGCACGGAAAATCTTTTCCGCTCGGCGATTCTTGCCGGGAATTAGAAGCATGGTTGAGCGGTTATTTCGGATTTCCAGTGAGCGTACGGCGGAACACGACGAACGGCTTTCCGGACGACGCCGCGGCGTGGGGACCGACAATCGTCAGTACGGCGAGCCTCGAAGAAGTGAGCCGGTGGTTCCATCTTCCTGATGCCGATGAAACCCGCCGCCGCTTTCGCCCGAACCTCGTGATAGGCGGGACACCTCCGTTCTGGGAAGATTGTTTATTTGACGAAAAAGAGTCCGTTGTTCGCTTCAGCATCGGCGCTGCGCAGCTCGAGGGAGTCAATCCGTGCCAGCGATGTGTAGTGCCGACGCGAAATCCGGAGAGTGGAGAAGCGATCGGAAATTTTCAAAATGAATTTTCAACAATGAGGGAAGCAACATTGCCGTCATGGGCAAAACGCTCCCGCTTCAATCATTTTTATCGGATGTGCGTGAATACGAGAATGCAACCGGCGGAAGCGGGAAAAAGCATTCATGTCGGAGATGAAGTGGTGCTAACATAAGATGTAAAAAATTCTTCGCAGTCCTAAGACATTTTTTTAACCATTGAATTCATGTTGAGCAAAAAACTGATTTGACAACCAGCCAAGAGGACTGTCTCCCGCGAAAGCGGGAATCCACAAACGAATACATGGAAAGATCTGTCGTACGATGTGTAATGGATGGATTGCATGAGTCAGGTTAAAAAATGGATTCCCGCTTTCGCGGGAACGACGCTTTTATGTTCTTGGCAGCCAAAAAGTCATCTTGAACGACTTCTGAGCTTTCAAATTTTCTTCATTCACAATCAAAAAGGAATTCACAATGAAAAAACTTTCCTTCGTTTTGCTCGCGGCGTTTTTCGTGCTGCCCGCACTTGCGCAGAAACGACCCTTCACTATCGCCGACTTCTACAACATCAAAGGCGTAGCTGATCCGCAGATTTCTCCCGACGGGAAAAAAATTGCATTCACTGTAACGCAAAGTTTTCTTGAGAAGGGAAAAGTGAATGCCGACATTTATCTTATGAATGCTGACGGCGGCGACATTCGACAGCTCACAGACAATCCCGCAACGGACAATAGCCCGCGCTGGTCGCCGGACGGAAAATCTCTCCTCTTCCTTTCGACAAGAAAAGATGGACAGCAAGCATGGCTTCTTCCGCTCGACGGCGGCGAGCCGAAACAACTCACTGACATCTCCACCGGAGTTGACAACATCCAATGGCTTGCGGACGGAAAACATTTTGTATATACCAGCGATGTCTTTCCCGAATGCGGAGCGAACGACGATTGCAACAAAAAAACCAACGAGAGCATGGCGAACGGTCCTATTCAAGCACACATGGCGGATCATTTGATGTACCGCCATTGGACGGAATGGAAAGACGGTCACCGCACGCACGTATTCGTGTACGATATTGAAAAGGAATCTTCCGTTGACGTTTCGCCCGGTGATTGGGATGCGCCGGCATTTTCACTCGGCAGCAGCGGACTTGCCGTTTCGCCCGACGGAAAAGAAATCAGCTTCGATTCAAATCACGACCCGAACGAGCAGGAAACAACAAACAAGGATGTCTTTATTGTTTTTTCCGAAGGCGGCGCACCGAAAAATATTACCGAAGAGAACAAAGCCTACGACGGCACGCCGCAATATTCTCCCGACGGAAAATACATCGCCTACCGCACGCAAAAAATCCCGGCGTACGAATCGGATCTGTTCCGTCTTGCACTTTATAACAGAGAGACAGGAGAACACACTCTTCTCACCGGACCGGAAAATTTCAACAACTGGATTGACGATTTCAAATGGGCGCCCGATTCAAAAAGCATGTACTTTCTCGGCGAAGTGAAAGGTCACGTCCCGCTCTACAACATCAACATCAACTCCAAACACATCGAAAAAATTATTGATGCAAAAACGATTGATGCGTTCGACATTTCGTCAGACGGGAAATTCATCGTCTTCAACCGCCGCTCGATCAGCGAACCGGCAGATATTTGGCGTTGTACATCGCAAGGAAAAGAACTGCACCGGCTCACATTTTTCAACAAGCCTGTGGAAGATTCGGTTGATATTCGCCCTGCGGAAGAAATCTATGTCAACTCTCCAACCGGAGTGAAAGTGCAAACATTTATCGTGAAACCGCACGATTTCGATCCGGCGAAAAAATATCCGCTCATTCTCAACGTACACGGCGGTCCGCAAGGACAATGGGAAGATGCGTTCCGCGGCGATTGGCAAATGTATCCCGGCGCAGGTTATATCGTTGCCTTCCCGAACCCGCATGGCTCAACAGGATTCGGACAGGAATACACAGCGGAAATCTCAAAAGATTGGGGAGGCGAAGTGTACGAAGACGTGATGGCGGTAACGGATTCGCTCGCGCGTCTTCCGTACGTGGACAGCACGCGCATGGGTGCCATGGGCTGGTCGTACGGCGGTTACATGATGATGTGGCTTGAAGGACACACGACCCGCTTCAAAGCGATTGCAGCAATGATGGGCGTGTACGATTTGCGCGCCATGTACAGCGCTACGGAAGAATTGTGGTTCCCGCAATGGGATTTAAACGGCAGGCCGTGGACGTCGGATCTTTACGCAAAATTCTCTCCGAGCAATTTTGTGCAGAATTTCAAAACACCGTGCCTGGTAATTACGGGTGAACAGGATTTCCGTGTTCCGTACACGCAGAGCTTGGAATTTTTCACCGACTTGCAGGACATGGGAGTGCCGTCGCGGCTGATCGTTTTCAAAAACGACGGGCACTGGCCCAACGGAGTAAAATCCATGCCTCTCTATTACAACGCGCACCTCGATTGGTTTCACAAATATTTAGGAGGCGCTCCGGCACCGTACGATATGACGACGATGGTGCGCAATCAGGCGTTTGAAAAAAATTAAACAACACAAGATGGAGGACACCTTTAAGGTGCCCTCCATCTTTACTTTCATCTTTTTTATGGTACCTCTTGCTCTCACCGGACCGACCCCTGATGTGCTGGAGATGATTGCACTCGCTCTTGCATTTATGGGAGCACTATGGCTGATCTCCGTGTTTGTCGGCTGGCTCCGCTTATCTCCATGGAAAAGGAAAAAAATTATGCACAAAACAATAGAAGAACTTCAAACGCTTCTTGAACTCGCTCCGTCACAGCTTGCCGCTGTTTCGGAATCGGAAAGCAGCGTGAAGCC
>JAGWND010000171.1 GCA_028873075.1 Bacteroidota bacterium
GTTGCAAACGAAGTGCCGAATTTGTTTTCTACAATGGTGAAGCTTGCGTTGGAAGGAAAGTTCAGCGAGGCACGCATTCTGCATGAAGAGCTGCTGCCGTTGATGAATCTCAACTTCATCGAATCGAACCCTATTCCGGTGAAAAGTGCTCTCGCAATGATGGGGTTCACCGAAGAAACGTGCCGGCTGCCGCTGACACAAATGTCCACCGAACACCGCTTTGCAATGCGGCGCGTGTTGGAAGAATTACATCTCGTGGAAGCTCACGCATGAACCGCTCAACTTCGAGTGCCAAGGGCATCCCTTCGGGGCTTGCAGAGCAAATTGAGAAGCTTTACGATTCTCGAAGTGTACAACCAAGGGATGCTTTCAACGTTTTTGAAAAATTCATAACGCTTCTCGACAACGGAGAAATTCGTGCGGCAGAGCCTGCCAACGGAACGTGGGTGGTTCATGAATGGGTGAAGAAAGGAATTCTTCTCGGATTCCGGCTCGGTATGTTGAAGCGCATTCCGAACGTCGGCAATTTTTCATTTTACGACAAGCATACGTTCCCGCTGAAAAAAATCTCACGCAACGACAATATCCGGGTTGTTCCGGGAGGAAGCGCAGTGCGTAAAGGCGCGTACGTTGCACCCGGCGTCGTTGTAATGCCGCCGGCGTACATCAACATCGGTGCATACGTCGGAAAAGATTCGATGATTGATTCCCACGCGCTGGTCGGTTCCTGCGCGCAAATCGGAGCGCGTGTCCATATCAGCGCCGCCGCACAAATCGGCGGCGTGCTTGAGCCTGTCGGTGCGCTGCCGGTCATTATCGAAGACGGTGTGTTAGTCGGCGGGAATTCGGGAATATATGAAGGAGCAATCGTGAAACGAGGCGCCGTTATCGGCGCCGGGGTTGTGCTCACAGCTTCAACACCGGTATACGACTGCATCAAAGAGACAGTGATGACCAAAACGTCCGCTGGAACGCTCATCATTCCTGAACATGCCGTTGTGGTACCGGGGGCGCGGGCACTTTCCTCGGCATTTGCCCGCACACACGGACTCTCACTTTCCACGCCTCTCATCGTCAAATACCGGGACGAAAAAACTGATGCACGAACTGCGCTTGAAGAGCTACTGCGATAGAATGTGAAGCCTGCTTACACCGATTGTCCCAAGGATTCTTCCTCGAGAAAATCTCCTTCGGAAGGTTCGGGAACGACTTCGGCTGTTTTTTCCTCCGGCAGCGGAACCGTTTGCTCTTCGGCAAAATTTTTATTCACCCACCCGATTGTTTCGTCAAGAAAATACATGAACTTATCGAAGTCTTCCCTGAAGAGAAAGATTTTTGTTTTCTCAAATTTACTTTCTTCAACTCGATCGACTTCCGGGCGAGCAGGGCGGCTTTCAGTAATGGTAATATAGCAGTCTTTGCCTGACCGCATTGCCTTCACGTCAATATAATAGCGGCGTCTGCCTGCATGTACACATTTGGTGTACAGCTCCCGGCTGAAATTCTTCTGTTCCAATATCTCATCTCCTTATCCATGTGTTCGAAGAATCCCGGTTTTTGTCGGGACCGTTTCTCAAAAAAAGTACCGCCTTCAATTCGTGTACAACATTTTGAAGAGCGGAACACATCGGGCACTTCAGAGAAGGGTCGGCAGGTTCACCTCCTTATGACAGCAATCTTTGCTGTTGAGACTTGGGTACCGGTTGCATCGTACGCAACGACAAAATAGATGCCGCTACCCACGTACTTTTCATCAGAATCCCTTCCATCCCAAAACGCCCGCCCTCCTCCCTGCGCCTGGAATTGCGTTACGAGCGAACCATTGAGCGTCAGGATTTTGACGACACTATTATCAACTAACCCGCTGATTGTTACTGCTTTGCTGCCCGGAATGATAAACGGATTCGGACCGACACGCAGAGTGGAAAATTGCTCGACAGGCTGTGTCGTCGGGATCTCGAGACTTGAGAGCCCGCTTTCGGTTCCGAAATATGCAATACCGCGTTTTTTGTCGAACGCGATGGAGTACACATTGTTATCAACTAACTTACCATCCGTTGTTGCCACAGTATACTGTTGCAACAATGATGTCCCATCCGGCGAAAGAACGAGAACACCGTTTTTTGTCCCAACCCATTTGTTGTTCAACGGATCAACCGCGATGCAATTGATGAACTGACCGTACACAGCACCGAGATATACCGGGCTGATGCTCGATGTCGGAGAACGAGGATCACTGATGATGGTGATACCAAGTGTTGTGCCCAGCCATATTTCACCGTCCTTACCAACTGCAACTGAGGTAACGGTAGAACTTGTTAGCCCGTTTTGTTGCGTCAGCGTTCCCCAGCCGCTTACTGTGTTATCAAGATTAAAAGCATCATTAAAGAAAAATAGCGACGGCTGATCGAAAACAAAAAACGGGAGTGCTCCGGTGAACCATTTCGTGCCGTATTGATCAATAGTAAAATCCAACGTACGTGAGTATGTAAAGCCTAAGGGGTATTTATATTCCGTCCATGTCGAATCGGTGCTCATCTCCCAAAGTATTCCTCGATCACCCGAGCTGAAATTTGACACCCACACATTGCCAGACTGATCAACCCGTACTGCCGGTATCACAGGATATGCGGGGTCCTTGTCAACACCGACAAACCCAGGATATACATTGTTGAATAAACGAAGAAAATTCCCGTTGCCATCAAGAAGAGCGACTCCTTTTCCCCACGAGCCGATCCATTTGGAGTTATTCGGACCTATACTCACACTGAAATAATCGTCGGTAATCAGTCCCGGAATATTTGCTACATTATAATTACGCCAGTGCATTCCATCGAAGCTATAAAAACCGTGACCGTAGCTGCTGCCGGATGCGCCCCACACAACGCCGATGTCATCAACTGCAACAGACACAAAAAAATTCGAAGCGGGGCCCTCCGGCGCGGAAGTACTCCATGAAGAATGCTGCACATCAAAGTGTGCTATGCCTCCTTCCTGAAATCCTGCAACAAGCGTTCCTGTTGAATCAACAACTGCACAATTGATGGTTGACGGTGTGGCTGTCCCGTACAAAGAGATCGTACCGTTCTGTGAAAGCGACACGATATCCGTACCGCCGGCAATGAACAACGCCGCAGGCGTACTCACCAGCGCTGTTGCCGCCTGTGACAAACCGTTCACCGCAACCCACTGGTTATTCTGAAAAACAAACACGCCGTTGTTTGTCGAGGCATATACTTCACCCTCAAACACCGCGAGATCGGTTGAATTTGATGGCGAGGGAAAAGAAATCCACGATTCGGGCGCATCTAAATTAACTGAGCCAGCAATCGAAACCGCAATGCCTGTAGAGGTGGCAACAAAAACCCTCCCTCCGAAAGCGAGCACCGACGCTACGTTCGGCTGCACCATAGCTCCAAAATTGCTGTACGTGTCCCTGAATTCGAAGCGGGAGATCGAGAACACACTGACCCCGAACGCTGAAGCAATATACAACGAATCGCCGGCAACATAGAATGCATTGATGCTTTTTTGCGCTTTCGTTGATTGCTGAATGTCGCTCACGTAGCGCCATGAATCCGTTTTCGGAGAATACGCATCTATTGCGCCAGACGTGTGTCCGATCCACACGGTTCCGGAATCATCCAGCCCGACCGCGGTGACGTCATTGCCTGTCAAACCTTCGGAGTTGGTAAATTTTTGGAACAAAGAATCGGGCAATGTCAGCCGGAACAACCCGCCGGTCGTTCCCGCCCAGATATCGTTCTTCGAATAAGCAAGCGCAATGACATTTTTCATGTCGGTGTAATTTTTCCAGTCGCCGATGCCGGCAACGCCTGAATGGGGCAACAAAAAAAATTCAGCGAGGGCCATGAGCACTGAAAATTTTCGGAGTAAAATTTCTTCCACCGTTTGAGATTTCATACGCACCCTAAAAATTGAAGATTGTAGATTTCAGATTGAAAATTTTGGTGAAAAACTGTCTTTCAACCTGCTTTCAAAAAAGAAAAAGAACAGAACAATGTAAGTTCTCCGTATCAAGCCTATGTGTTCTTTTCCCTTTCTTCAATACGTTGAATCTGTGCGTACAAATCTGCCATCGTGATCGCTGCCAGCGCCGCATCCCATCCTTTATTGCCCACCGAACCGCCTGAGCGTTCCAGCGCTTGATCATACGTATTCGTCGTCAGAACACCGAAGAGCACCGGTATGTTGCGTTCCCGTGCCACAATGCCGATGCCGCGTGCACTTTCCGCAGCAATATAGTCGAAATGAGGCGTTTCACCCCGAATAACGGCACCAAGACAAATCACCGCCGCATAACGGATGCTCAACGTAACACGTGCCGCTACCTGAGGAAGCTCGAACGCGCCGGGGCAATAAAAAACATCAACATCGTTCGCAACATCGCAGCCGTGTTTTTTGAAACACTCAAGCGCGCCGTCAAGCAAACGCTGTGTAATCGCCCGGTTGAACCGGCTGGCAACAACGGCAAAGCGCCGCCCCTTTGCGGAAATTTCACCTTCAAAAATTCGCGGCATGGCTATTACGCTTTCGCTTCATCTCATCAACACGTGAAATATCTATATAATATGAACCAAGCACGTCGTCATCATTGTCCTTGCCGCCATGAAAATCCGAGCCTCCGCTTTCGAGAAGAAAGTTCCGCGCCGCAATGCCGCGATAGTGTGAAACAAGATTTTCATTGTGCGATGGATGAACGACTTCAATTCCATCCAATCCCGATTTGATCAACGTTTTCAAAAGCTTGTCGTCAACGCTTCTCCCCGGATGCGCAAGAAACGACAATCCTCCCGCCGACGCAATAAGTGAACACGCTTCGGCAGGTGCAAGATTAAATTTCTTTTCGTACGCCGGACAGCCGAAGCCGATGTAGCGATTGAACGCCGTTTGATAATCGCTCACGAATCCCTCGTCAACCAATACCATAGCGATATGAGGCCGCCCGATTGCGCCGCTTCCTGCGCGCCGTTGCACAGATTCAAACTTCAGCGGTATATTCAGTTGATTCAATTTCTCAACGATGCGAACGGCGCGTTTCGCTCGTTCATCGCGCAACAACTTCAAATATTCTAACAGCCGCCCGTTCGTGAAATCCACAAAATAGCCGAGAATGTGTATTTCTTTTTCAGCAACATTTGCGCTCAGCTCTACTCCGGGAATCACTTCGACACCGAGCGAGGCACCGAATTCGATTGCACGTGGAAAAGCACCGAGGTTGTCATGGTCCGTAATACCAAGGATCACAATGCCTTTGGAATGAGCTTTTCGAATAAGTTCGTCCGGAGAATATATTCCATCCGACCGATTCGTATGCGTGTGCAAATCGGCTTTGATACTCATACGTCATTTTTCCTGCTTTTGCAGAACTTTTCAATCTTGTCCTGCCACAGGCGGAAGGTAAAAACATCCTCGACCATTTCATTGCAGTTTAGCGCGAAGGAGACGTACAGCGGTAACACATCAGGGATTAAAGTTCTTGAAGCGTTCGTAATCGTTAATAATCAGTTTGTTTCCTTGCAGTCTCAATTGTCCGCTCTTGATAAATTTATGCAGCATACGCGAAATTGTTTCTCTCGACGTACCCGCCATGTTCGCCATATCTTGCTGGAGGGGAAGATCGTCTATCTCCACTCTTCCCTTGCGGAACATACCGATTTCATCGGCAAGCTGCAAGATGACATTCGCAACTCTGCCGGCAGCATCTTTCAGCGAGAGACTTTTGATTTGTGCATCGGCTTTGCGGAGACGCCCTGTCAGCTCGCGGAGCAATGCAATGCCCACGCTCGGGAAATCGTTCAGCAATTTCAAAAAATCGCGGCGGTGAATCATGAACAATTCCGATTTCGTAGTCGCGACAACACTTGCCGAGCGGGTTAAGCCGTCCAGGATCGCCATCTCGCCGAAGAAATCGCTCTCTCCGAGAATGGAAAGGATCACCTCTCTTCCATCATCGTCCATGCGAACGATTTTCACTTTCCCCGAAATGATAACGAAGAGAGCGGCACCGGTCTCTTCTTCGAGAAGAATGATGCCCCCTTTTTTATATTTTTTCCGAACACCAAGGCCTACAATTTTTTCCAGGTCTTGTTCGCTCAGTTCGTTAAAAATGGGAACATTTCGCAAGAAATTCATCGCTTCATTCATGGCTCACCCCGCGCAAATAATGTTAGGGGAATGTTGAAAAGCGTGACTCGTGAATTGATTATGGCTTGAATATACGCCCCTGTGTGATGAAAGTCAAGATAGACTTCGGAACGAAGTTGCGAAAACAGCGTTGTCTTGTTTTTGAACTTCCGTTTCCGTAGCTTCGTTCAGACGGTAAAAGAAACCTTCCTCGCGCACCGAGAGCATTGCCATGAATACAATGAACGAAACAATATTGCTCGAACGATTCGAGTCGCGCATCAGCGCGGGAGAAAAAATCGAGCCGAAAGACTGGATGCCCGAACGCTACCGCAGGCAATTGATCCGCATGATTTCCCAGCATGCACATTCGGAAGTTGTCGGCATGTCGCCGGAAGGAAATTGGATCACACGCGCTCCGTCGCTGCGAAGAAAGCTTGTGCTGCTCGCCAAAGTGCAGGATGAAGCCGGACACGGCATGTATCTCTACAGCGCAGCAGAAACGCTCGGCGTTGACCGCCGCGAGCTTATCGAACAGCTTCTCAGCGGAACGGCAAAATATTCACATATCTTCAATTACCCGACGCTCAGCTGGGCTGACATCGGCGTTATCGGTTGGTTTGTTGACGGAGCGGCGATTGTCAATCAGACGATGCTCGCAAAATGCTCGTACGGTCCTTACGCAAGGGCGAACCTCAGAATTTGTAAAGAAGAGAATTTTCACAAGCGGCAAGGATACGAAATCGTTGCAACGATGGCATCAGGAACTGCGGCGCAGCGCGAGATGGTGCAGGATGCAGTGAATCGCTGGTGGTGGCAATCGCTCATGATGTTCGGCCCTCCGGACAATGAATCTCCCAACAGCGCGGAGCTGCTCCGATGGAAAGTGAAGCTTCACGGCAACGACGAATTGCGCCAGCATTTCGTTGACCTCACTGTTCCGCAGGCGCAGGCGGTCAACCTGACGCTGCCCGACCCCGAGCTCCGCTTCGACGAAAAAAACCAGCACTGGAATACCGGAAAAATCAATTGGGACGAATTTTGGAATGTGGTGAAAGGAAACGGTCCCTGCAATCGTGAACGAATGGCTGCGCGTCAAAAAGCGGATAGTAGCGGTGCATGGGTGCGCGAAGCGGCGCGGGCGTACGCAAGAAAAAAGGAAGCGCAGAAATTAAGAAGATAAGAAACGGCGGAATAGCGTAATGATGGATTGACGGATGAATGAATTGATGATGTAATCCAGTAATCCAACAATCCGTTTTCATATTTCAACAGTCAATCTTTCCAAGATAAAATTATGACAGCAGAAGGTACGTTTGGCGAAGGCGAGTTGTGGGAGGTTTTCGTTCAGAAAGAAACCGGGGCGCCGCACGAACATGCAGGAAGCGTTCACGCTTCCGATCCGGAAATGGCATTGCAAAACGCCCGCGATGTTTTTG
>JAGWND010000172.1 GCA_028873075.1 Bacteroidota bacterium
CATAACACCGCCGGAAATTTTCTTGATAATTGCCTCCTTACCCCGAAGCCGATAACGTTTCGGAATTCTCACTGTCTGGCCTGCCCCCCGTTTTGTATAATCTTCACAGTTTCCGTTGTATCTCCAAAAAACACTACTTTCATGTACATACAAAACTATTGGGCGAAAACCAAGCCATAACGCTTTACTTCCGCCCGTTATTTACTTCGCCGGCACTTCCCTCACCGAAACAGGCCTCCCTTTGAACGGCATTCTCGCCGCCCACGCTACTCGTTTGAACAACGCCGGAATTTTTTCCCGCAGCGCATCAACATACGTGTACACAACGGGCACAAGCACAAGCGTCAGAAGCGTCGAGCTTGTCAATCCGCCGATGACGACAATCGCCATACTCTGGCGGAATTCCGAACCGGCGCCGAGCGCGAGTGCCAACGGCATCATACCGAAGATCATTGTTGTTGTCGTCATCACAATCGGACGAAGACGCGTTTCGCCTGCTTGCAGCAGCGCGTCGCGCATTCCCAGCCCTCGGGAACGGAGCGTGTTCGTGAAGTCAACGAGAAGAATTGCATTCTTTGTAACGAGCCCCATCAACATGATAATGCCGATCATGCTGAACATGCTGAGCGTCGAATGCGACAACGCAAGTCCGCCAAGCGCACCGACCAACGCCACCGGAAGCGAAAACATGATGACAAACGGGTGAATGTACGATTCAAACAAGCTCACCATAATCATGTAGACAAACAAAACGGCCAAGCTCAATGCAATCATCATGTCGGAGAACATATCTCGCATGTTTTCCGCGTCGCCGCCGTAGAAGACGGTAATTCCCCGCGGCATCCCGAGTTGATCGATGCTTTTTTCGGCTGCCGCCGTAACTTGGCCGAGCGGTACTGTGCCGGAAAGATTCGCTGCAACGGTGATGAGCCGCTCGCGGTCCTTCCTTTGAATTTCCGACGGACCTTTGCCGTAATAAATATTTGCCACCTGATCGAGCTGCACCGGTTGCCCATAGTGATTGATGAGCGTGATCTTCCCGACATCCCCGGCATTGCTGCGGTCAAGCTTATTGAGGACAACGCGCATATCGTACTCGGTATCCCCCTCTTTGAATTTTGTTGCCACCTCACCTTCGAGCGCGGTACGCACTGTCATGCCGACTTCGGCGAGCGACAAACCCATCTTCGCCGCCTTGTCGCGGTCCACTTCAATCTTCACCTCCGGTTTCCCCTCTTCCCACGAGCTTGTTACATCGGCAATGCCTTTTGTGTGTGCAAGGACGTCGGCGACTTTTTCGGAGAACGCAACGACCTGAGGAAGATCGCTTCCTTTGACTTCGACCTGCAGCGGCGCCACATTCGCCGAACCCCACATGCTGATGCTGTTGAAACTCGTTTTCAATCCGGGAATCACCGCAGTTTCATCTTTGATTTGCAGCATGACGTCTTTCGTTGACCGCTTTCTGAGTTTCTTGTCAACAAGCTTCACTTGCACTTGCGCAAGATTCGCCTGATCGGCGTTCTTCCACTGGCTTTGCTGTTTGCCGATTGTCGAAAGATATTCCCTCACTTCCGGAATTCTCGAAATAATTCCTTCGACTCGGCGAACAGCTTCATCCGTTTTTTGCAATGTTGTGCCAAGCGGCATATCAAGATTCACCGCAAACTCGCCGCGGTCAACATCCGTCATAAATTCGCTGCCGATGAATCCGAGCGGAATAAGCGCAATGCTTGCAATGAGCAAGCCGCCGCTGACGGCAAGAATTGTTTTGCGGTGGTCGAGCGCCCACGAAAGAGCGCGGCGATAACTGATTCCAATTTTATCTTGAAATGCTTCGAAGCCGTACACAATTTTCCCTATCCACGAATTTCGGGCATGTTCGACAATGCGCATCCACTTCGCTGCAAGCATTGGTGTTAAGGTGAAAGAAACGAGCAGCGACATCAGTGTCGAGACCACGATGGTAATCCCGAACTCGCTGAAAATCTTTCCGACAATTCCGCCGACAAGTGAAATAGGAAGAAAGACGACAACGTCTACTAACGTGATGGCAATGGCAGCAAACCCGATTTCACTTCTGCCATGAACCGCAGCTTCTTCAGGCGCTTCGCCGTTTTCCTGATGGCGATGAATATTTTCCAGCACCACAATCGAATCATCAACAAGAATTCCGATCACGAGTGCCAATGCCATGAGCGACATGAGATTCAGCGTGTAGCCGAATAAATACATAAAGAAGAATGTCGAGATCAGCGATGTCGGAATTGCCAACAGAACAATAAGGGAGTTGCGCAGACTGTGGAGAAAAAGAAACAACACTGCCGCAACCATCAGTATCGCAAGAAGTAAATCGCGCCGAACATCGGCAAGGGAATGGCGTGTGAAGTCGGTGATATCCTGCGCTACCGTAAATTTGATCCGGTTGTGATAATCGCTCTCGAGCTTCTTCATTTCAGCATGGACGCGATCGCTCGTCTTCACGGAATTGGCGTCCGATTGTTTTTGAATTGCAAGCGCGATTGAATTGATGCCGTTGAGCCTGCTGAGCGTGAAATTTTCCTTGTAGGTGTCTTTTACCTCTGCAATATCGCGTACGTACACTGTGCCGGCGGGCGTTGAAGCGACAGCGACATTTTTAATATCGTCAACACTCTGAAATTTTCCGGCAAGACGAACGATGTACTGATTCAGCGACTCGTCAATTTTGCCGGTGGGAAAATCGAGATTTTCCCTTTGCAGCGCCTGCGAGACCTGAAGAATAGAAATTCCGTACGACCGCAATTTATCGTTGTCAACTTCGATGCGAATCTCGCGTTCCTGTCCGCCGATGATCGTGATTGCCGAAACGCCTTCCACTTGTTCAAGCTGCGGCTTCACCTTGTCTTTGGTGAATTGATAAAGTTCGCGCCCCTTCATATCGCCGGTGAGCGAAACGCGGAGAATCGGAAACGAATTCAAATCTGATTTCGAAATTTTGGGCGGATCAATTTCTTTCGGCAGGAGAGAGCGAATTTGTTCGACATGCCGCTGCACTTCGTTCGTCGCTTCATCTACATCAGCGGTAAACTTAAACTGCGCGACAATCACCGAAACGCCTTCGTACGAATAGGAGCGCACGTTATCCAGTTTTTCAACGCCGCTGATCGCTTCTTCAAGCGGCTTCGAAACGAGCGACTCGACTTCCTTCGGGCCGGCACCGGGGTAGACCGTAACAACGGAGACAATGGGCCAATCCATTTTGGGAAGAAGGTCAACGCCCATGCGCGAGTACCCGAAAATACCGAGGACGGCGAGCGCAACAAAAATCATCGTCATGAATGCGGGACGTTTGATTGCTAATGCGGTAAGTTTCATTTGATAGCCTGTTTGAAATTTCTCTTTCTGTAGTAGTTGCTACTTTCCCACCGCTGTGGCGCAAAGACGCGATGAATAAAAACTGAAAATTTCTTTGCACCTCAGCGTCGTTGCGGTTTATTCTTCATTTTTATATTGAACGGGCGCCCCGTCTTTCAATTCTTTTTGTCCGAACGAAACGACGAGGTCGCCTTTCCTTACGCCGTCCGTTACTTGGTACACGTTTCCGGAACGTACCCCCAACTTCACATTGCGAAGATGTGCCACATTGTTCTCGACAACAAATACTTGCGGGTTAGACTCATCGCTGACGAGCGATTCCTTTGAAATCGTCACAGCGTCGGCAACATATTTTGTGTGGATAGCAACGCGCGCGAACATGCCGACTTTCAAAATACTCGTGTTCTTATTTTCCACGATAATTTCAACAGGGTACGAATGTCCCGTCAGGGATTCGCTTTTTTCTCCGACAGAATAGACGACACCGTTGAATTCATACCCGGGTGCGGCATCAACACGGAGCGTGCACAATTGCTTCGGCTGAATTTTTACGATGTCTTCTTCCGGAATGCTCAGCTTTACTTTCAGGTTGCTGATGTCAACAATGTTTGCAATTTCCCGTCCGGGTGCGACGATCTCGCCTACTTCGATTTTTTTGGAAGCGACGTAGCCGCTGATCCGCGATTTTATTTTCGTATCGTTGAATTGCCGCTCTGCGTACTTCAGCGCAACCTGTGCCGATTTGTACTGCGCTTCGGCGGAGCGAGCCGCCAAGCGATCGCCTTCGACTTCGACATCCGCAACATCGCCGGTCTTGAACAGTTTTTCCGCCCGTTCCAAATCCTTCTCCGCTTTGTTGTAATTCGTTCCGGCGGCAAGAAGCTGTGCTTCCGCCTGTTCGACAGCAATTTTTTTCAATTCATCGTCAACTTGCACGAGAATCTGTCCGGTTCTTACACGGTCTCCGGCTTTCACATAGATATTGGTAACACGTCCTTGTGTTTCCGAGCTGACCATGACATCTTTCATCGCAGAAATTGTTCCTACAGATGAAACGGTTTCTGTAATGGTTGCGGCTGATGCCGGCCGCACTTCAACGGCAATCGGCGCCGCTGCGGCTTTTGCAGCACGCACCTGTCCGTGGTTTGTACCCGACCCGATGATGAGAAGAAGGGCTATAATTGCAGCGATTGCTGTTACGATGATAAGAATTTTCTTTTTCATAAAGAATGAACCTCTTTTTCTTTGCGACTTCGTGTCTAAACGGTTGTGAATTATTGTGAAACACGTCCGAGTGCACGGTCAAGCTGAACCTCGGCAATGTAGTAATCGTACAACGCTGTGATGTAATTTGTTTTTGCGGAAGTGTATGCCGTTTGCACATCAATCACATCAATGTTCGACGCGCTGCCGCTTTCATATCTACGCGTAACCGCATTGAGCACTTCCTGCGCTTGCCCTGTTCCTTTTCGGGCAGTTTCAATCCTTTGCTGTGCGGCGTTGACGGTCAACTGTGCGTTGATTGCCTGCAAAAGAAGCCCGCTTTTGAAGCTCTCGACTTGTTCCTGTGCACGGGCATAATCCGCTCTTGCTTTTTCGAGATTCGTGTAATCACCGAAGCTGTTGAAAATCGGGAAGCTCAGTGAAAACGAAATCGCCCACGGGCGAATTCCATCGAGTGCAACAGTATTGTTCTGCTCCCATCCGTACTGGAATGCAAGATTCGCCCGCGGCTGAAAGGCGATCCACGATTTATCAATGTTGACCGATGCGAGACGCAGGTTTGCATCCATTATTTTAAACGACGGCGTCTCGGCGAGCTGATCGAATGTAATTTGTCGCGAAGCATCCCGGTCTTCGTCGGGACCGGCCGGCGGGTCGGCCTGAACCGATGCGACCGGCATTCCTCCGCTTGAAACTGCAGTCGAATCCGATATTTTTTGAAACGTGAATTCCGTGTGGGGGGCAATTCCCATGGCATCGTTCAACTGCAACTTCGCCATCGCAAGAAAGTTCTCTGCTGAAATCACATTCCCTTCATCGGATGCAAGTTGCACCTGCCAGCGAAGCACATCGGTTTCAGTGCGCAAGCCGAGAGTAACGCGGCGCTGTGTCATTTCAAGGTAACGCTGCGTGCGGCTTGCAGATTCTTTCGAGAGTGCCGTAAACTCCTGCGCCTTCAGCACGGTGAAATATGCGACACGCACGCGTGCGATAACATCCTGCCGTGTGTCCTCAAGCGAGTACTCCGATTTTTCTTCCGTCGCATCGGCTGCTTTGTACCCGACCGCTTCCGCACCGCCGTTGTAGATCGGCTGGACAACGGTAATGCTTGTAGCGTACGTGTTGTGGTATGCAAACGGCTTGATGTTCACAAGATACTGCGGCGGAATTCCGAACTGGGTTCCCGCGGCTTTGATGAAATCAACCGCCGCGTTCGAACGCGCCAACGTTTCATTATCAATTTGCGTCACGCCCGACGAGACAGTAACCTTGGGAAGAAAATTCGTGACAGCGTTCAGCTTCCCCCACTTTGCCGATTCCACGTCCTGAAAGGAGCCGAGCAGTGAATGATTATGTTGAAGCGCAATGTCAACCGCTTTATCCATCGTCAGCAATTCTTGCGCTGAAGCGGAAACGGAGAGTATAAAAATCAACAGAGCAATGTAGTGTCTCATAAGATCCTATTCCGAAAAAAATTTTCAAATTGAAGGTTGAGCATTGTCCGAGGGATTCCTTCGGAGAGAATTTTAATGGCGTTGAATGTTCAATACTCAACAAGCAATGCTCAATGAGCGTCTATATCACCATCGAAGGATATTCCTGCTTCGCTTTCTCGGTCATCATCGCATCAAGAAGAAGCGCATTGGAAAGCCGAAGCGTCTCTTCAAGATTCACGCCCATCTGTTCCTGCCAGTAATTATCGCCGCGATCCATTTGCCGCATCAAGCCGGTCGAGTTCGACCATAAAATTATTCCCGCTTGTACCGGACTGATATTCTTTTGCAAATAGCCTTCGTCAATCGCGCGCTGAATCAGATCGATCACAAGCTTCCACACGCGGCGGTCCTGTTCGAGGCAAACGTTGAGCATCTCCGATGAAACCTGCTGGTGAAGCCGCGGATTGTCGCGAAAGTACATCATCCGAAAATACTGCCAGTTGTTTTTGAAGAACTCGAAATACGCATCGCCCAAATTTGAAATCAGCTTCATCACCGGCTCGCCGGTTGATGTAGCTCGTTTGAAAAGCTCGTACATGATCTCGACGCCGCGCATGACAACCGCGAGATACAAATCTTCTTTGCTTTTATAGTAGAGGTACAGCGTTCCTTTACTCAACTCAGCCGCTTCGGCAATTTCGTCCATCGTTGCCAATTGCAATCCTTTGTCGAGGAAGATGCTTTGTGCCGCCGCAATAATTTCTTCGCGTCGGTGTTCTTTTTCTCTTTCTTTACGCTCTAAAATGCCCATTTTTTACTTTAATTTAATTAATGACTAACAGTTATTTATTGAGCATAAGTATAATAAAAATTTGCTTTCTTGTCAAGACGAATTATGGGAAAATTTATTTTAGTTGAATAACTGACTTGCGGTCATATCTACGCACGGTTCTACGAAAAAGTTGCACTCTTCCAAAGACTTTGGAAATATGCAGTGCGGCGATCACTCGTTTTTACTTTTCAAGCAGCAATTCAAACCCGATGGCGCTCTCCTGAATATCAGATTTTCTGAAACTTGTCTTTGCAATGAACACCTTGAACTGTTCTTTCGTGTAGGCTCGATGCCGCAAAAAATATTTAAATATGAATTTCATGTAGAGGGCTGCAATTGATTTCATTTTCATCCGATTCGCGACATACTCGTTCACTGTTTCATTTGTGAGATTTCGTTTCATGTCAACAATCCATGCAATGCCGTTCGGCTTCAGAACCCTGTGCATCTCGTTCAGCGCCGCAACCGGCTCTGCGAAATTTTTGAACGCCGAGGTACACATGATGAAATCGAACTTCTCGCTTTCAAACGGCATCGAAGAAACATTGCCTTGGCGAAAATCAATATTAACACCCGCGTCCTTTGCATTATGTTGAGCTATGGAAACAAACGTTGCGCTGATATCGAGCCCGACAATCGTGCAGCGCCGGAGTTTTGCAAGCTCGATGGCGAGATAGCCCGGACCAGGTGCAACTTCGAGCACAGCATCGCCGTCGTTGATTCGTCC
>JAGWND010000173.1 GCA_028873075.1 Bacteroidota bacterium
GTGGATAAGATTGCCGCTGAGATGATGAAGAATGGCGTTTTTATTCAAGCATGGGTGAGCCATTTTGTTATTGCTCCGCCGCTCATCATGTCGAAAGAAGATATTGATATCGGCGTTGCCGCGCTCGATGCTGCGTTGAAGATCGCGGACGGAGGAATAGAACGTTGATTCAAGATTCACGATACAGGATTCACACAAATCGAAAGGAGTAATAATTTATGGATGGCGGGTATCATAAACTTGAGATTTATACTTTGGCTTACTCCCTTTGCGTGGAAATTCATAAAATGACATTTCAATTTCCGAAATTCGAAATGCATGAAGAAGGCGGTCAAATTGGCAGGTCATCAAAGCCTGTTTCTTCAAACATCGTCGAAGGATTCGCGCTTCGGAAATATAAGAACGAATTTCTTCATTATCTCTATCGTGCTTATAGTTCAAGTGAGGAACCATTAGAGCATCTTCAATTTGTTTTTGAAACAAAATCGCTATTTGACGAGAATCTTTTCAATTATTTGAGAAATAAAGTCTTACGCTTGAACGGGAAAATATTTCGCTTTATTCAAGGCGTTGAAAAAGAACACGATACACCTGTATTCCTGAAAGAACCAGAACCGGAATATCGTTCTGAATTTCCCAATGAGTTCTTCGAGCCTGAATCTTGAAGCCTTAATCCTGAATCGAGTCTTTTATGAACAACGTCGCTCCCAAACTTTCCAACGAAGAATACGAAGCAAACTTTGCTGAACTTCATCCACCGTTTACTTCCCCAGCCGCGACTGCCGAAGCGAACCGATGCCTTTACTGTTTCGATTCTCCCTGCATGAAAGCCTGCCCGACGCACATTGATGTTTCCACGTTCATCAAAAAAATCACGACGGGAAATATGAAAGGCTCGGCGAAAACGATTCTCTCGTCGAACTGGATTGCACTGACATGTGCGAAGGCATGTCCGGTGAACGTGCTGTGTGAAGGCGCCTGCGTGTACAATGCGAAAGGTGAGGAGCCGATTCAAATTGGGCGCTTACAGCGGTATGTGGTGGATTGGTATGTTGAGAAAGGAATGCCGCCATTATTCACGCCCGCACCGAAGAACGGGAAGTCTGTTGGCATTATCGGTGCCGGACCTTCCGGACTTGCATGCGCGGCAGAACTTGCACTGATGGGGTATGATGTTGTGATTTACGAGGCAAGAGAAATTCCCGGCGGACTCGATACGCACGGCATCGCACCGTACAAGATGAAACAGCAGGACAGTTTAAATGAAGTGAAGATGGTTCAGAAACTCGGTGTTGTGATCAGGACCGGAATCCGAATCGGCAGCACGATGAGTATCGAAGAACTTGAGAAAAAACACGACGCAATTTTTCTCGGCGTCGGACTACAATCGGCAACACGTCTCAAAATTCCAGGTGAAGAACTGAACGGTGTAACCGACGCGCTGACATTTATCGAAAAAGTAACCACGCGCAAATGGAATTCAGTCGATGTGGGCAAACGTGTGGCCGTGATCGGCGCAGGTAACACTGCTATTGACGCCGCAACGGAAGCGAAGCGGCTCGGCGCCGAAAAAGTAATCATGATTTACAGGCGAAGCGAAAAAGAAATGCCCGCATACAAATTTGAATTCGAGCTTGCGAAAAAAGACGGTGTAGAATTTCAATTTCTAACAGTACCGAAAAACATTCTTGGCTCGAAGAGTCCTTTGGGCAACGGAAAAGTTGAAGCAATTGAATGCTTGAAAGTGGAGCTCGGCGAACCCGACAACGAGGGGCGCAGAAAGCCGAAGCCGATTCCCGGCTCTGAGTTTCAAATTCCGGTCGATATGGTTATCACGTCGGTCGGAGAGAATATTGATGAAACTTTTCTGGCTCGAATCCCGAATCTCAAAACTCAAAACGGAGTGGTCGTGGTCAATTCAGAAACGCTGCAAGCGACAAATCCGAAATACTTCGCCGGCGGCGATTGCATCAGCGGCGGGAAAGAAGTTGTGAATGCCGCGGCGGACGGAAAGAGGGCGGCGCATGGAATTGACAGTTTCATTTTTAGTAGCGGAAAGCGAGCAGATTGAAAAGATTCACGATTCATTCTTTTACTTGAATCCTGAATCGTGAACCTCTTTTTAAACAAACAAATGTTGAAATGAAATAAATTTTTTCATAGAGGCACTTATGGTTGACTTATCAACGAACTGCGGCGGCATTAAATCTCCGAATCCTTTCTGGCTTGCATCGGCACCGCCGACGAATTCCGGTTATCAGGTGTGTAAGGCATTTGAAGCCGGCTGGGGAGGTGCGGTGTGGAAAACGATCGGGGCACCTGTGATGAACGTTGTGAATCGTTACGCTGCAATTGATTACAATGGACAAAAAATTATCGGATTGAATAATATCGAACTCATCAGCGACCGTTCGATTGAAATTAATCTGAAAGAGATTGCCGAGACGAAAAAGTTGTGGCCCGACCGAGCTGTCGTTGCTTCGTTGATGGTTGAATCCGACAGACAAACGTGGCATGACATTGTAAAGCGAACGATTGATTCCGGCGCTGATGGCATCGAATTGAATTACGGCTGTCCGCATGGAATGAGTGAGCGGGGCATGGGTTCGGCGGTCGGGCAAGTGCCGGAATATTGTTCGATGATCACCGAATGGGTAACGGAAGTTTCGACAATTCCGGTTATCGTCAAGCTGACGCCTAACGTCACAGATATTCGGTATCCCGGACGCGCCGCAAAAAAAGGCGGAGCAGATGCGATATCACTCATCAATACAATCAACACGATTATGGGTGTGAATCTCGATACGTTCGAAATTGAACCGTCGCGCGGCGGCAAAGGGGGACACGGCGGCTACGCGGGTCCCGCGGTGAAGCCGATTGCACTGCACATGGTTTCGGAGATTGCGCGAGACCCGGAGATCAATCTGCCGATTTCGGCCATTGGCGGAGTTTCCAACTGGCGCGATGCGCTGGAATTTATTTTGCTCGGTTCGACAAGCGTTCAGGTGTGCACTGCTGCGATGCATTATGGTTTCCGCATTATTGAAGATATAATTGATGGATTGACGAACTGGATGGAAGAGAAAGGATTCACATCGCTTGAGCAGGTTCGGGGGAAAGCACTGCCGAATATTTCGAGCTTCGGCGAAATGGACTTGCTCTACAAAGCCGTTGCGCATATTGACGAGAAAAAATGCATTCAATGCAATCTCTGTTATATCGCGTGCGAAGATACTGCGCACCAGTGCATTGACCTTCTTCCGAAAAACGGAAAGAAGCAGCCCACTGTTCGTGAAGCTGATTGTGTCGGGTGCCGTTTGTGTTACATTGTTTGTCCGGTGGAGAATTGCATTACGATGATTCAAAAAGAAAATAGTGGCACGCCGAAAACGTGGAATGAATTGGTACAGGAACTTCCACAGCCGATGACTCTGGAAGACTTGCGAAAGTTTCAGCACGAACACGGGATTGAAATACACTAAGAGAAAAAAATGATAAAACACAGCTCGTTAATTCCAATTGAAGTTATAGAACGGCGCATCTTGCTTGTACGCAGTCAGAAAGTGATGCTCGATAAACACCTTGCTGAATTGTACGGTGTGCAAACCCGCGACATTAATAAAGCAGTAAATAGAAACATTGACCGGTTTCCGAAAGATTTTATGTTTCAGTTAACAAATGTTGAGTTCAAAAACTTGATGTTCCATTTTGGAACATCAAGTTGGGGCGGCACGCGTAAACTTCCTCGAGTTTTTACAGAGCATGGAATCTTGATGCTCTCGAGCGTACTGAGAAGCAAACGAGCTGTACAGGCAAATATTGCGATCATGAGAACATTCGTCAGGTTACGCCGCATATTGGCGTCTAATGAAAAACTGGCACGTAAAATAAAAGAGATGGAAAAGAAATATAACGAACAGTTCAGAGTTGTGTTCGATGCAATTCGGAAGATTTTAATTCCAGAAGAAAAATCAACAAGGATGTACGGATTCACAGAAGAACCCAAGGTAAGTTATCAAGTTAAAAAAAGCAGCAGTAACAAAAAATGATTCGTTCTTCAATGGTAAACAACTTTTTTAAGAAAAAGGAGATGATGTCATGTCTATCCTCATTAAAAACGGAAGAATCGTCACTGCCGGCGAAGATTTTGCCGGCGATCTTTTTATTGACGGCGAAACCGTCGCGATGATCGGAAAAAATCTCAATGTTAAAGCCGATACGACAATTGATGCGTCGGGGAGACTTGTGATGCCGGGAGGGATTGATCCGCACGTTCATCTCGACATGCCGTTCATGGGAACGTTTTCCAGCGACGATTACACGTCGGGAACAGCCGCTGCGCTGTTCGGCGGCACAACCATGGTGATTGATTTCGTTCTCCAAACGCAAGGCAAGTCTTTGTACAATGCGCTTGAGGCATGGCAGGGACGCTCTAACGGAAAAGCATTATGCGATTACTCATTTCATATGGCAGTGACCGATTTCAACGACGCCACGAAGACAGAAATTTCGAAGATGGTGAATGATGAAGGGATCGTTTCGTTCAAAACCTTCATGGCGTATAAAGGCTCGTTGATGATTGACGACCGCCAGATGGTCGGCTTAATGCAGGAAGTAAAAAAGCAGGGTGGAATGGTGACGGTTCATGCAACAAATGGCGACATGATTGATTTTCTTGTACAGAAAAACCGCGCTGACGGAAATCTTGCGCCGCTTTATCATTATCTTTCACAGCCGGAAATTACGGAAGCGGAAGCGTCCGGCAGATTTGCCGATATGGCATTCTACACCGGCGTTCCGGCGTATATTGTGCACATGACCTGTGAAGGCGCGCTCAATCAGGTTCGCAACGCGGCACGGCGGAATCAAAAAATATTTGCCGAAACGTGTATTCAATATTTGTTGCTCGATGCGTCGTTGTATGAGAAAAATTTTGACGGCGCGAAATGGGTGATGAGTCCGCCGCTTCGCCAGAAGAAGGATCAAGACGCGCTGTGGGCAGGCATCAATCAAGGCAGCGTGCAGATTGTTGCGACAGACCATTGCCCTTTCAAATGGGATCAAAAGCTGATGGGGAAGAATGATTTCTCAAAGATTCCGAATGGCATGCCGGGCATAGAAAACCGTATGGAGCTGCTTTTTTCGGAAGGGGTGAACAAAGGGAAAATTTCATTGAATAAATTTGTTGAAGTAAGCTCGACGAATGCGGCAAAGGTTTTCGGCATGTTTCCGAAGAAAGGATGTATCGCCGTCGGCTCCGATGCGGATGTCGTTATTCTGGATCCGAATGAAGAGCATACGCTCTCCGCAAAGACTCATCACATGAATGTTGATTATTCCGGTTACGAAGGATGGAAAGTAAAAGGAAAAGTGAAAACAGTGCTGATGCGGGGGCAGATTGCGGTTGATGGAAACACTTTGAAAGTGAAACCGGGTTACGGAAAATTTGTGAAGCGAAACAAAGTGAACGGGATTGTTTGAAAAAGCAGATTTAAGATTCAGGATTCATGATTCAATGTGAATGCAAAAAACTTTGGTTTGATCGTGAATCCTGAATCAATCTAAGCGGTCGACAAAACGTCAAACTTTATGCCCACATTCTTTTCCTCCGAGCTTGTCGAAACCGATCTTTCATCGGTTGGCCACAGTCCGCTTCTCAACGCCGACCTTGCACCGACGAAACCTTCGCAGCGCAAATGGGGAACATACAACATCGCCGCGCTCTGGATTTCGATGTCCGCCTGTATTCCGACATACATGCTCGCTTCCGGATTAATTTCCGAGGGAATGAACTGGTACCAGGCGGTGGTCACGGTGTTTCTCGGAAACATGATCGTCCTTGCGCCGATGATTCTCAATGCTCATGCAGGAACGAAATATGGAATTCCATTTCCTGTTTATTGCCGCGCTTCGTTCGGCGTTTTCGGTGCGAACATTCCGGCGATGCTTCGCGCGTTTGTTGCATGCGGCTGGTTCGGCATTCAGTCGTGGATCGGCGGATGGGCAATCTACAAAATCATCGTCATTTATGTTCCGTCATGGGATTTGCTGCCTGCATGGATTGCCGGAATCAACATAGCACAATTCGGATGCTTCATGCTGTTCTGGGGAATCAACATGTTTGTGATCTATAAAGGAATTGATTCGATCCGTTTTCTTCTTGACATCAAAGCGCCCCTTCTCATCATTCTCGGCTTGGCATTGCTCACATGGGCGTATGAGCGAGCCGGCGGTTTCGGTCCGATGCTTTCACAACCATCGCAGTTTGTTCACGGCGGACCGAAGGAAGGGCAATTTTGGGCTGTCTTTTTCCCATCGCTTACAGGAATGATCGGATTTTGGGCGACGCTCTCGCTGAATATTCCCGACTTCACGCGCTATTCAAAAAGTCAGCGCGATCAAATGCTCGGACAGGCGATCGGCTTGCCGACAACGATGGGGTTGTATGCGTTCATCGGAGTGGCTGTCACGTCGGCGACGATCGTGATTTTCGGAGGACTGCCGATTTGGGATCCCGTTGTGTTGATCACTCGGTTCACAAATCCGGTTGTGCTTGCCGTTTCGTTGTTCGCGTTATGTCTTGCGACTCTTGCGACGAATCTTGCGGCGAATGTTGTCAGCCCGGCGAACGATTTTGCAAATCTCTATCCGTCGAAAATCACTTTTCGGCTCGGCGGGTTGATCACAGGGATTGTCGGCATTCTGATCCAACCATGGAAGCTCGTTACTGATCCGAGCGGCTATATTTTCACATGGTTGGTTGGTTATTCGGCGCTCTTGGGTCCCATCGGCGGAATTTTGATTTGCGATTATTTCGTTCTCAGAAAGAAAAAATTTCAGTCTGTTGATTTATATAAACGGGATGGAGTGTATTCGTACCGCCGCGGATTTAATCCTGCGGCGATTACCGCGCTTATTCTTGGTGTTGCACCGAGTGTTCCCGGCTTTCTCGGCACCGTGCATCTTGTTGATCCGTCGTCCGTCGGACTATTTTTTATGCACCTTTACGATTATGCGTGGTTTGTCGGATTTGCGGTAGCGTTTGTTTTCTATTTTGCGGTGATGAGGAAGAGCAAAGCTATTTCGCCGATGGGAATCCGATCTGATTGATTCAGGATTCATGATCCAAAATTCGGGAAGAGCATAAACCTTAACTCTGGAGCTTGAAACCTGAACCCTGAATCATTCTTTTTCTCAGCTCATCCAGTTTACTCTTGACTCGGGATTCCACTTCACCGTTGTCTTCTTCAATTTCGTGAAGAATTCAATCGAGCTTTTTCCCGTAATATCTCCTGCGCCGAATTTCGATTCATTCCATCCGCCGAACGAGAACGGCTCGCGCGGCACCGGCACGCCGATGTTCACGCCTATCATTCCAGCGCTTGCATGTTCCATCACGTAGCGTGCCATTCCGCCGCTTTGCGTGAAGACCGATGCGGCATTTCCGTACGGCGATCCGTTTTCAATCTTCAAAGCTTCATCAAGTGTCTTCGTGCGCATGATGGAAAGCACGGGACCGAACACTTCTTCCTGCGCAATGCGCATT
>JAGWND010000174.1 GCA_028873075.1 Bacteroidota bacterium
TCTTTTCGCGTTCGGAGTCTGCGCGCTGCTCTTCTCCTCCGCTTCCCACAACCGCACGAATAACATCGTGAAATGTTACAATACCCGACGTCCTCCCGTATTCATCGACAACAATCGCAACGTGTGTTTTTTTCTCCTGAAAATCTTCCAAGAGCGCTTCAACACTTTTGTTCTCGGGGATGAAATATGCTTCCCGGCAAAGGCGTAGAATGTCGGCATTTTTTTTGCCGGCCGGGAACTCCCTGGGGGACGAAAGAAACGGGATAACATCTTTCGCGTAAAGAATGCCGATGATGGCATCCACCGAGCCGCGGTAAAGGGGAATGCGGGAGTGCTGCTGTGCCGCAAAGAATGTAACAATATCGTCGAGAGAGGTTTTCGCCGCATCAAGCGCCACCATACCTGGGCGTGACGTCATAATCTCCCGCACGATCATCCCTTTCGCATCAACCATGCGGTGAATAATCTTCCGCTCCTCTTCGTTGATCTCGCCGTCTTCGCTCACAACATCGGCAAGAATCTTCACGTCTTCACCGGTCAGTGGATCGGCCTGCCGGCTGAGCGGCACGTTCCGTTCGACTGTGCGGATGAATCCGACAAGGAGTACGACGACAGGATACAACAGCAAGGAAACGAGGTAAAGCGGCAGCGCAATCTTGCGCGCGGCAGACGTTGGCGTGCGTGCCGCAATAATTTTAGGAGTCACCTCGCTCACGACAATGACGATAAAAGTGACGGCAATAACTTCAATCGTAAACGACAAAGTTTGATTCCAGCCGAACTGCGCAGCTATGTGCGCGGTCACCAACGCGGCAATGACTGCAATGGCAGTATTGACAAATGTGTTTCCAACAAGAATCGTAATCAACAAATGATGGGGAGTTCGCAATAAACGGAGAACGTATTTCCATCCGGCCGGTTTCGTTGTGCTGAGTTCCTCTCGCGCAGATGCCTGCAGCGAAAACAAAGCAACTTCAGCACCTGAGAAAAAGGCGGAGCACATGAGAAGAACTATAATGGTGATACTGACAGAAATGCCTACGTCGCTCATTTTAATCACTTGAAGTGTTCACTCTTGTCGTCAATAATGGAATAGCCCCGCCGTAGCGGGGCTATTTGTTTAATGATACAACACCGAGTCCATGCCTGTTTGCTGACAGGCTGGCTTAAAAAGGCAAATCATCGTTCTTTTCGGGCATGCTGTCGGCTGTACCCGAAGCGGTCTCCGCATCTGCCGGTGCTTCAGCGGGACCTTTGCCGCCGCCATCAAGCATGATCATGTCATCGGCGACAACTTCGGTGATATACTTTTTCACGCCGTCTTTCTCATAGCTGCGAGTTTGAAGTTTGCCCTCAATATATATTCTCCTTCCTTTCTTCAACCACTCGCCGCATATTTCCGCCAACTTCCTCCATGCGACAATGTTATGCCAGTCGGTACGTTCCTGTGTATTCCCGTCTTGATCCTTCCAGGAATTCGACGTGGCAATTCTAAACGTTGCAACAGCGATGCCGCTGCTGGTGTAACGCATCTCCGGGTCCGCCCCGAGATTGCCAATCAGTTGGACTTTATTTAGGCTTTTTGCCATAACTACCCCACTCAGTTTAGTGAGAAAAATATTGTGAATTAGTTCCACACAACCGTTGAATAAAAAGCCGGAAAGCTGCCCTTTACCGTTCTTTTCCGACGGCAGTATTCCCCATAAGTATTGTGTGATTAGTAAGTATAAAAAGTTTTGAGGAAAGAAGCAAGGCATCGCGAATTTCTTCGTCCTGATGTAAACCATTTGGAGGCGGGAAGCCGACAATCCGGCTGCGCGTAATGATGAACAACGGCGTTCCGTCACTTGAATAAGCGGCTATCGCCGATGCCATTGAAACAAGAACTCCGCCTCCGAACGTGCTTAACGCAAGCGCCGTGTCTGCCTGCGGGAGAGCAATGCTTCCGACATAATTCCCGAAAATGTCGAACTCGACCACGCGATGTTCATCCAAAATAAAAACAGTATCGCCGGAATTGATACTGATATCACGGGGCGTCTTCAACGTCCCGGCGCCTGCAGAATACGAACCGAACTCCTTCTGAAAATTCTGGTTTTGATCAAACTTGAGAATACGGTCACTTTCCGATTCCACGACAAACAACTCCCCCTGCAGAGACATGGCGCAAGCACGGGGATAAAAACTGCCGTTGGACGATGACGGTAAATTTTCTTCAGTGAACGACTGGATAAGATTCAGCTTGCGATCAAAACGCTGTACACGGCGGTTATTATAATCTGCAACATAAACATCCAACGGGAATGACGCGCACACATCGCTCGGCTGGTCGAATTCCAAATCTCCCCATCCTTTGCCGCCGATCGATTTGATATTGCCGTCGCTTTCAGACAACTGATACAGCTTATCGGCGCCGGCATCAACAACAAAAAAATCCCCGCTTCCATTCGTTGAGAGAGAGACCGCATCGGCGAACGTTCCGAACGAGCGTTCAACAACAAACACCGGTTGGTGCGAAGAGTCGGCGCCGCTCGCTTGTGTGCCGGTGAAAATTCCGGCCAATAATATGAAACCGGGAAAAATAAACATTTTTTATTGTGCAACCATATTGGCAAGCAGGCGGTAGGAGGCTTCATCTAAACTGAGCAGACGGGGGAAAAGGTTCAACGCACAATACAACACGGTTCCTTTCCCGATTTTTCTTTGAACGACCAAGGGCATACGATTGTCAGCAGATTCCATGAGTACCTGCATGCTGTTATCAAATGTGCCGTGAAGCCCCCCAAAGGAAAGCGGAAACCACGCGCCTCGAAGATCATTTCCTGAAATCTTGTTCGGTTCCTCAAAGAGATGCTCCGCGCTGTCAACTTTTACCGGCTCATTGTAACCGATGAAAGGAAGATACGAAAAATGAATTATTCCGTTCAACAATGAATTCTCCGCTCCCGCTCCGTACTGCGGCAAGATGATCAGTTTCCTCCCGCTCTTCACCCAGTCGAGCAACGCCGATGTATCTCTTGAAGAAAACAGGCTGCGGGCAGAAAACTGGTCAATGATGACGGCTGAAAATTTCGACAAATTGTTGCCCGTGAATTGCTCTGTCTCTAACTTCGACGGCGATACACCGATGCGGCGCAAAGCAGAACTCAACGGGCTGTTATTGATAGCGGAATACAATCCGATTCTTGCTCTTGGGCTGCTTTGTACATCAAGAGAGCGGCAAACAAAACTTCCAATGGCGAGATTTCCTCCAGCCATCAATGCAACCTCGCGGTTTTGAGCAATAAGCGTGTCTTTCCACCGAAGGGAAAGCGTATCTGTAACGACATAGTTTTTCCCGGGAAGGCTTACTTTTACTTTCGGAGAAGCAACAAGCGCATCGGAAATGAACATCTCGCCGCCGGAACGGTCGCGCACATTGCTTCGCAAACGGACAACAACGGCGCTGTCCCGGTACGACGCAATTTGAGGGGTCAACACTTCTACCGACCGGTACGGCGCAATGATAAGCGGAATGTCCCGACGATACATAAAATTTCGAAGTGAATTTTTATCTTGATGAACAATGATGAATGAAAAGGATGCCCGGCTCTGAAGCGACGAAAATCCCTGCGGCGTTTCTGCAGACGTGAGGGGAATCTGACGCGGAGAAAGTACTCTGAATGCCTGTGTATCCGAAAGCGCATAGAATGGATCTCGTTTTTCGTTGACAACCCATTTTTTCTCGACTACGCCGGGAAAAACAATTTGCGTTTTGCCTTTTTTCATCCACGGACTGAGATGTTCAACGCGGAAAAAAAATAGTTGAACAGGCGTCACGACAGTATCGCTGACAGTATACGGAATATCAACTCCAAGCGCTGCACAACGAAGGTTTTCGAGCCCCGATTTCCATGTTGCAAGAACTCTGAGATTGCTCGTATTCAGTGTGTGTCCATATAAGCCTATGGAAGCGTCAACATCTCTGATACCTGCTTCGAGGATTTTTAAAATTTTAGCAAGCGGTCTCTCTCTTCCGACAGCAAAAGAACTTCGTATTGATGTAAAAAGCGTTTTCAATTCCGGACCAAGCTCCGGCAAACCGGCATCGAGCGACACGGGTTCTTTCACGGCGGCAGGATATAGCTGGCGGTAGTAATGAAGCCGGCCGTTCTCCCACAATGGAATTTGAAACCGTAAGCTTGTGTAGTGTGCCGCCGCTTCGCCGGCAATTTGCAAGTAGGTTCTTCTCCACAAAGTATTTTTTTGTTCAACCGGAATCTTCACTGCTTGTTGTGATTCGTTTGTTTCAACAAAAATACGCCTGATGGTGGTCTTGTGCCTGCGAGTGAATCCGGCAAGTATCTGTTGAAGATACGCAAGCCGTTTAGATTTCCCTCCCGGTGAGAACGGATCGCTGTTGAGCACAACGACATCCGGCTGTACAACGGACATGAGTGTATCAAGCTTGTCGTTCAACGCAGCGTTGAGGCTGGGCAAAAAGTGCCAGCCGCTATCGCATGCGGGAAAATCATTCACTGGGATGTTGAGAAAAAATGCCTGCGTCCCCAGCAACGATAGCGCCTGATATGCTTCCTCTTTTCTCCGCGACGCAAGCTGATAAAACATTTCGCCGTTCAGGTCACTCGGAATGTCTTCTCCATTGGTAACATACGCAACAGCGACTGTTGGCCCGCGTGCAATTCTGTAGTACGCAATTGTCGCACGGTCTTCAAAGCCGGGCGCAAGTGCTATCATCAAAATCACGCTGGGGTTTTTCAATTCGTTGATGTTTTGCAGAACAGCACCCTTGCCGGTGTTTGGAAAATACGGAGACAGCGGCTGAGATCGTACGTTTTCAACTCCGACGAAAAGAAGGAACAACAAGAAAGCAATAAATTTCATTCGACGATCCAATGCCCACAAATAAAAAAGGGGACTCCCGGCAAATCGGGAGTTCCCTTTTGATTGTAGCCAAAGAGACTTCAGAACCCAAGCTTCACTGTGAAGACCTGGTTTGCATTCATAAAGACAACATGCCGGTAGGCGTAGTCAAGAGTAAAGTTCACTCCGCCCAGATCATAGTTGATTCCAGCACCGAGCGTGTAATCATAGAGTTCAGAAGCTTTTCCCGTCGGATCTTTCGGTGCGTTTGGCGAGAGGTTGTATCCTCCGCGCACAAAAAACAAACTCTTGAAGGAATACTCGGCGCCAAACTTCCAGATATCGTCCTGGTAGTTATTGTTCTCGTAATCCGAAAAGATAGAGATGGCATTCATCTCATTAAGTTTCTTATCGTACGCCAATGCAATTTCCATTTGGGACGGAAGCTCGAATGCCGCAGCTTGCACATTGTACCATTGGGTACCGCGGATATCTCCAACCGTAGAGCCTTGCCTGAGCAAATCCGATCCGGAGTAGGTGATGTTAGGACCGACATTCTTTACCACGATGCCGAGTTTCAATTCGGGAACACCAAGTCCGCTGTATTGCACTCCGGCATCGAAAGAAAATCCCGTTGCCGATGTGCTCATGATGGACTCGCTCACGAGATTGAATGTTGCACCGATAGAAATACGGTCGCTCAAGAGACGGGAATAAGACAATCCGGTCGTCACATACGTTGGAGAATAGGTTTGCCCTGTTCCGTCAGGATTGTCTTCGGTCGTCACAGGAATATCCCCGAAGTTTAATGATTTCAATGACACACCGAAAGTTCCGATGCCTTCTGCGGTAACGCCAACAGCGCCGTATTCAACACCGATATCTGCAAGATACGTCATGTGTGAAAACTGCGCTTCAGTGCCGAAGCTTGACCGCGCCAAGCCGGCAGGGTTCCAATAGATTGCATCAACACCGTTAACAAATGCTACGTTGCTGCCGCCGAGCGCAACGCCTCTCGCTCCGACAGGAATAAGAAGCTCCTGCGCTCCGGCAGTACCTGTGCGATTAATGTTTCCTGCAATGGCAGACAGGCACATGAGGCTGCCCAACACGAGGAAACTCGCCAACCGCCTTGCTGTGATATACATAAAATTTCTCCTTATCGTTGAAATTAAAGGGACGATCAACATTTTCGTTTCCATAGCTAGTTCCGGACTCTCAATAGTGATCGAGGAACTGTTGTTCCGGAATAATTGCCAGCTTCAATGTTTTTGTCTGACCAAGATCAGGCAAATCTATATACGCAATATACATGCCCGCTGCAACAGGAAGCTGATACTCATTCAAGAGATCCCAATCTTGGAACTGAGCAGTGCTGTTCTTTTGCAGTGTTCGAACAAGAATGCCGGCTAAGTTGTAAATGCGTATTGTTGCCTTTTGCGGCAAATGTGTAAACCGCACAAAGCGGGTATATTTATCCGATTCAAGCTTGTTAAATCCAAAATACGGATTCGGGAAGACGTTGATCTTCGCCACGTCCGCAATCTGGTTTGCCTTGCTCTGGGTCGGGGCAGCTGAAGTGAACGCGAATTTATCGCTCACAGTGTTGATATGATTCGCAAGAATTGTAAACGTCCACGATGGAGAAGAAGTACCCGTCCATGCCTTTGCGTCACGTCGAGTAATTGTAGCAAACCACATAACAGGAAGTGTATTGTCGAGAATATCTGTCTCCAATGCCGCGTCAGGCGTTTCACTGTAATTATCATCAAAAATAAAGAGCCACTAGCGCGGGCCAGTGCTGGCAATATTATCTCCGTGAACCGGATCGCCATAATATGGAGGCCAATAATGGCCGTCTACCAAACCATTGACTTTGTTGTTTTCAAGGAACCCTACCATTAATCGCCGGGGTGGATTCGCTTCGATATCATACGCCGCTAAAGGCATTGATTTCTTGTAATCCTGGAATGCGTATCCCCCTGTCGGGTTTACAATATACTGAGCAAACGATGGCTGTGCCGGAGGTGAACTTGCAGCACGTAAATACCGGTAACCAAACGAAGCATTAGGATCATTGGCATCAAAAATGCCGGCAGTATCAGTAATGGCAAATCTGATTTCAACGTTTTTCAATTTATCGTACGTTACTGTTGAGCTTGAAAACCACTGGTCATAAGCATTTCCTATGGCGCCGTTGAAGCCTTCTGCACCCCAGTTTGCATTCGCCCAGGTTATATGTCGTGTTCCAGTGACGCTCCAGTCTTTCATTCCAGGAGGGGGACCATATGTGCGGATCGCTATTCCATCCACTACAACCGCTGGGGGAACTGTTCCCGCAGCCGCTTGTCCCTGACCGGATATCAAAACCTTACTAGCGGTAACGTCTGTCAATTTCCACGTCGTGCTGCCGCCTGTTGTATCAAAACCGACCTGGTATTGGTGGCCAGTCAGTGTGCTAGGGTCTGTTACACTTGCAATAACACTGCCGTCGCTAATTCCCGCGTGTGTAACGGTCAAAGAATCACCTGCACCAGAGAAAAACCGTTGGCCGCTCAACGGTGATTGCGGCCTTATCTTCTGAACAAGCGGAGAGCTTTCAAGCGCATGAGGAACTATTCCTTTTGTCGGGTTATAGCTGTATGCTGTAACGGCAAAGTA
>JAGWND010000175.1 GCA_028873075.1 Bacteroidota bacterium
CGGGCCGTTGAACCACTTCACCCGCAGCAATTTTATTTGCGAGATGCTCGGGTAATATGTTGATTGTCGCTGCCATAAGTTGGTTTCGGTGCCGATGCTACGCCTGGTGTTAAAAAACAATCGTGTCTCGAGCAACAAAATTGAATAATTGGACCGGCGGATGGTTGGATTGACGATTTAATCCATTCATCCAATAATCCTCTTCTCTTTTGTTGCCTTTCAACATGTCGAGACCAGGCACTGGGTGTTACTGAACTTGAATCAGTTTCTTAGCACAACACCCAATCCCGGTTTGTCGTTCAGTTCCAATTTGCCGCGCACGTTGCGCACGCCATCAAACGGATCATCGGTAATCAAAACGTTCCCGTCTAAATCCGCATAGTCTAACAGCGGCGACAGATGCGCGGCGGCAGAAATTGCAACGGCAGTTTCGATCATACAGCCCATCATAATTTTCATGTTCATTGCGCGTGCCGTGTGAATCATGCGAACCGCTTCGCGGATACCGGTGCATTTCATCAACTTGATGTTGATGCCGTCAAACGCATCGCCTAATTTCGGAATATCGCGCAAACCAATCACGTTTTCATCGGCGATGAGCGGCATTGTAATTTTAGCGCGTAGCCATTTCATATCGTCAAGCTGCGCTGCCGGCATCGGCTGTTCGACAAATTCCACATTTTCATCCTGAAGCCATTTAATGCGCTCGAGTGCAAGCTCTTTCGTTGTCCAGCCTTCGTTCGCGTCTACGCGCAGAACTTTATCCGTTGCCGAACGAATCGTTTTGATTGTTTCCCTATCATTCTCCATCCCGAGTTTGATTTTCAGCACCGGATATTCTTCTGCTTCACGAATTTTTTTGATGAGCATGTCGGGAGAATCGATACCGATCGTAAACGAGCTTAACGCTGTTTTCGATTTATCGAGTCCGAGAAGTTTGTACAGCGGAACGTTCAACTTCTTTCCGATCCAATCATGGAGTGCAATATCAACGGCGCACTTTGCGCTCGTATTTTCCCCGAGGGGTGATCCGACCGGCGTAAGCGATTGAACATAGAGCAAAATATCTTCGGTTTGGAACGGATCATCAAAGCGTGAAAGGTCGACTCGCTTCAAAAATGCGGCGACAGTTTCGATCGTTTCGTGGTAGCGGGGAGTCGGTGAGGCTTCCCCGAAGCCGGCAATGCCGTCATGTTCAAACGAAACGATCATGACCGGATCGACAATCTCAACGCCCCGGGAAATTCTGAACGCGTGACGCAGATGCAGGTCGAATTGTTTCCATGAAAGCTTCATGGTGATTGCCTTTCAACGTGTACGTTTCCTTGGAATAATGCCGCGGTGAACGCTTCTGCGCTGAACGGCTGCAAGTCGTCAATCTGTTCGCCGACGCCGACATATCTCACCGGAATGTTCAAGAGCTTACTGATGCTCAATACAATTCCGCCTTTCGCTGTGCCGTCCAATTTTGTCACTGCAATGCCTGTGATACCGACAGCCGAGTGGAACTGGCGCGCCTGCTGAATTCCGTTTTGTCCGGTCGAAGCGTCTATGACGAGCAACACTTCATGCGGTGCACCGGAGAGGCTTTTGTCCATCACACGTTTGATTTTTTTGAGTTCTTCCATCAGGTTGCTTTTAGTGTGAAGTCTCCCTGCCGTATCAATAATTACCACGTCGGCACCGCGCGACTGCGCCGATTGAATTGTATCGAATGCAACCGCTGCAGGGTCGGAGCCTTGCAGTTGCTGAATGATTTTCACGCCCGCACGTTCAGCCCAAATTTCGAGCTGCTCATTTGCCGCTGCACGAAAAGTATCCGCCGCTCCGATGACGACATCCTTTCCCGCTTGTTTGTAATTGTAGGCTAACTTTCCGATCGTCGTCGTCTTCCCTACTCCGTTCACACCGACAATCATGATAACGTACGGCTTCACGTCATGAGGAATGAACAACGGATCGGCCAGCTGCCCATTGTCCGAAGAATTCCTTTCGGAGACACTATGCGTGAACGCTTTCGAAATTTCTGAGGCGATAATGCGTTGCAATTCATCCTGATTTTCGTAGCGTTCGTCTTTTACCCGCTGCTGAATGTTCGAGATAATTTCCGAAGTCATCTCCACACCGACATCGGCACCGATAAGAATTTCTTCCAGTGCATCGAGAAATTGTTTATCAACTTTGCTGCCCGCTGTGACGAGCCGATTCACCTTCGTTACAAGCACGTCACGGGTCTTGGCAAGTCCCTCTTTCAAGCGTGAAAATGTTTGGGCATCGAAAAATTTCATGGTGGTTTATTTTGCCGTGAAGTTACAAAGGCACGAAGAGTATATTTTCAAATTATCTTTTGTGTCTTGGTGTCTTTGTAGCGAAGCAATTTCGTATCTGTAGAGACGACCGAAAAAAAACGCTGCACATAGCTTGCAAACGATAGTACCATCATAGCAACGCTTGACCACTTTGCGACGGAGAAAATGTCGTAAAATACAGGGTAACGCAGGAGCGCAAAAATGATTGTGAGTGCGATAAGAACGACTGTGATCTTTCCATAAATATTCGACGATAATACTTTACCCGTTCGTTTTCTAATGTACATTCCTCCGCTGAATATCAACACGTCGCGGCAAATCACCATTGCCGTGTACCACAGTTGAACGTCACCGAACAGTGTCAGCAAAATAATGACAACGCCGACGGATATTTTGTCCGCAAGCGGATCAATGATTTTGCCGATATCGCTTACTTGGTTAAGACGGCGCGCGAAGTATCCGTCGAGGGCATCGGTCGCCAGTGCAAGCAGCATCACGAGAACCGCATACTCGCGGTGATACGGAATTGCGCTGAACAACAGCATGACAATGGGCACCATCAACACAATTCTGCTGATGCTCAATGCGTTGGAAATCGTCCACAATTTCTCTTCAAATGCCATTATACTTCGAGATCGTCTTTGCTTTGTGTTGAAGCTTCGACAGCGGTTGGAAACGTGCCTCCGAAACATGCTGTGCAGTAATGCCGGCCTTCGTTCGAGGGAACTGCCTCGAGCATTTTTTCTATCGAAAGATAATGAATACTGTCTACGCCCAATTCGCGACGGATTCTCTCCACATCCTCCTTGCACTGAACTGCAATCAATTCCTCTTTGCTCGGAAAATCCATTCCCCAATGACAGGGATTGACTATCGGGGGTGAAGTGATTCTGAAATGGATTTCCTTTGGTTCGGCTTCTTTCAACAACTTGACCAACTGTTTTGAAGTGGTTCCCCGAACGATGGAGTCATCCACGACAACGACGATTCTCCCCTTCAAAACTCCTTTCACCGTGTTGTACTTCGTTTTCACTTTCATCTCCCGCTGTCCCTGTTCCGGCTGGATGAACGTTCTTCCCACATAGTGATTGCGAATCAACCCTATTTCCAACTTCGCCTTGTGCCCTAACTTGTTGCATTCAGAAACGTAGCCGAGTGTTGCTGTATTGCTAGAGTCCGGAACACTGATAACGATTGCCGGTTTGCTGTCGGTGCTTTGAGGAGCCGGCGCTTCCTGTGCGAGTGCTTTGCCGAGCTTGCGGCGGACCTTATCAACGCTCTCACCGAAAACCTGGCTATCGGGCCTCGAAAAATAAATGTATTCGAAAATGCAATGATGGCGTCGAGCTTTTTTAGCGAGCGCATACGATTTTGGCGATTGATGTTCTGCCGTTTCTTCGTCAATTACTAAAATTTCTCCCGGCTCGATGTCGCGAACGTATGTAGCATTGATTATGTCGAACGCACATGTTTCGGAGGCAACGACATAGCGGCCGTCCTTTGTTCCCAACGCAAGGGGGCGAAAACCGTACGGATCACGCGCAGCGATCAACGCAGTATCGGTCAGCATAATAATCGAAAATGCTCCCTCGACTTTCTCGAGTGCTTCTCTAATTTGGTCAATTTGATTGAGCTGCCTGCTGCGCGCCGTGAGATGCAAAATGATTTCGCTATCAGAAGTCGTTTGGAAAATTGTCCCTTCGTTCTGAAGCTCTGTCCTCAGCGCGCGGAAATTTGTGAGATTGCCGTTGTGAGCAACAGCTAGATTTCCATTACGATAATTGACTGTAAATGGTTGAATATTAGCGCGATTGTTGGTAGAACCTGCAGTTGAATAGCGATTATGTCCGATTGACGAAGTGCCTTTTAGTTGGTCCTGCACAACGTGATAATCCCGAAAAACATCCGTGACGAGACCGAGACCTTTAACCGCATGGAAATGATGTTTATTCTTATTTTCGTCAAATTCACATGCTACAATACCGCTTGCTTCTTGCCCGCGATGTTGAAGTGCATGGAGTCCGTAGTATGTGAAAAGCGAAGCTTGTGGATGGCCAAAAATACCAAAAATACCGCAGGCACAGCGCGGTTTATCATTAAGTAAGTTTATTTTTTCCATTGATTATAAAGAATTTATAATGGTATCTTTCGACCATTCGATATCATTTCTTTGGGGATAATCGGTCGTGAAATGAAGCCCCCGGCTTTCTTTTCTCTGCAATGCAGAACGAATGATCAACTCTGCAGTTCGAGCAAGGTTGCGGAGCTCGATCAATCCTTCCGTAACCACCGTTCGTTTGTAAAAGTCAGAAACCTCTTCGAGAATCAGTTGTATCCTCCTGTTCGCCCGTTCCAGCCGGTGATTCGATCTCACAATTCCGACATAATCCCACATAATCTGTTGAATTTCTTTTCTATCGTGCGCTATTAAAACCCATTCGTCCGCATTCATTGTTCCGCTTTCATCCCATTCCTGAATTTCAGGAACAACAGAAAAGTTTTTTCGCTTTTTAATATGCTCCGCGGCACGCGTTGAAAAAACGAGTGCCTCTAACAACGAATTGCTTGCCAAACGATTTGCGCCGTGAACTCCGGTCATGCTTACTTCACCGCACGCAAAAAGGCCGATGATAGAAGTTGAACCGAAGAGGTCGGTAACAACTCCTCCGCAGGAATAATGTGCCGCCGGTACAACCGGAATCCATGTTGTTGTAATATCAATATTGAAATCGAGACAGCGATGATAAATATTTGGAAAATGGGATTTTACTTCGCTTGCTTGAAGTTGAGTAACATCCAAAAAAACACATTCATCACCGCTACGTTTCAGTTCCGAATCAATCGCGCGGGCAACGATGTCGCGCGGTGCAAGCGAGCCGCGGGAATCATACCTCTTCATAAAGTCTTCTCCGCTTCGTGTGCGAAGAATTCCCCCGAAACCACGAACTGCTTCGGAAATAAGAAAGGAAGGCGACCCTGAATTAAACAATGTTGTTGGATGAAATTGGATAAACTCCATATTTCCTATTCTTGCTCCCGCACGATAAGCCATTGCAACGCCGTCCCCGGTAGCGATAAGCGGATTGGTGGTATGCAAATAAACTTGTCCCGCCCCACCCGTAGCAAGCATGGTTACGGACGAAAGAAATATTTTTACGGTATTCGACTTTACATCAAGAACATAGGCACCCCAGCAGTGCGTGTTCTGATCCTGTTCGGCTTTGCCGGTATTCACAAGATGATGTTCAGTAATCAGATCAATTGCTGCATGGTTTTCAAAGACTTGAATATTCGGATGCTCATTGATGCGGGAAAGAAGCGCACGCTCGACTTCACGTCCTGTGAGATCGGCAACGTGAACGATGCGGTGTTTCGAATGCCCCCCTTCCCGTCCAAGATCAAGACGGTTATTTTTCATCGTGAATTCTACGCCAAGCGCAAGCAATTCGCCGATTCGTTCCGGTCCTTCGCGAACAATCGCTTCAACCGCGTCGCGGTGACACAATCCGGCGCCGGCATTCAGCGTGTCGGCAATGTGTGAGTCGAACGAATCGTCCGCGGACATGACAGAAGCGATCCCGCCTTGAGCATAGTTGGTATTAGATTCCGCTTCCTCCTTTTTTGTGATGATTGCAACTGTTCCCGTCTCTGCTGCTTTGAGCGCAAAATATAACCCGGCAATGCCGCTGCCGATGACAAGAAAGTCGGTTTTCTCCGCAAGGGGTCCTTTGGACATTTGCATGAAAGAATATACGAAAAAAAAATTTTACTCACCACGAATGGGACTGCCGCAAAGTCACCGATACACCAAGAGAATCAATCTATAAATTTTTCGCGCTTCAGCGTCCGAGCAAAAAAAAGGCGTCCTGTTTTTCAAGACGCCTTTCTTTATACAAGAATTTCAAAGTTTAGAAGTAAATGTGCAGTGTCGCACCGGCAGCACCGAAACCAAGAACATTAGTTGCGCTACCGCCTTTGGCTGTGGTGGTTGTATTACCAACAGTTGTTTGAACATCTGATGCAGACATGATACTGATAAGATTAAGTTGATATTCAGCCGATAAGCTAATCTCCGAGTATACGAAAAATTCGGCTCCGACAATGCCGCCTAAGCCAAAAATTGTACCGGTCGGATTACCATTAGCATCCAGTCCTTTTTGTTCATCAAATCCACGCTTATCAACCGGTTTATTGTCGAATGATGAAGTAGCAAAATTTAATCCTGCGCCTAAATAAGGACGTACCCTCCCGGCATTCATATACATCAAATAATCTGCTGAAACGCCGAGAAGGAACTGCGACGTGCTGCCATCTGTTCCACCGGTTGTAAGATTTGAAGGCGTTGAAGTGCTGTTAATGGCTACCTGCAATCCTGCACGCACAGCAGCGTTATCGCTCAAAAAATAAGAAGCGCCAATACCTGCCGCGGGACCTGTCCCTCTTAACCCGAACGCTCCTAAACCACCGAATGTAAAATTGAGCGACTTAGCACCGGCTTTTTGTGCCGGAGTAACATCCTGAGCAAAAGCAATGCTGCTCAACAATAAACCTGCGACCACTACTGCCAGTAACTTCTTCATAAAAACCTCCACTAATGTTTGTGTATGTAGTTAGCCGTTTATTAACGAAAGCTTAACAAAAGCTTAATACGGTTGTACAAATATAGGTTGGGCTATTTCTAATGTCAAGCTAAGTTTGCAAAGAGTAAGAAAAAGCTTTTAAAGGGGCAAAATTACACAATCACTGGCAGCAGCCTTCAGTCAGCCTTTGTACTGAGTACTTCTTCAAAAATCTGCAAAAACTCATCCGCTTCTTTTTCCGAAAGAATGAAGGGGGGCAAAATTCGCACTACGGTCGAAGCGGTAGCGTTCGCGAGAACGCCTTTTGCCAACATTGCATCAACAACAGGCGCGCTTTCGCTATGCAACTCAATGCCGATCATTAGTCCCATACCGCGAACTTCTTTTATCACAGGGTACTTTTTCTGAAAATCTCGCAGCTTAGAAAAGAGGTATTCGGATATCGCGTTAATATGAGCTTGCATTTCCGGAGACGAAACGGCACAGAGCACAGCCAGTCCTGCGGCGCATGCAACGGGGTTTCCCCCGAAGGTGGTTCCGTGAACACCATACGTCCAGACATCGGCAACTTTGTTTGAGCCTAAGATGGCACCTAAAGGCAATCCGCCG
>JAGWND010000176.1 GCA_028873075.1 Bacteroidota bacterium
GACATTTTCCCAGTAACGCCTTATCTTTTTAAGTATAAAATTATTTATCCTAATTTTATTAGGTCAACTACGGAATAACTTTCATGGACGATATTGATACTACGCTCGTAGAAATTCTTCAGAGAAAAGGACGCACGCGGAGGAATGACTTGGCAGAAGCCGTAGGGCTTTCCATTCCATCGGTGAGCGAGCGCCTTCGAAAGTTGGAAGAAGGCGGTGTGATTCTCGGCTACTACGCTCATGTTGATCCGAAAAAAATCGGGAAAGATATCACGGCGTTTATAACGGTGACGGTTGATTCTTCGAAACATTATTCCGCTTTTTTAGAGCATACGAGTGCGAACGAGGAAGTCTTGGAAGTTCATTCGATCACCGGGGAGGGAACGCACTTGCTCAAAGTTCGCACGGAAGACACTTCTTCGCTCGAAAGATTGCTTTCGAAAATCCAAGCGTGGAACGGCGTTGTTCAAACACGAACAAGCGTTGTTCTTTCCACTTCAAAAGAAACGCTGCGGCTGAAACTTGCACGGAGTCCCAAAGGGATGGATGCCCACAAAGAAAAAACATAACATCATTAACCCCATCATAATTTTTTGAAAGGATACTTTATGGCTAAACGAACGCCGGACACAATTGACAACGTCTTTAAGATTATTAAAGACAACGATGTCAAGATGATTGATTTTAAGTTCATGGATTTTCCGGGGCAATGGCAGCACTTCACGGTGCCGGTCTATGAATTGTCGCGCGATTCATTTGAAGACGGCTTCGGGTTCGACGGTTCCAGCATCCGCGGGTGGAAATCCATCCACGAAAGCGATATGTTGATTATGCCCGATCCCAAAACCGTGCTGGTTGATCCGTTCATTACAATTCCGACAATCAGCCTCGTCTGCGATGTCTATGAACCGTTGACAAAAGAAAAATACGAGCGCTGTCCCCGAAGCATCGCTCAAAAAGCCGAAGCGTATCTTCGGCAAACCGGCATTGCCGACACGGCATACTTCGGTCCCGAAGCGGAATTTTTTATTTTCGATGATGTCCGTTTCGATTCTAATGAAAGGGAAAGTTATTACCATGTTGATTCTGTGGAAGGGAAGTGGAATTCGGGAAGAGATGAAAAGCCGAATCTCGGTTACAAGCCGCGCTACAAAGAGGGATATTTTCCCGTTCCGCCGACAGACTCGATAATGAATTTGCGGAATGAGATGGCGCAAAATCTTATTAACGCCGGTCTTCATGTCGAGGCGCAGCATCATGAAGTGGCGTGCGCCGGTCAATCTGAAATTGATTTGCGTTTTGCCCCGCTGGTCTCAGCCGCCGACGGTTTACTGTTGTTCAAATATATCATCAAGAACACGGCGCGTCTTCACAACAAAACCGTTACGTTCATGCCGAAACCGGTATTTGGCGACAACGGTTCCGGCATGCACGTCCATCAAAGCTTGTGGAAAAACGGCAAGCCGCTCTTCTTCGGAAACGGCTACGCGAACATGAGCGAGCTGGGACTGTACTACATCGGCGGAATTTTGAAACATGCTCCGGCGCTTTGCGCAATCACCAATCCGACAACGAATTCGTACAAACGGCTTGTTCCCGGATTTGAAGCCCCCGTGAATCTTGCTTATTCACAACGCAACCGAAGCGCGGCGGTGCGTATCCCCGTGTACTCACAGAGCCCGAAAGCGAAGCGTATTGAATTCCGCACGCCCGATCCTTCCTGCAACCCGTACCTCGCATTCTCGGCAATGATGATGGCAGGCGTGGACGGAATTCTGAACAAAATTGATCCGGGCGAACCTCTTGATAAAGATATTTACGATCTGAGCCCTGAGGAACTGCAAAACGTTCCGTCTGCACCCGGTTCTTTGGACATCGCATTGAATGCGCTCGAAAAGGATCATGATTTTCTGATGAAAGGAAACGTGTTCACAGAGGATGTCATTGAAACGTGGATCAATTACAAGTTGACGAGGGAAGTGAAGCCGGTGTCGTTGCGTCCGAACCCGTACGAGTTTCATCTTTACTACGACGTGTAAGCAGTCCCTCAAGGATTTTCAATCGGGAGGGAAGCCACAGAAAAATCCCTGCAGCGAAAAAATTGCTGCGGGGATTTTTTTTATACATTGCTTCTCGAAATCATTTTGGCTATTTTCCTTGTGGAACATCGCCGTGGGTAGCACGGAACATTTCACCATGAACGCGACCGTATGAATTACACCCGCCTTCTTTATTCCGTCGGGGAACGGATCTGCACCATCACACTGAATCGCCCGGAAAAACGCAATGCGCTCGATGACGAGTTCGTTCAGGAATTAACGCACGCGTTTGTTGCCGCATCGAAAGATGCGGCGGCGAAAGTCGTCATTCTTGAGGCGAACGGAAACGTTTTTTGTGCCGGTGCCGATCTCGATTATCTTCAGCGCATGTCGTCGTACAACTTCGAAGAAAATCTTGAGGACTCGAAAAATCTGATGCGGCTTTTTCAGACGATGTATTCCATGCGAAAGCCGATTATTGCGAAAGTTCAGGGACCTGCAATCGCCGGCGGCTGCGGGCTTGCCACTGCGTGCGACATCGTCGTGGCATCGGAAGAAGCGACATTCGGTTACACGGAAGTGAAAATCGGCTTTATCCCCGCGATTGTGCTGACATTTTTGGTCCGCCGCATCGGGGAAGGAAAAGCACGGAATTTGGTTTTGCGCGGCGAGATTATTTCTGCGCGTGAGGCGAAAGAGTTGGGGCTTGTCAACGAAGCGGTTACGTCAGCGAAGCTATCGCAAGAAGTACAAACAATTGCAGAATCGTTATGCAAGAATTCGAGCCTGACCTCGATGGGATTGATCAAGGAGATGTTTGCCAATGTGGACGGAAAAACTCTCAGCGATATGCTGGACTACGCTGCAAACGTCAACGCTGTAACGAGGATGTCTGAAGATTGCCGCAAAGGTATCGCGGCATTTCTGAACAAAGAAAAGATAGGCTGGTAGTGAAGGAAAAAAACAGAAAATGAATCTTGAAGCTTTTATTCGAACCGTTCCCGATTTTCCGAAGAAGGGAATCATGTTCCGCGATGTTACAACGTTGTTGAAGAATGAGCAAGCGCTTCGGTATTGCGCAGATCAATTGGCGGACCATTATCAGGGGAAGAAGATAGATAAAGTTGTCGGCATTGAGTCGCGTGGTTTTATTATCGGCGGACTTCTTGCGTACAAACTCGGCGCGGGATTTGTTCCTGTGCGAAAGCCCGGGAAACTGCCGGCGGAAAAAATTCGGGAGGAGTACCAGCTTGAATACGGGACCGATGCGATGGAAATTCACAGCGATGCAATCCACAAAGGCGACCGCGTGTTGATGCACGACGACCTGCTCGCTACAGGCGGAACGATCGAAGCGGCGTGCAGGCTTGTTGAACGCCTCGGCGGAACGATCGTAAGCTTGGGATTTATCATCGAGCTTTCTTTTTTGAATCCGCGCAAACGGCTATCGCAGCACAATATTTTTTCGTTGATACAGTACGAGAGCGAATAACTCCTGCACCAAGAAAAAAAGTAGCGGACGTATTTTCGTAGAAAACCTTTCTGTTCCAAAAATGATCCCTCCCTAGCCCTCTCCTTTTAGGGGGGAACCAATCTTCTCCCCATGAAAGGAGGAAAAGCAGAGAGGGGGCCGCGAAAGTACAAGGAAGCTTTTTTGAAAAAGCAGCACAATCATGCTTCAGATAAATACCATCGCACCGGATTTCGAAGCGTCACTTTCCGACGGCGGGCATTTCAAACTTTCCGATTTCAAAGATCGTTTCAATGTTATTCTCTATTTTTATCCCAAAGATTTTACCAGCGGCTGCACGGTTGAAGCGAGAACATTCCGCGATCGTTCCGACGAGTTGGCGTTGTTACAGACGAAGGTCTTCGGCGTCAGCTTCGATTCGTTAGAGTCGCATCAGCGCTTTGCAAAATCATGCGGCATTTCGTTTCCGCTGATCGCCGACACGGAGAAGAAGATTGCAAGGTTGTACGATGCGGTGTGGTTCAGCGGACTTGCTGCCAAACGCATCACGTATGTTATTGACCGGGATGGAGTCATCCGCGGCGCGCTTCATTACGAAGCGCGGATAAAAAATCACATCGAAAACGCGATCAAAATTACTCGGTCGCTTCAACACTAACGATGACATCGTTGAAAAAGATGTTATCGTTTCAAGGAGACGCCATGAAAACGATCATCGAGCCGTTCAAGATAAAATCTGTCGAGCCGATTCATTTTACAACTGTCGAGGAACGAACGGCAATTCTCCGCAATGCGGGATACAATCCGTTTATGATCAACGCTGACGATGTGTTGATAGATTTGCTGACCGACAGCGGAACTGCCGCTATGAGCGCGAAACAGTGGGCGGGAATGATGGATGGCGATGAGTCGTACGCAGGTGCAAGAAGTTTTTATCGCTTTGAAAATACGGTGAAAGATATTACCCGCTTCAAGTATATTATTCCGACTCATCAGGGAAGGGCGGCGGAGCGCATTCTTTTTTCAATCGTCGGCGAGAAAGGAAGATTTATTCCGAACAACACACACTTCGATACGACGCGGGCAAATGTCGAGTTCTCCGGTGCCGAAGCTTTTGATTTTCCAACGGAAGAAGGAGTTCATCCGGATGTTGTTGCCCCGTTCAAAGGGAACATGAACCTTCACGCACTCGAGCAGTTTATCCGGGAAAAAGGCGCCGCCAATATCCCGTTGTGCATGATTACGGTCACGAATAATTCCGGCGGCGGCCAGCCGGTTTCGATGGAAAATATCCGGGAGACAAAAAAGCTTCTGAGCAACTACCACATCCCGCTGTTTCTCGATGCGTGCAGGTTTGCTGAAAATGCCTTCTTCATCAAGAAACGGGAAAAAGGATACGAGAACAAGACGCCGAAAGAAATTGTGCAGGAAATGTTTTCATACGCCGACGGCTGCACGATGAGCGCAAAGAAAGATGCCATCGTGAACATGGGGGGCTTTCTTGCTTTGAACGATGACGAGCTTGCAACAAAAGCGCGTAATCTTCTGATCATCACGGAAGGATTTTCAACCTACGGCGGTTTGGCAGGACGCGATCTTGAAGCGATTGCGCAAGGATTGACAGAAGTGCTCGATGAACATTATTTGATGTACCGCTTGCGCTCGATTGAATACCTTGGCGAGAAATTGACGAGCGCCAGTGTACCGATTCTTCAGCCTCCGGGAGGACATGCAATTTATTTGGACGCGAGACGATTTGCTTCGCACATTCCGGTGCATCAATATCCGGGGCAGGCGATTGTTTGCGAGTTGTACCGGTCGGCGGGCATTCGCAGCGTAGAAATCGGCAGCGTGATGTTCGGGAAATATGATGCAGAAGGAAAGCTGATCTCACCGCCGATGGAGCTGGTTCGCCTGGCAATTCCGCGCCGGGTGTACACTCAAAGCCATATTGATTACGTGAGCGAATGTGTGATTGACGTTTTCAAAAGAAGAGAAGATCTCCACGGCTATCGCATCACGTACGAAGCGCCGCAACTGCGGCACTTTACTGCTCGGTTAGAGCCTCTGTAAAAAAAGATGTCTGACGGCGTTTTCTCTACGGGTTTACGACCTGCAGAGCCGTTGACCGGCTGTCAGACATTGGCAACGTTTTAGTTTCGCTTCAGCGTCATTCCGGTCCCCTTTTGTGGGATAAACTCCAACCGGAATTTAGAAATTTGAGCACTGGATGGCACGCTTTAGCGTACCATGACATTCGTTTTTGATTCAAGCCCATCGAGCTGTAATACTACTGGACCCCGCTTTTCGGAGCGGAGTCCAAGCTGTTTATTTTTTGCGGCACGGGGAGTTGCATTTGCGGAAAGAAAAAGTTGAGAAGGAGTATTGACGTTGTTGTGAAAAAGATACACATTAATACACTCAGGTTTACAGAAAATTGTCAGCCAGAGGCTGACATGACATGCTTGACGAGCTTTTGGCAGCCTGCCGGCAAGCACGGTTTACGCCGTTTAGCTGCAAGGTTCTAAGGTCGCTGTCAGCTTATAGCAGGAACATGAACATGAAAACAACTATCGTGATCCTTTCTCTAACCTCTTTACTAAGTTAAAAGTCCCGCCAAAGGCGGATGTTGCAAACAACGCCCCACAAGTGAGAAGTAAAAAAATAATTTCCTGTTCGGGCGTTCCGCTTAATCCTTAGTCAGCGGGCGGTGAAAAACGGCGCACGAAACAAGTGGAGTAAAAAAACTCAAGTGAGACTCAATTATGTTGAGAACTAAACAAATCAGAAAGGTGAGTGAGCGTGATGGCAAGCGAGATAATGCGGCTGGAGGAGCAGCTTCGGCTGGTGCTCGAGGGTGAGGCATGGCACGGACCTTCTGTACTCGAAGCCCTTGCAGGCGTGTCGGCTGAGCAAGCCGGCAGCCATCCAATCCCAGGTGCACACAGCATTTGGGAACTCGTCCTGCACATCGGCAGCGATTACGCTCTCGTTCTGCGCAGACTGGCGGGAGATGGGCGCCGGCTCACGCCGGAAGAGGATTGGCCTTCATGTCCGCAGGCGACGGCCGAAAACTGGCAGCAAGCTGTGGAAACACTCCGCCGGTTGAATCGGCAGCTCCGGGAAGCGGTGCGCGCATTTCCTGCAGAGCGGCTCGACGAGCCGCTCGTCCCGGATGTCCCGTACACGGCGTACACTCAGTTCATCGGTGTTACACAGCACAACCTGTATCATGCAGGACAGATATCGCTGCTGAAGCAAGTGCTGGCAACCGTCTGATTACTACTGCTGCATGCAGGGAGGGCAGCCTAACAACGTGCTACTAATGACATCGAGGAGAAAGAGGTTTTTCCGCCCTTCGGCTTCGCTCAGGGCGGCTGTCGTGATGAGCCCCGCCTTGCGGGATAAACTCCGTCGAACCACGGCCACGAATAACAAAGGATGTCATTGCAGAAGAAGATTCCACGCCAAAGGCGTGGATGAGTACCTGAAGCTGACGGCTAAAGCGGACGAAAGCGTGAAGCAGATAGTTCCAAAGGAATGGCTTTGCCACAAACAGCGCTGTCAGACATTTTTCCTATCGCCAAATAATCTTGCTTTCCCTTCAGCGTTTTAGTATCTTTTATTCACTTTTTTGCTGGTCCCGCCATGCGGGATAAACTCTGCTCAGCGGTAGAGCAACGGTTTCGTAATCCCGGCTAAGTCGGGACGTCGGTTCAAAGTAAAAAATGAGAGTGAAGTGCTGGCGTAGCTCAGCGGTAGAGCAGCGGTTTCGTAAACCGCAGGTCGTCGGTTCAAATCCGACCGCCAGCTCAGAATTATTTTGTAGGTCGAAGCGACGCTTCGACCTACGCGTTTCGATCCCACCTTCAGTTCAAAAAAATTCTCTCATATCGAATATTTCTTTACGATCCAATCTGGAATTTCTGCCGCCCGTCCGTTATTCAGGTGCACCATCGTGTAATGAAAGTATCCTTCACAAATC
>JAGWND010000177.1 GCA_028873075.1 Bacteroidota bacterium
ATGGTCATTATTCAATTTTCAACACTCAATAGGGTTCGCGACTCAAGCCAAACATGCAACATAACCGAACGCTGTATCGTTCATTGTTTTTCCTGATGGCGATCATCTGGGGCGTGACGTGGACATTGTACGTTGTTGCGCTCCGCAGCTTTTCTCCGATGTTGATTGCTGGTCTCAGGAATGTTCTCGGCGCCGCAGCGTTGTTCGGAGTATTGAAAGTGCAGCGCGTTCCTTTGCCGAAGAAGTTCAGTGAGTGGAAATTTCTTTTTTATGTCGGTTTGTTATGGATTGCGATCCCGTATGCGATGGTCTTCTGGGGCGTGCAGTACACATCGTCGGGCATGGCATCGGTATTGAACGGCACCAATCCTTTTTTCGTGGCGCTCTTTTCCTATTTTTTCTTGAAGAATGAGAAGATGACGACGGCGAAAATTCTCGGCTTGATCGTCGGCTTCATCGGCGTTGTGATTATTTTTTCTCAGAAGATGACGGCGGGCAGTGAGCGCTCGCTTCTCGCAGACACTCTGGTCTTCATTGCGGCGGTATTCACAGGATTAGCCATGGTTGTTGCGAAACGGTTCGGTGCGTCGTATCATTCTGTTGTTTTGATTGCCGTGATGATGCTCTTCGGCGGCGGGACGCTCATCGCTGCCAGTGCGTTGTTCGATCAGCCCGTGCGCTTTATCGTTTCGTTCGAATCAATTTCTGTTCTGCTTTTTTTGAGCTTGCTCTCGTCGGCGTTCGGCTTTGTCGCTTACATGTGGCTGCTGAAGCGGGTGGACGCGGTGAAGCTTTCGATGGTGGCGTTTCTTGTTCCCGTTATTGCCATTGCGCTCGGCTTGATTTTTTTAAATGAAGCGGTAACGGCGCTCGACATTGCCGGAACCGTATGCGTGCTGTCGGGATTGTTTGTGGTTAATGTGCTTGAGCCGCTGGTAAAATTGAGAATCGAGCGTTGAACATTGTTCAATGAACATTTGTGGCAAACAACAACGAGAAAAAATCAATCGTTTTTTTAGCCGGCTTTATGGGAAGCGGGAAGAGCACCATCGGGCCGATTCTTGCCAACACGCTGGGCTACGAATTCATTGACCTCGATGCGCTGATCGAGGCGAGCGAGCATAAAAAGATCGAAAAGATTTTTTCAGACAAAGGCGAGGCTTACTTCCGTGCCGTGGAGCGGACACTCCTTACCGAATTGTTGGAGCGAGCGCACATCGTCGTCTCGCTCGGCGGTGGTACCATTGTTCACCAGCCCACCCTCGATGCGGTGAAACAGCATGGCATCCTCATTTATCTCAAAGCGGATGCGGTCCAGATTTACCGCCGCTTGCGGCCGAAGGGGGACCGTCCGCTGCTGCGCACACCTGAGGGTGTGTTGATGGATGATGAACAGTTGAAAGCGCGAATCGCCGAATTGCTTGCTCAGCGCTCCGCGTACTACGAACAGGCGCACTTCATCATGCAGACCGATGATAAAAAAATCGGCTTGACAATTGACACCATCGTTCAAAAACTTCGCGGCAGTCTGGAAGAATAATATGAAGACAATCACTGTTTCACTCGGCAAGCGCAGTTACCCGATCTGCATCGGAGCGGGTATTCGAAATTCCGCGGGGAAATTTCTGCAACGGTTTCATCTTCCCCGTCACCTTGTTATCGTCACCGACACAATTGTTGCGCGTCTTTATCTTGACGACGTGCGGCGCAGCCTGGAGCGAGCCGGCTTCGCTGTTTTTTCGATTGTGATTCCTCCGGGTGAAAGCCAGAAAAGCTTGCAGAGAGCTGGAGCCATGTACACAGAGTTATTGCACCACCGGATCGGAAGAAAAGCAACGATTGTTGCGCTTGGCGGCGGAGTCGTGGGCGACCTTGCGGGCTTCATTGCAGCAACATACCAGCGCGGCGTGAACTTCATGCAAATGCCGACGACCTTACTGGCTCAGGTGGACAGTTCCGTCGGCGGGAAAGTCGGCATCAATCATCCGCTCGGCAAAAATATGATCGGCGCCTTTTACCAGCCGCTCAGCGTTCTTGCCGATACGGAAATGCTGCAATCGCTGCCGCAGCGCGAGCGCGTGTGCGGAATCGGTGAAGTGATCAAATACGGCATTATTCTCGATAAAAGATTTTTTGAGTATGTTCGAAAAAATTTAACGAACATTCTCGCGATGGAGCCAACCGTTGTTGCGAACGTTGTTGCACGATGCTGCGAGTTGAAAGCGTTCGTCGTTTCGCGCGATGAGAAAGAGGAGAACATGCGCGCAATTCTGAATTTCGGTCACACGGTCGGGCACGCGCTTGAACAGGCAGGGCATTACCGCTCCTTAAAACACGGCGAGGCGATCCTTCTCGGCATGGTTGCGGAAACGTTTCTTGCATCCCGGCTGAAAATGATCAGCGCGGAAGATGTTCGGCGTATCGAAGAGGTGGTGGCTGCAGTGCCGGTGCCCCGGTCGCTCGGATTTTCTTTTTCCGCTGCGAAGTTGATTGAAACGATGCGAAACGATAAAAAATCAGTTGCGGGAACCGTCCGTTTCGTTTTGCCGGAAAGAGTCGGCGCTGTAACGCTGCCCATGCCTGTCAAGGAAGGAGCAATTGCGGGGGCGCTGGACTATCTTGAGAAATTCGTGAAGCGTCTATGAGATTATTTCGTTGTGAGGATAATGTCTTCGAGCGATGCTTTCCGCATTGATTCGGCAAAGTTCTTCAATTCCCTGAAGTGGTTTGCCTTAAAATATTTCCAGAGTATCGAAAACGACTTTTTAATCGTTACATGCCCGTTTTCACCGGCATGCTCCGTCTCCGAAAAATAAAGTCCCTTCTGTGTTAATTCGATGTTATTCGGCAGCGTCCGAATCTCATATACATCTTTGGGGAAGTTCAGTTCAATCGTTTTATTTACAGTCCGGGGGTAATCGAATTCAATGTCATAGGTTCGTTTATCTCTGGCAAGCCAATTCCAATTCCCGGGTAATCTGAGCGGGTCAACATTGAGAAGAACCAAATCGCCCTGCTTCTCTATTCCATTGGGGACTTTGAGTTTGAAGTTGAACACAAAGGCTGAATCGACAGTATTAAGGTCGCTCATTGAATAATCCGTTACCTCAGCGTCGAGATAGTTATCGGCAACGAGCGATTTGCAGAACTTGACAACCTCGTCGTGTGTCATCTCGTTGAGATACGAACGGGCGCGGAAATTTTCTTCTCCCTGAAATTTTATGGTGATGTCATAATCAATCTCTTTTTGGGAAGCAAGGGAGACTTTCATGGTGATATCCTGAAGGTTGTTCTTGTATGAGCTGCTGGGAATCGGTCCGAATTGCGATGTGCCGTCATCGTTAATAACCAGTGCGTTCACACCTTCATCGGCGTAGGGTACTTCGCCGAGCGGACAATGATTTACCGTGGGATCCATCCAGTACTCCGCGCCGTCGCTTGTTTTTGCTCGAACAATCATGTGATTGAATTCCCAGCAAGGGAAATTAGGATCAATCGTTCCTTCGTTTTCTGTGAGAACAAGCGCGGGCTTTGCGTCAATGCCGAGGCTCCGCAGAAGGCTGATGAGCAAAATGGATTTGTCCTTACAATCTCCGTATTTTCTTTCGAGGACTTTTTGCGGCTCAGACGGTGTATATCCCCCCTGCCCGATCTCGATTGCCACGTAACGAAGAGTCTGAATAAATGCATACACCTTCTTTACCTTTTCCACCTCTGTAGTACAACCGGCAGTCAATTCCTTTGCCTCGTTTGAAATTTCGTTTGTGATGACCAACTGATCTTTGAAATGATACTTGTTGTACCACTCCGAAATATCGTCCCATGTTTTCCATTCTGATGGAGCAAACTTCACGTAGGAGAGGTAATTATCATACGACGGCATCATCGGGTCCGGCTCAAAAGCAGCAATGTTCGATTCTTTCCAGAAAAACGTAACGGTTTGATCAAGAGTTGCTTGCGAGGGAGTAACGTTTTGATGTTCACTCGGTTGGTCAAGCAAGAAATGGTACGATTTGTATCTCCATGTCCAGTTGTATCCGCCTTTTGATTCCGGTGAGATGAGTATGATAGGAACGGTTAAGGTATAAATGTTCTCAAGTTTTGGGAGACGGCTCTGGATTTCCCAAACGTCCTGTATGAACGGGTAATTCGAGTGAACGCTGTAATGGTATTCAATAATGCAATTTTTTTCTATTGCCGGGAATGTGAATTTGATTTTTTTCCTGTCCGAATAAAAAATATATCCTTGTTCATCGCCTGAAATTGTATGGAAATCTTCTTGCTTCAATTCGATTGTTGAGCCGTCCGGTTTGATCGTTCTTGCGGATATGGACTGAAGGGTTTGGCCGTTGTAAATCGGGATCTCGATTGAAGCGTAATTGTCAATGTTTTTAAAAAGCTTGATCAGCTTAGTGGTGTTTTCAACAGTGACGAGATGATACTCTTCATTAAGGATTGCATGAACATCATGGACCTCTGAGAGAATAACTGCATCGTCGTTCGGGTAATCTTTCTGGGCGGGGAAGTCGGCGAGATTTAACTCCGATTTAAGGCTGTCTAAGTTGATGAAAGGGCTTGATGCGCAGGAAAGGAATAGAAAAGAGGAGAGTAGGACGATCCAGGCATACATTATAGCTCTCATGTTTGATCCTCCAGAAGTGAGCTTGAAATTGTGATGCAAGTAAAGAAAATTCGTCTTGAATTGCAACTCCCCGTTTGTGTTTTTTGCGGCTAGTTACAGTTTCTCAATCTTCTTTTGAATTGCTCGTTTATCTGTTTGTGTCCTTGCAAGCGATAGTGCTTTTTGAAAATATTGCTTTGCTTTTTGATTATCAATATCCGTATAGAGTTCTCCGAGTAGGACAAAGTAAAATTGATTCTCTGTCTGCCTCAATTTTTCGGCTTCCGCAATTGCTTCCTGCTTTCCGTTTGCTTTGGAAAGTGCGAAGGTTCTGTTGAGTGCGGCAATCGGGGAGTATTCTAGTTGCAGCAACTGATTGTAGAGCTGCAAAATATTTTCCCATTTTTCTTGAGTGTCCGCTTTTTGCGTATGCCAATACGCGATAGCGGCTTCCAGATGATATTTCGAAAGTTTATTGCCGCTTGCCGAACGATTCAGAAAAAATCCGCCGCGACTTATCAATTCGGAATTCCAAAGACTCATATCCTGGTCTTCATACAATACAAGCTCACCGTTGCGGTCTATTCTCGCTTCAAACCGAGAAGCATGAAAGCACATCAGCGAAAGCAATGCGTTCACTTCCGGCTTGTTCGTGCTTTCGTTTTCGACAAGCATGGTGCAAAGCCGCATCGCTTCAAGACAAAGGTCTTTGCGCAGCGTTGTGTTATTGCTTGTTGAATAATACCCTTCGTTGAAAAGCAAATAAATTGTTCTCAGAACCGTTTCTAACCGCTCATCAATTTCAGCCGGACTCGGAAGCTCGATCTTGATTTTCTCTTCGCGGAGTTTTTCTTTTGCTCGGAAGAGCCGTTTGTTGACCGTTTCTTTGTTCGTAAGAAATGCGTCTGCAATTTCTTCAATGCCGAAGCCGCACAGAATGCGAAGCGACAGCCCGATTTGCGCTTCGGGCGGAATGGAAGGATGGCAGATGGCAAACATCATCTGCAACTGGCTGTCGTTGATATTGTGCGGTGAGAGATCTATTTCTTCCTCGTGAAAGTCAGATGCGTCGTCCTTTAGTTCAGGGGCAATTTTAGTGTCGAAAACAGAGTTGCGCTGGAGATAATTTTTCGCCTTGTTTTTTGCGACGGTGTACAACCACGCTGTCGGATTTGGCGGAGTTCCTTCATAACCCCACGTTTGTGCCGCTGTCAGGAATGTGTCGCTCGCAATGTCTTCGGCAATTTCAATCTGCTCAAAACCAAAGCGCCTGCAAAGAACGGAGACGATTTTTCTGTACTCGGTTCTGAAAAGATGCGGGATAAGTTCTTCGTTTGCCATCGATCCTTGTTGTGCGGGAGTTGAACTCCCGCATAGAATTTTGTTCTCCTTTACTGTGTTAATTGTAAAACTGAATTCATTTTTATCGCCCGCGTTTTTTTAGTCCGTTCAACGCCACGGCACCGAGAATGATTGCTTTCAGCGCTGCCTCATCTACGGTGTTATCTTCGTAGAAATCAACTGCTCGAACCGTCTTGCTCTCCAGTCGTGTGTTGAAGAGCTTCTTTGGATCCTTAATCTGGGCACCTTTTGGGAATGTCAACCTCACGGCGTTCTTGAGCGTATCTGCGATGCATAGTATTCCGTCGTGAGACCAAACAGGGACTCCCGATGGTTTGGAGGGTTTTTTCCATTTCACTTCTTCGACCAACTCAGGGTCGGCTTTCTTGATCACAGCACGCAGTTGTGACAATTTCTTGCCTCGCCAGTCACCCGGCTCCTTGATGATGTCATCAATTTGCTGAGACGGGGACTTCTCTTTCATAGAAGGATTCGTACTTGCTTTCATACTCAGATCACTACTTTCTTATCTCCCTTAAAAATCCAGTGGACTCCAAATCTATCATAAAACTGTCCATACGTTCCGAACGGCATGTCATGGAGGTCTTGAAACCGATCTTTGCTAGCTTCCTGTGCAAGCTTATCAAAAATTGTTTTCAGTTCCTCATATGCTTGGCCGATAACAAATATTGCGAATGTAGTTCCTTGTATTGGCTCATATTGAGGCGATGCCATCCAATCCGTTGCCGAAATTTCAATATTTCCGCTTTTAAGATTGGCATTGATAAGCCTCTGATCTTTTCCGGCGGAAGCATGTCTTTCATTGGAGTATCGCCAAGTTTGGTAAGCGTTAGCTCGCTGCCAAGACACTGGTGGTAAAAAGTCATTGCTTCGGCGCAATTGCCGTCAAATAAGAGAAATGGAGTACAACGCAACATAGTTTTCATCTCCTTCCGTTTTCAATTTAGCCAACCGCTTTCTTCACGAGCGCGGCGATCCTTTCCTCATCGGCGGCAGTCAATTCCTTTAGCGCAAAGGCGATGGGCCACATGGCGCCTTCATCGAGGTTCGCCGAATCATTAAAGCCGAACATCGAATATCTCTCTTTGAACTTCTGTCGGTCGCGGAAAAAGCAGACGGCCTTGCCGTCCTTGTTGGCATACGCGGGCATCCCATACCAAGTTTTCGGCGAAAGGGTTGGCGCGCTGTCTTTGATGACGGCGTGGAGCCGCTTCGCCATGGTGCGGTCCGGTTCCTTCATCGCGGCGATCGCTGCAAGCGCGGCTTTTTCTCCTTCAGCCCTGTCTTTGTTAGCGCGCGCCTCCGCCTTCAGCTCTTGGGCGCGAGCCTTCATTGCGGCACGTTCCTCGTCCGTGAATCCCTTAGACTTCTTGTTGATTGTGGTCTTAGCGGACTTTTGCATTTCCTTCTTTTGGCTCATAGAAACCTCCTCAAAATGTTTTTCATACTTTTATATTATCTTTATTGATTCACTGAAATTATTTTTCTCTCTGCGGG
>JAGWND010000005.1 GCA_028873075.1 Bacteroidota bacterium
CTGAAATCAGAAATGCGGGCCAACAGCGTCAATAACACTATCAGGGAGCAACAACAATGCTGAATATGTATGGAACACGTGTTTTGGTGACAGGCGGTTCACGCGGTATCGGGCTTGCCAGCGTTGAAGCTTTTGTGCAGAATGGGTGCGATGTTGTCATTGTCCATTTCAATGATGGCGCGAAGGCGGAGCGAGAATGTGCACGCTTTCGTTCGGCAACTGGAAAGAAAATTTCTCATCTTGATGCTGACCTTGGAACTGCGAAGAGTGCCCGCGCAGTTGTTGAAAACGCAGCGCAGCTTCTTGGCGGATTGGATATCGTGCACAGCAATGCCGGAATCTGCCGCTTCACGCCGTTTCTCGAGCTCGACGACGAAAACTGGCAGCGCCATTGCGATGTTAATTTGAGTGCGGGGTTTTGGGTGGGTCAGGCTGCTGCAAAAATTATGATACAACAGGGAACCGGGGGCAGAATCATTTTTACAACAAGTGTTGGTGCATTCAGATCGAATTCAACACAGACGCATTATTGCGCAACGAAAGGCGGGCTGCATCTTCTTGCACAGGGGATGGCGCTCGAGCTCGGGCGGTATAATATCACCGTGAATTGTATCGCGCCCGGATGGATCCACACGGATATTAACGATGCGCAGTCGCGGGACGAAGCAACTGTAGCACCGTGGCTGAAAACACATGTTGCCCGCGGAAGGCTTGGTTTTCCAAACGACGTGCAGGCAGCTGTATTATTTTTTGCAAGCAAGGAATCGGACTATTCCACCGGAGCGACGATCACTGTTGACGGAGGATGGAATTCACAACTATGAAACCGTACCGCATTACGGCAATGAAGATGGGGGAGACAAGCGTTCCCTCTGCCGAAATATTTTGGATGACAAAGCTTGTCGGATGGGAAATGCTGACGTTCTGGTCATTCCTCATTGAAAATGACGAGCGGAAGGTTCTGCTGAATACAGGTTTCCCCCAAGATTATTCTGCGCTTCATAAACATTGGACATCATGGGCAAAATCTGCAATGGGAGAAGAAGGACACGTGCCGATAGTGACTCCCGATCATTGGATTGTGAATGCGCTTGGGCAGAATAATGTACGCAGTGACGACGTTACCGATGTTCTTGTAACACCGTTGACAGCATACGCTACCGGCGGGCTTGATCAATTTGCAAAAGCGAGCCTCTGGTTTTCACGCCGCGGCTGGCTTGATTTTCACGCACCTGATCCGGAGATTCCGCAACTGCCTCGTCGCATTATATTCCCCGATCACGTATTGCAATGGCTTGTCGGTCCCGCGGCTTCACGTATTCGTTTGCTCGATGATGAAGAACAGGAATTTCTTCCGGGCATCCGCGCGTGGTTTTGCGGCGGGCATCATCGGTCGAGCATGGTGTTTGCAGTTCAGACACGACGCGGCACAGCGGCGCTCACTGATGCAGTTTTCAAGTACAGAAATTTTGAGGAGCGTATTCCACTGGGCTTGAGCGAATCGTTGGAAGAGCATTATCGTTTATTTGCTAAGCTCAAGCGCTCGGCGGATATTATTATTCCATTGTACGATCCATTATTGATGCAACGGCATGAAAGAGGTGTGATCGAGTGATGAGCATGCTGGAATTTCAAAACACAGTGGCATTGGTTACAGGAGCAGGCAGCGGCATCGGTCTTGCAACAGCCCGGAAGCTTGCAGATGGCGGTGCTTGCATTATCGGTGTGGACAAAAACGCGGAGAAAATAAATGCCGCAATCGCATCGCTTCCCCGGGTAGGTGAGCGGCACTACGCGCTCGTGAAAGACCTTCGCTCTGCAGAAGCAGCAAAGCAGGCTGTGCCGGACGCGCTTCGCTTTACTGGAACTCTTGATATTGTCGTCAATGCAGCGGGAGTTTGTTATTTTACAACGATGAATAACATCAGTGCAGAGGAGTATAATGACGTCTTCGATGTCAATGTTCGAGCATTGTTTTTCATAAGCGTTGCTGCAGCGGAGGCAATGGATGCTAAAAAAGGGGGACGGATTATCAATCTTGGCTCGAATGCGGGACGCAAAGGGCGCGCGCTCTCCGCACATTATGCTGCATCCAAAGCAGCAGTGAAAAATATCACGGAGTCGCTCGCGCTTGCATACGGTGTAAAAAACATTTCAGTGAACACCGTCTGTCCCGGTCCAACTGAAACGCCGATGTGGGAAAGAAATTTTGAGGGATTAAAAAAGATCACGGGAAAATCGCAGGAAGAATTTTGGGAGCTATGGAAAAAGCAGACTCCGTTAGGGCGTGTCGGCCAAGCGGACGACGTGGCGAACTTGATCTGCTTTCTCGCTTCGGACAAAGCCGCGTTTATTACGGGCCAAGAAATCAACGTGTGCGGCGGATTTATGCTGACGTCGTAATGCCGTGGGGCGAATTTTTTTATTTCATCATTTTTAGACAAGGATCATTATGGCTATCAAATATTCCCCCTTGCTCAATCGAGATCTCCGGCAGGACGAGCCGCGCGAAGCGGGCATTTCAACACTCAAGCAAGCGTACCAAGCAATGGACAGAGGTGATCTTGCGGCAGCAAAACGTATAACGGAATATGCGAGGCTTGAGTGGCAAGTTGTGCATGATATGTACGTCAACTGGTCGTGGTCTTTTTTTACTTACATTGCCGATAATTTTGGCGAGGAAGAACTGGAAAAAGCGTATCGTGGTATTCTTGGCAGCTATTATAAACACCGTTATGACAGAGTAATGAAGAACGATGTCAAGACGCAATTGCAGTTGACGGTAGAAGGGCTGCGCGGGCACCTTATGGGAAAAGATAGGCAGGGTGAAATTATTATTACCGAAGAAGAAGAACGCTACGTGCTAACGCTTGATCCCTGCGGTAGCGGCGGCGTTGCGCGTCAACGCGTCGAAAGCGGGAACGAGCAGTTCCCGGAACAATTCGGGTTTTCAAAAACACCTCATCCATGGACATGGGGGAAAGAGCATGTGTGTTACTACTGCGGCCATTGTGCGATGGTAAACGAAATTATGGCGATTGAAAACTATGGACACCCGATGCGGGTCACGGAATATCCTCGAGCCGCCAAGGATGCGTGTGTCTGGTACATCTACAAAAATCCAGAAAAAATTCCGGCGGAGTATTATGAGCGTGTCGGGAAAAAAGCTCCGGATAATGCGCCGCGGCTTGACGGTACAGCGTCTGCCGAGAAACGCGGAGGCGAGAGATGAAGCACGATCCTCTGCACGCATGGTCAACACCGTGGGATGCGCCGCTTGTTCCGAACTTTCCATTTGCGTTTCGGAATGTTGAAGTTATGACATTGACATATCGCACGCACCTCAACGCAGTGCGTGCATTGCTCCCTCCGCCGCTCGAAGCGTTGAATGATTGGGTAGTCATTCACTTGTACAGAATGAACGATGTGGAGTGGCTGGGCAGCTATAACGAGTGCAATGTGATGATTGGTGCCAAGTTTGACAGTGTCGTCAGCGGCGGGTTTTCGCCGTATCTTTTTTTGAACAGCGATGTGGGTTTGGCACATGGGCGTGAAGTCCATGGTCAGCCCAAAAAATTTGCCGAAACGGCAATTGACTTCCGGAAAGACCTGATTGTCGGAACCGTAAACCGGAACGGTATTGATATTATTACAGGGACAATGGCGTTCAAACAAGAGCGGGGAGCTTTGGATGATCTGAAGAAAACGACATTCGATTTTTCGACGAACATCAATTATAAAATCATTCCGAATATTGACGGAAGCTTTGCTGTACGGCAGTTGACAAGCCGAATATTATCGGACGTTGTTGTTCATGAATGCTGGACGGGTGATTGTACTGTCGAATTGCGCCCGAATGTTCAAGCGCCGGTGTACAAGCTTCCCGTTGTCGAAGCAGGAGCCGGCTATTTCTGGCGGGCGGATTTTACCCTTGTTGCCGGAAACATCATTCATGATTATCTCAAATAAATTCTGAGGGCGCATACGAGAGATGAAAGTGGTGATTACAGACTGGGGTTTTCCCTCGCTCGACATCGAACGAAGAATTTTTGCTGAACATGCGATTGTTGTGGAAGAGCATCAATGCAAAACGGAAGATGATGTTGTCGCCGTCGTTGCTTCTGCAAATGTCGTGATGACACAATGGGCGCCGGTGAAAGCGAAAGCCATTGCCGCAATGCGTTCATGTAAAGGTATCGTACGGTACGGAATAGGGCTGGACAATATTGATATGGCGGCGGCACGACAGCACGGTATTCCCGTTCGCAATGTTCCCGATTATTGCCTGAATGAAGTTGCCGACCACACGATGGCGCTCCTTCTTTCACTTCAGCGGCAGATAACGCATACACAGACGCTGGTGCGCCGCGGTGTGTGGAGCATTGTGCCGCCGCAAGAGCTGGCCGCACTTCGGACGTGCACACTTGGGTTAGTTGGCTTTGGCCGCATTGCTCGTCTCGTAGCGCTGCGAGCACAATCGTTCGGTTTGAAAATTCGGGCATACGATCCGTACATTGCCGATGATTTTTTTTCAGCCCGCCATGTTGAGAAAACGGATTTTTCGGAACTTCTCAGGAGTGCAGATATTTTCAGCTTGCATTTACCCCTGACGCCCGAAACACAACATCTGCTGAATGCAAAAACTTTTTCAATGATGAAACGCAATACCCTCGTTATCAATGCAAGCCGTGGAGGGTTAATAGACACTGCCGCTCTCTGTGAAGCTCTCGAGAAAAAAAATATTGCAGGAGCTGCGCTGGATGTAATAGAAGAAGAACCGCTCATGCCCGGCCATCCGTTGCTGCAATTTGATAACGTTATCGTAACAAGCCATACCGCATGGTACAGTAGTTCAAGTGTTGGTGAATTGCAGCGGCTCGCTGCATTAGCAGCAGTAGATTTTCTGCTTAAGTGAAATACAAAAGTAAGAACGAACGGTAGCGCCAGGGCGATGAATATCCAGCGTACTTACGATAAAGAAGGGAATGGAAGTTGGGATGCCGGGTGATAATCTCGGCATTGCCGAGTTCCTTCGCCGCATGTTCGATGTCCGGTTGGTTCTCCCATCCTACAGACAGGCGCTTCTACTTCTTTGTTGAAATTGACAGGCAGGCCGGTAACAGCAAAAGAGAGCGCCATTCGTATGTTACTTGACAAAGAAAAGTAATTCGAGTATACTTCCAATATACTAATAAAACACTATTCAATTAGAGAAACAGATCATCAATGACAAAAGATTACACAGTACCCGCGGTGTACCGCGCCATTCAGGTATTGGAGCTTCTCTCATCATCCCGTGACGGGGTTTCTCTGGCACAGCTTTCGCTTCAAACGAAAATTCCTAAGAGCACATTATTCCGGATACTTGTGACGTTGCAGCAGCATTCGTTAGTCGTAGAAGACGCGGAGCGTCATCTTTTCACTCTGGGTATTAAACTGCTCGATTGGGGAGGGGCGGCGCTGGAGCGGCTCGATATCAAGACGATTGCCCACCCGCACATGGTGAAACTTGCTCATGCAACAAAGGAAAGCCTCTACCTCGCTGTGCTTGAGCACGACGAAGTAATTCTCATAGACCGCGTGGACACGCCGGAGATTTGGAAAATTGTGACACGGCTGGGGTATCGCTCCCCGATCCACTGCACTGCTTCCGGACAGGTGATTGCGGCATACCAAGGAGAACAATATTGGAACGGCATTCTTTCAGACTACCAGTTCACAAAATTCACGGCAACGACTATTACAACAGCGGCAAGACTAAAAAAGAAATTCAGGGAAATCGTCAAAGCGGGGCACGCAATTGCAGATGGTGAATTCAAACCGGATTTATTTGCGGTTGCGGTGCCTATTTGGGACCACTCGGGAAAAGTGAACGCCTCGCTGATGTTGGCGCTTCATTCTGATCGAGCGCATAAAAATAAAAAGCATATTGACTCTCTGCTTGCCTCCCTTAAGGAGGAAGCAATGCTCATTTCGCAGCGGATCGGTTATGTCGAGGGATCAAACAACAGGGAATAAAGCGGCATCTTCCCCAAAGGGACTTTCAATCGGAATTGTTTCCGATGAGATAGTGCTTGATATCCGAGATGCGGTGAGCCTTGGCATGAGCTGGGGGATTTCGTTGTATGAAATCCGAAGCGCACCGAGCGGGCGCATTCCTTTTTTTTCTCCCCGTGATATCGCCGCCGTGATGCATGCACGCAGTGAGCTTGGCATCGCAATTACCGCCCTTTCTCCGGGAATTTTCAAGCACCCCCTTTCCCGTACGACGGAAATAGAACACGAGCTTACCGTCGTTCTTCCGAACACAATTGAGGCCGCTCATCAATTCGGTGCGCCGCTTGTTATTGTGTTTGGATTTCAACGAGAGAATAATGAACCGCGTGAGAACATTCATCGCGCCGTTGAAGTGCTCTCCCGCGCGGCATTGCTTGCACGACGTGCAGGGATCATTCTCGCCGTTGAAAACGAGCCGGGCTGTTGGTGCGATAGTGGTAGCGCAACCGCGCATATTATTCATGAGGTCAGTTCACCGGCCTTGAGGGCAAACTGGGACCCATGCAATGCGTTTGGCACGGAAGAGTTTCCTGTCCCCGACGGTTACGAAGCAATTAAAAATGTTGTTGCCAACGTTCATGTGAAAGATACTCGCAAAGGCGCGCTCGTGGAATGCCTTCCTGTTGGAGAAGGAGTGATTGACTGGAAAGGGCAGCTTGCAGCGCTCATCCGCGACGGCCATATCTCTCATGTTACTATAGAAACACACTCGTTGCCTCTCGTAGAAAAGTCTAAGCGGAATGTCGACACAGTGCGTGCCTATCTCAACGAAATTTATTGTGAAGAAAAGATTGGCATATGAGCATTCCCCGAAGAGAATTTTTAAAATATATTGGCGCTGGAGCCGCCGCTACGGCGCTCCCGCATCTGTCATCAGAAAAAACGTCTTCGGAAGAAGACGCAGACGTACAGAGGCTCCATCAGGATTATGAATCGAACAATCCGGGGACAGAATATTATTTCTTAGGCAACGGTCTTATCACGGCAGTGCTTCAAACGTCTGCTTCCGAAGATGCAGGTACGCATTGCGGGTTGCTCGTCATGTCGCCGGAGCATTTTGGAAGAAAAATCAGCACGTTTTTGTACCATCCCGAGCGCGGCTTGGCGAATTCCCGGTTGTATGTCATCTGTGGAACCAAAACATATGTTCCTCAATTTTCAAGCACCACTCTCAACTGGGACTATCCTGAAAAGATTCCGACACTTGAAATGGAATGGAGCGCCGGAGAATGCGTCGTGCGCGAGAATTTTTTTTGTCCGATCAATTTTCCCGCAATTGTGAGAACCATTACCATCAGAAATGTCAGCGGGAGACCCGTGAACGTTGACAGCTACATGTACCTCTACCCCAATCTCATGTTCTTCGATGAGTACGCTGTTGACAGGAAGAAAATGACGCTGACAGCAAGCGGTTTTCAGCGGCTGGATCTTTTCTCTCCGCAAGCGACATCAATCGGCGATCGTTTTTTTCACATTGCACCGGGTCATCTTTCGGCAGGGAAAGAATTTTCCTCTGTTGTTATTCTGGCATTGAACTCCTCGCGGGAAGAATTTGAGAGCCGCGGGCTCGGTGTACTGCGCAAGGAAACATCCGCTTATTGGAAGCGGCGGGCGCTGCTGAATACCGGCAACGAAAAACTCGATCGCCTGTTCAATACTGCGCCGCCGGCGCTCCGGGCGAGTGTTGCGCATTCTGGCAAAGCGGACGGCGGCATCTGGCAGTATAATCTTGAGTGGGTTCGTGACCAGAGCATGCTTGCTGTTGCCAATGCCATGGCCGGCGGTTACGATGTTGCCGAGTCACTGCTGCATCGAATGCTCATGCATTCTGTTGATGACCAAGGCGGAACGGTAGATGCGAGTCGAACCAGAACGCCGGAGAATGTTGAGCTCGATCAAAACGGTGCGCTCCTTTATGCACTCTGGACACATTGGACCTGGAGCGGCAACGATTCGATTCTTTCATCACATTGGGAGAAAATTTCCCGTGTTGCAGACTATGTACTGCAACCGACTTTTTGTGACCCGTCAATCGGGCTTGTGAAGAATTCACGCGAGTATTGGGAACGTGATGCTTCGTTCGGTGTGAAAGAAGGATACGAACTTGCCTATCAGGTATGGAATATTCTCGGACTCGAAAAAATCGCTGACGCAGCAGAACATTTCGGGGAGCGGGACACTGCAAAGAGATGGCGTAACGCCTCAACACTGATGAAACGGTCGTTTCTCATGCACCCGGAATTTGCGTTGGTTGACAACGGTATTTTCATCAAACGGCGGCTTGTGAATGGAGAAGTGCAACGCACATTCGATCCGCCGAACCGAGGCTCCCTTGTTCCTGGAATGCCGTTGCGCGAAGAAAAAATTTCGTACTGCAATCCCGACACATCGAGTGTTCTGCCGATCGTGTACGGCTTGGTCGACCCGAAAAGCGGTCTTTCCCGCGCAACGCTTCGCTCAATGGAACAATTATGGAATCAGCGCTGGAATATCGGCGGCTACGGGAGGTACAATGTAACATCGGAACCGGATTCGCCCGGTCCGTGGCCCTTCGCTTCCTTGTTCGTTGCGCGCGCATATCTGGAAGCAGGCGATGATGAAAAAGTATGGCGCGTGATGAACTGGCTCCTTGATGTACAAGGAGGCAAGGCAGGGACCTGGCTTGAATTTTACGGACATCGTTCCACGCCTCCGCTTCCGCCGGTCGGCATTGTGGTGTGGACATGGGCGGAGATCGTGATGTTCTTCATTCATCATTTGCTCGGCGTTCGTCCTTCACCGGAGAATATTTCAATGCATCCCCGCTTGTTGCAAGGGATTCCAAATATTTCAGCGAAAATTCCGCTGCACGGGCACATGCTCACGCTTCACATCCAGCGGACAACAAGCGAATCGTATGCAAGGGCCGATAAAGAATCTTTTAAGCTAACCAACGGCGCGCTGACGGTTCCTCTTCTTGCACGCGACCGCACAATTGAGTTTTATCTTTCGCAAAAGGAACTTCAATAATCGTCTATGCCGACAAGATATTTCAAATACAAAACATTGGATGATATCCGAAAGGATGTTGCGCGGTTAGGACTCGACATCACATTTGAAGAAAAACTTACGGCAATCGCTCAACCAGTGACGATTGGTACACGCACGATCGGCAACGCGCTCGGAATTCATCCGATGGAAGGGTGCGACGGAACGTTAGACGGCGCGCCGGATGAACTGACGTTCCGAAGATGGCGTCGCTTCGGTCAAGGCGGAGCGAAGCTGATTTGGGGCGAAGCTACCGCCGTAACAGAAGAAGGGCGCGCCAATCCGCGGCAGCTCTTTCTCACGGAAAAACGTCTGCCTGAATTTGAAAAGTTACTCCGCGGCGCGCGCACCGCACACCGCGAAATGTTCAGCCGTGACGATGACCTGCTTATCGGCTTACAGTTGACGCACTCCGGAAGGTACAGCTACCGCGCTCCTGTCATTGCGTACCATCATCCTCAGGCTGATCGTCTCACGTTTCTCGATAAGGGAAAAGGCATTCATCTTACAGAGGACTATCCTGTCGTTTCCGACGATGCATTGGAAAAATTAGAAGATGCGTTTGTTGAAGCCGCGGTGCTCGCCGCCAAAGCCGGCTTCGATTTCATAGACATCAAACAGTGCCATACCTATTTGCTGAACGAGCTTCTCGGAGCGCGCATTCGTCGGGGAAAATACGGCGGCAGTTTCGAAAACCGTACGCGGCTCATCCGGAATATTCTCGGAAAAATAAAAAACGAGCTTGGCGAAAAAATCATGCTTGCATCGAGGATCAATGTGTTCGACAGCATTCCTTTTGAAGCTGATCCGCAAACACATGCTGCCGCGCCGATGCCGTTTTCGATCCCGTATGAATACAGCTTCGGCGTTGATAAAAGCAATCCGCTGAAAGAAGATTTAACGGAGCCGCTTGCACTTGTAACACTGCTGCGGCAGCACGGCGTCCGGCTTGTGAATGTTTCGATGGGAAGTCCGTACTACAATATGCACTACGGCAGACCGTTTGAGCGAAGGCCAGATGACGGCTACGAAACGGTCGAGCATCCGTTGATCGGTGTTGCGCGGCATTTCCGGCTGACGGAAACAATTCAAAATGCAAATCCCGATCTCGCTGTAGTTGGCACGGGATACAGTTGGCTGCAAAAGTTTTTTGTTAACGCGGGCGAGTCGAATGTGCGCCGTCGGCGTGTTTCAATTGTTGCCGCAGGGCGCGGCGCAATTGCGTATCCCGATTTTGCGCGCGATGCGCTGACAAACGGCGAGCTGAAATCGTCCAGCGTGTGCCTCGCCGTCAGCTACTGCACGGATTTGATGCGGTCGAAAAATAATGAGCTGGGTCAGTATGCAACGGGCTGTGTGCCCCGCGATGATGAAGTATACGCGCCGCTTTACAAAGAAGTGTTGAAGAAGAAAAAATTCACTGCAGATGAAAAGGTTAAAACGGCAAGCCAAAAATAAATCTTGCATCACTTACCGACTTCCCTCTCTAACTCTCTCCCTTCAGGGGGAAAGGGTCTATTCCCCCCTGCTAGGGGGGAGAGCGGGATCGTTGTATGAAAATAATTCTATTCCGTAAATAATATGACAACATTATTCGGGCGAAATTTTTCTCGGCAAGAACTGCTGCTGCGCGTCGGCTCGCTTACTCAGCTTGCCGGTGTTCGCATGATGGAACTGCGCGACGGCGCTGAGAACAATGTTCGCATTGCCGATGTGCGAAGTGGCGTGCTTCGCTTTCAGGTAACGCTTGACCGCGGCATGGATATTTCTCTTGCCGAATACAAAGGCATTCCTTTGACATGGCGCTCTCCGAACGGCGATGTTCATCCGGCATTTTATGATCGCAGTGGAAGCGGATGGTCGCGCTCCTTTTCCGGCGGATTGATGACCGGCTGCGGACTGACGCAAGTCGGTGCTGCAGGTGTTGATGAAGGAGAAGAGCTCGGTTTGCACGGAAGGCTCTCGCATTTGCCGGCTTCTGCAGTGAGCGCGGCATCCGTTTGGAATAACGATAAATGCGTGTTTCGTATCGAAGGGAACGTCCGCGAAGCGGCCCCTTTCAAAGAGAATCTTCTTCTTCACCGCGCAATTGAAACTCAACTCGGCGGTTCAACAATTTCTGTGCGCGACGAAGTGACAAACGAAGGCTCATCGCGTACACCGCTGATGCTGCTATATCACATTAACATCGGATTTCCCGTTCTCGATGAAGGAACAGAATTATTGCTGAATGCAGACGAGACGAAGCCGCGCGATAATGAAGCGCTGAAAGGCATCAAAGAAGCACAGCGCTTTTCACCGCCGATTCAAAATTACAAAGAACAAGTTTTCTATCACGAGCTTCGGGAAGATGGCGACGGCTTCGCCTCTGCTTTGCTTGTGAACAAAGAGCTGAACCTCGGCGTGTTTGTTCAGTTTCGAAAGAAAGAACTGCCGCGCTTCATCGAATGGAAAATGATGGGAGAAGGGATGTATGTTGCCGGCATGGAGCCGGCGAATTGTTTTGTCGAAGGACGAGCGAAGGAACGCATGCGCGGCACGCTGCAATTTCTTGAACCGAATGAACGACGCGGATTTCTCGTTCGTATCGGCGTGGTCGAGGGGCGCGAGCAAATCGCCGATTTTGTCCAGGAGAATCATTTACGATGAACGACGGCAGAGTCATCGTTGCTCAAGCGGGCATTGCAAATCACGGCAGAACAATTCTCAATGCGGTTCGCGATTCAGGAAATCTGAAGCTTGTCGCATGTTACGATCCGAATGAAGAAGCGAGCCGCGAAGTCGCACGGGAATTTTCCGTTGATCGTGCGCCGGATTTTGATGCTTTGATTCAACGCTCTGATGTTGATGCGGTCGTGTTGGCGACGCCGAATCATTTGCACTATGCACAGGCAAAGAAAGCCGCGGCGGCGGGCAAGCATGTGTTTGTGGAAAAGCCGATCGCAAATACAATCGCCGAAGCACAGGAGATGATACGTTTCATGAACGATGCCGGAAGGACACTGATGGTCGGACACAACACGAGGCGGCGAAGAGTGTTTCGGCGGGCAAAAGCATTGTTGGACGAGCGTCGTATCGGAACCATTGCTGCGGTCGAAGCGAATCTTTCTCGTCCCGCCGGATTGCAGTCGGGTGTGCCGCGATGGAAAACCGATCCCGTGTTGTGCCCGCTTCTTCCGATGATACAGCTCGGCATTCATTTTGTTGACACGATTAGCTATCTTTTTTCTCCGATTCGGAAAGTTGCTTGCGTAGCTTCTCATGCTGCAATACCGGGGGATATATACGATGTCGCGTCGGCAGTGCTGCAGCTTGAATCCGGCATTCCGGTTGTTCTGACGTCAAGCTACGTTTCTGCCGATGAATATGTTCTTCGCATTTTTGGGACAGAAGGAACAATTCACTGTTTCCCTCTGAAGCTGCGGTTGGATGTCCTGAAGAACGGAGAAGTGAAAGAAACACTCGAAGAAGATTTCAGTGACGAAGGCGCTGAAAGTTATATTCTCGAAATGCGCGAGTTCGGAAAATGCATTCTCGACCACACTCAGCCCGAAACTGACGGCGGAGAAGCGTTGCACGCGCTCGCGGCTGTTGAAGCGATGATGCAATCGGTAAAAACAAATTTTTTTGTTTCTGTGTATGAGATTCTTAAAAAGGCAGCGGAGAAGTGATGTTAAGTTGTTCCTCGCCCTATCCCTCTCACAGAGGGGGGGACAAAGGGGGAGGACACGAGTTTACCGGAGTAGTTACCATTTTTGAACATGAAAAAATCTGATCGCTATTTTCAGGAAGCGCTGAAATATATTCCGTGGGGAACGCAGACGAATGCGAAGCGGCATTTCCCGTTTTTCGATGAAGCGATGCCGAAATTTATCGAGCGCGGGAAAGGCTGCCGCATCTGGGATATGGACGGGAAGGAATATATTGACTTTCGTCTTGCACTCGGTCCCGTCATACTCGGCTACTGCTACGATGAAGTTGATGACGCTGTGCGCGCCCAGATGAAGAAGGGCGTTCTCTTCAGCATGGCAAGCCCGATCGAGCTTGAGCTTGCAAAAAAAACCTGTGAAATAGCTCCGGCGGTCGAAATGGTTCGCTTTATGAAAACGGGCGAAGAGGCGAATCTTTGCAACGTGCGCATCGCACGCGCGTACACAAAACGCGACATGATTTTGACAAGCGGTTATCACGGCTATACCGATTGGTTTGCACTCGGCGACAGCCCGCACAACGGGGTTCCTTCCGCTCTTCGAGATTACGCGAAAGAAATTCCGTGGGGAAATCTTGAGCGCGCCGAAGAATTGATCGAGCAGTACAACGAGCGCATCGCGTGTGTGCTGACAATTCCCTACGATCTGAACGAAGACACAAGCGGAACATACATCCGTCATCTCCGGACATTGACGCGGAAGTACGGGATCGTTCTCGTCTTCGATGAAGTGTGGACAGGATTTCGCGTTGCGCTCGGAGGAGCGCAGCAGTTGTTCAATGTGGAAGCGGACCTCGTCAGTTATGCGAAGGCGATAGCGAACGGCTATCCGCTTTCTGCATACGGCGGAAAACGAAAATATATGAAACAATTGAATCACATTAAATTGACGACGACGTACGCGGGCGAAACTTTTTCCATTGCGGCGGCAATTGCAACGCTGGATATCATGCAGCGCGAGAAGGTGCACGGCCATCTCAACGCAATGGGAAAACGCTTGATGAACGGCTTCGATTCGATTGTGAAAGAATTAGGCGTTGAAGGACATGCCGCCGGACTCCCGGCAGCGGCGTTTATTAAATTTCATTCATCGGACAGGTTTTACGATGCACGGCTTGAGTATTTGTGGCATCGTGAATTATTTCGTGAAGGCGTGTTCGTGATGCTGCGGTGGTTTCTCTGTTACTCGCACAGCCAGAAGGATATTGATGATGCATTGGAAAAAGCGCGGAAAGCGCTGCGCCGCGCGTTGGAGGCAGAGTTGAAAGAACGGAAGACTGTAACACCATTCTATTGGTGAACAATGAGTGAACGAATCTACTTCGATTGTTATGCGATGATCGGCAAGCGCGGACCTAAAGATGTTGAAGCGCAGTACGAAACCGAAGTGCTGCTCGAAGAAATGGAGTGGTGTGGAATTCACGCGGCTCTCATTGCACATTCAACGGCGAAGGAGTACGACCCGATGTACGGCAACCGGATGCTGACGCGCGAGCTGAGGAAAAGTCCGCGGTTGTACGGCGCTTGGGCAGTAATGCCGCATCACACCGGCGAAATGCCCGCGCCGAAAGAGCTGGTCGAGGAGATGCGCGACAATAATATTCGCGCTGCAGCGATGTACCCGCGCGCACACCGCTATCCGTTTTCTGTGGATTTTTGCGGCGGCTTATTGCGCGAGTTGGAAGAAAATGAAATCCTGCTGATGGTGCAAGGCGGATATATGTACAACCCGGATGTCCTTGAGCCGACAAACCAAGTCCTGCTCACAGACTTGGATGCTGTATTGACACAGTTTCCCCAGCTCAATGTCGTTTTACTGGGGTCGCGCTGGGAGTCTACACGGTATGTGTATCCGCTCATGAAAAAGCATTCTCGTCTTCACGTCGAGTTGTCGAATCACCAAGGCAACCGTGCGATGGAAACGTATGCTGAATGGTTTGGTGATAGACGTGTGTTGTTCGGAACCGGTGCTCTTGAAAAATCTCCCGGTGCGGCAAAAGCGTTTGTGGATTATTGTTTTCTGAACGACGACCAGAAACGACACATTGCAGCACTCAATCTTATGCATCTCTTGAACATTGAGAAGCCTCCGGAGCCGTACGGAACACAGGACGATGCCGATTTGATTCTTGCTCGCGCTAAAGAAGGAAAACCGCTGAGCGATATTCTTGTCATTGATTCCCACGCTCACATTGCTCACGACAATGCAGGTGGAATCGGATTTGTGCACTCTCCGTTCTCCGATGACAAAAGTATGTACGAGCGCGCACAGGCAATGGGCATTGATGCAATGTGCATCAGCGGGTTTCTTGCCGTGTGGACCGATTACGAGGAAGGCAACATGATTGTTGTCAATGCGATGAAGCGTTTTCCGAATTTCTATCACGGTTATGCTGCGCTTCAGCCGCAGTATGTCAAAGATTGGGAAAAAGAATTTCGTCTCTGGTACGGAACGTACAAAATGGAAGGAATGAAACCGTACCACCCGAGAACATTTTTATCGTACAACGATCCGCTCTACACGCCGTGGTACGAGTTCGGCAATCGTATCAACGCATACTGTCTCGTGCATCCGTCCCCCAATCTTGTTGCGGAGATGAATGACATTGCGCCGAAATATCCGAACATCGCGTTTATCCTCGCACATACAGGGGCGTCATTTCACGATGCGCGCCTCGGCATTGAAGTCGCTCTCCGTAATCCGAATGTTTATCTTGAAATCACGCTGACATCGGTAACGTACGGCGTGATTGAATTTCTCGTGAAGCATGTCGGAGCCGAGCGTGTCTTGTTCGGCACCGACCAGCCGATGCGCGACCCGATTCCGCAATTCGGATGGATGGCGTACTCGCATTGCTCATTTGAAGAAAAGAAAAAAATGTTCGGTGAAAATATGCAGAAGATCATTCAGCGAGTTCGAAGATGAAGATGCCGTCGAAAATTTTTGCGGTGAGCATTGCTTTCACACTCGCTGCATCAGCGCAGGATACGCTCTACATGTCTGTGCTCAGTTCGCACGCATATCGCATAGGCGCGCAGGATAATCCAATTGTCGGATTGTTCGGCAGCGCCGACGGTGGAAATTCGTGGCACCACGAAGGATGGATAAACTACATCCGCGTGTTTTACACTGAAGCCGCTTCCGACGGAACGCTCTGGTCCGCGTGCGGCAACGGCGTTCTGCGTTCAACAGACGCCGGCGCTTCGTGGAAAATTACAACCGGCTGGCAAATCACCGAGGCGCTGAAAGTGCGTGCGGATAATTCCGATCCTTCGGTTGTTTACGCGGCAACCGCGTACGGAATTTTCAAAACGACCGATCACGGAGCAACGTGGAAGAAAAAAAGCCGCGGCTTGCCCGGCAGATTTACGGCGGATGTTATTATTGATGAACAGAATCACGCGCACCTTTTCGCAGCAACAGAAGAAGGCGTGTATGTGAGCCGCGATGCCGGCGGTCATTGGATGCTGTGCGGCTTGAAAGGAAAAGGAATTCGGATGCTTTTGCAGGAGCAGAACAATCCGCAAACACTGTGGGCGGGAACAGAAGATGACGGCCTGCTCAAATCGGAAAATGACGGAGCAACGTGGAAGCCGATGAACAACGGACTCAGCGCAAAAACCGTTTACGCGCTTGCGAGTAATCCCTCGGACTCACGATTGCTCTTTGCCGGAACGCACGGCGGCGGTGTGTTCCGCTCGCGCGACGGAGGAGAACACTGGACGCAGCAAAACAACGGTCTGACGAATCTCGTTGTTCATGCATTGCTCGTCCTTCCATCGCATCCGCAATCCGTGTTTGCCGGAACGCTGAACGGCGGACTTTTCAGAAGCGATGACGAAGGGAATTCATGGAAATTTGTTTGTCAGCCGGAAGCACAAGTATGGGGGCTTTCAGTGCGATGAAAAGGAACGTTATGATATATGCGGTGTTGCTTATTTTTCCCGCTGTGAACGCAATGGCAGGCACATTTGAGGAGCGGAAAGCAGAATTGCTGCAGGAGGCAAGCAATGAGCGCGGACGGAATATTTTTCTCGTTGCGGCGAAGATTGCAACGCATCACGACGAGCGTTATGCGCTGACGATGCTCGATTCATTGATTAACGACCAACAAATCGGCGGAATGTTTTACTCGTATCAAATGATCGCGACATATCTTTATCTTCAAAGCGGGCTTCCCGATTCGCTGAAGGAGAAAATCCGCACTGCGTACCGCACGCGCACAATGTACCGCGGCGATACGGAAAATCACTGGGTAGCATATTACACCGGCTTGTACCTTGCCGCGCAGACATGGCACGATGAGGACGGCTCGCACTGGTTCAACGGAAAAAGCTCGAAAGAAAATTTTGATGAAGCAAAAGACTGGCTGAACGAATGGATGCGTATCACAACGACAATCGGTCAGGGGGAATTCGATTCGCCGACGTACTTCATCGTGTTCATTACGCCGATGATGGCGCTCCAGCAATTTGCGCTCGACAACACGATGAAGAAGAAAGCGGAGATGATGGCGGATTATCTCTTTGCAGATTTCGCCGTGGAGAACTTGAACGGCAATTACTGCGGCGCGCACAGCCGCGATTATCCCGAAGATATTGTGAATCCGCTGCGCGCGCCAAATGTGCCGTGGGCGTGGCTTTATTTCGGTACGCCGAAAAACGCACCGTGGCTGCCGACGCTCGGACTTCCGCGCCAACCGGTGTTCCGTCATCCGACATCCTCGAATGAGAGCCTTGGCTATGCGTGGGAAGTAGTATTCGGCGCGCTCAGTTCGTACCGCTTGCCGGAAATTATTTTTCACGTCGCCACCGACCGAAGCGTGCCGTATGTTGACAAAGAACAAAAGCGTGTTCGCAACATCATTCGCTTTGGAAAAGAAATGAATCCGCAGGTGTACAAATACACGTACATGACCGATCAGTATGCGCTCGGCTCGATCCAAGGCGGAATTCTTCAGCCGATCCAGCAGCACACGTGGGATGTAACGTATGTGTCGGACAAGCCGGGCAACACTCTTTTCACGCTCAATCCGTTTTATTCCGGAAAAGAGCTTGCAATGTTTTTCCCTGAAGAACAAAAATTTCTTACCGACGAAGTGAACCGTTACCATAAAGTATACACCGATCCGAATAAATGGAACTCGAGTTCTCCCTACGAACAAACGTTTCAGTGCAAGAACGCGATCATCGTTCTCTATAATATTACACCGACAGCTCATCACCGTCAGGTAGACGGCTTCTTCTCGAAAAATCTTGATGAAAGAATTACGCTGGCAAATCGCTGGATTCTCTGCAAAGCGGGAAAAACATATATCGCATTCTTCCCTTTGAAACAGTACGAATGGATCGAAGAGCCGAACGACTGGCGCTGGAGAAGCTATGATGTGAAAAACGGCGTTGTTGTTGAAGTCGGACGTGAAAGCGAATACGGTTCTTTTGAAGCATTCAGGAAAACATTCAGCGCGGCAGCAATTGACGCAAAAGATTTCGACAAAACGCTGACTGTTCGCTACACAACGCACATGGGGGACACGATGCAATTCACGTACGGCGGGGCAAGAATTCTGAACGGTCATACAGTTGATTTTTCTCATTACAAGTTGTTTGACAGTCCGTTTCTTCACAGCGATATCGGCAGCGGCGTGTTGACGATGACGTACAAGAACATGACGCGGATTCTCGACTTCAATGCTGTTGCAATACGAAACGGAATGGTGACGAAATGAAATTTCTCGCAGTGTTGTTTCTTTCTCTTTTCACTGAAGCGCATGTTGTTGCTCAGCAAACGGCCGTGTACGCAGCGGTGCTTTCGACAAAGTCATTTGTTGTCGGAGGTAAGAATCCGATGACGGGGCTTTTTTTTCAACGCCCGTCGGACGACACGCTGTGGCAGCACAGCGGCGCTCCAAACGTTCGTGTCTCCGGTGTTGCGGTGAAGGTTGAACATCCCCTTGGGGGAAAGCTTCTTTATCTTGCCGCGGGAAACGGCGTTCACCGTTCGACTGACGGCGGAGCGACATGGAAAATTGTAACCGATTGGCGCGTGACCGAAGTTCAATGGGTAACGATTGATCCGCGCAATTCGAGCGTCGTGTATATCGCAACCCCGTACGGCGTTTTCAAATCGAGCGACGGCGGAAATGCATGGAAAGAAATGAGCCGCGGTTTGGAGGCATCGCATTTCATTTCCTCGATTATAGTAGATGTTGTGAACTCGAACATCGTGTACTGTTCAACAGAAGACGGCGCGTACATCAGCCGCGATGCAGCCGCGACTTGGCAGCGAATGGGGCTTTCCGTCGGAGGCGTGCGCGTGATTGCACAAGACCCGGACAACCCGAAGACGCTCGCCGTCGGAACGGAGGACAATGGAATTTACATCTCCCACGATGGAGGTGAGGTGTGGATGAAAAAAGAATCCGGCGTTGATCATTCTACTTTTTATACCGTTGTTTTTGATCCGCATGATTCACGCATTCTCTATGCCGGCGGTTATGTGACCGGCGTTTACAAATCTACCGACAGCGGCGAAAGCTGGCGGCGAACGAATGACGGACTGACGTGTCTTAACGTTCATTCCATTGCTGTAGATCCGGCAAACAGCAATCGCATTTATGCGGCGTCAATGGGTGATGGCGTGTTTCGTTCGGATGACGGCGGAGCGCACTGGAAATTTGCCGGCTTGAGAAATGCTGAAGTGTGGAGATTAGCGATACAGTAAACAAAGCGATGCCACTGTCATTGTCCAGATAGATTGACGGAGTATTCAATGTTCAATTTTCAATTCTCAATTATGAAACATTACGCTGGAGTGTTTCCTCTTTTGTTGATAGCGTCATTCTGTTCGCTCTATTCCGAACATCAATCGCGGGACGAATATCTGAAAGCGTACGAGCAGCGGGCGCGGTATGAAACAATTCTCTACGATACAATGCAGAATCCGGGAATTTACGGGGCAACGGTTCGCTATGCTGAAAACCGGGACCTTGCTGTTGCCGACAGCTTGTTGTTGAACTGCAGCCAGATCAAACATCCTCAAGGCGATATGTTTTGGATGTACCCGGTCATCGGCACGTATCTTCACGGCAAAGGAAAAATGTCCGCTGCCGCGGCAGCAGCTGTCCGCAACGCGTGGAAAACATACGCACCGTACCGCGGCGATACGGAAAATCATTGGGCGATGTATTACGCATCACTGTATCTTGCGGCAGAGCAGTGGCGCAATCTTCCCGGCTCGGAATGGTTCAACGGAAAATCTTCGGAAGAAAATCTGAACGACGCGAAAGAATATCTTATTCATTGGATTCATATCACGACAACGATCGGGCAAGGGGAATTTGATTCTCCCGATTATTTGCCGGAGTACATGAATGCGATGACGCTGCTCGCAGAGTTTGCGAAAGACCCCGCGATGAAACAGCGCGGAAAGATGATGCTCGATTACTTATTGGCAGATTTCGCCGTGGATGAGCTTGGCGGCGAATACATCGGCGGCTTCAGCAGAATTTACCAGCCGGCGGTGTACAAGCCGTGGCTTTCCGGTGCATCAGCATTTGCCTATTTGTATTTCGGAACAGGCGGCCCCGTGCAATCCGGCTGGACGTTGCTTTCTGCATTGTCGGATTACCGGCTGCCGCAAATCATTTATGACATCGCGACTGATCGTTCGCATCCGTTCGTTAATAAAGAACGGAAGCGCATCCGCAATATTCTTCGTTACCGGAAAGAAATGAATCCGCCTGTGTACAAATATTCGTACATCACGAAAGACTACGGCATCGGTTCGCTGCAAGGCGGCATCCTCCAGCCGATTCAGCAGCACACATGGGGCGTCAGGTACCTCTACGGAAAACCGACAAGCACGATCTTCGGCTTGCACCCGTATTGGTCCGGCTACGAGCTTGCGATGTTTTTTCCGGAAGAACGGAAGACGATGATTGCAGATGTTGTCAGCTCGAAAGGAACGTACAACAAAGATGATAAATGGACGAGCAGTTCACCGTATGAGCGGACGTTCCAGCACAAGAACACTGTCATTGTGCTGTACGACATTTCCCCGGGAACAACGTCGGAACATATTGACGGATTCTTCCCGAAAAATTTGCAGAGGCGCATTGTTGATCCATCCGGTTGGATTATGTGCAAGGCGGGAGATACATACATCGGCTGGTATCCTTTGCAGGAATATCGGTGGATGCAGTTAAAAGATGACGAAGATAATTTCCGCCTTCGCAGTTACAAGCTGCAGAACGGTTATGTAGTCGAAGTTCGCTCGAAAGACGAGGTCGGCTCGTTTGAGAAATTTGGGATGATGCTGCGGAAACATCTTCCGACAGCGGTTTTGAAGCCCGGTGCTGTCTCTGTGAAGTACACAACGCTGCGCGGTGACAGAATGTTTTTTGCATTTCCCCGTACGCGTATGTTGAATGGCAAGGAGGTAAATCTTGGCAGCTACAAATTGTTCGACAGCCCGTTCGCGCATGCCGATGTCGGAAGCGAAAAGCTCACGCTGACGTACAAGAACAGAAAAATGGTGCTGGATTTTAAGAAGCTTTCAATAACAAAATGAAACAAACGCAAACATTCGATGTGGCGGTTGCAGGACTTGCCGTCGTTGATGTTCTCGGCTCGCCGATCAATGTGAGGCGGCTTCCGAACGCCGGCTCACTGCGGATGATCGAGTCGCTTGTTCTCACGACAGGCGGCAATGTTTCGAATGTCGGTATTGATCTTGCAAAGTTAGGATTTCGCGTTGCCGCCATCACGCGCATTGGAAAAGACGATCTCGGCGAATTCTTGTTAGAACGGTACCGATCCCATAACATTGACTGCAGCGGTATCACGTTCGATGAAAGGCTGCAGACATCCGGAACGATTGTCTGCGTTGATAAAAGCGGAGAGCGGACGTTTCTTCATTCGCGCGGATGTTTGAAACGGTTCCGCGCTCGCGATATTCTTGCCCGTCGTTCCGTGCTAAAGAGCGCGAAAATTATTGCTGTCGGTTATCTCGGTTTGTTGCCGGAAATCGAACCTCACTTTCCTTTGTTGTTCGGAACAATCAAGCAGGAAGCTTCCGCGCAAATTTTCCTCGACACCGGCGGTGTCCCGAGGGTTTCATCGGGCACATTGAAAAAAATTCTTCCGCTTGTTGATTTTTTTATTCCAAGCTATGAAGAAGCGCGCCTTCTTTCGGGAAGAGTAAAGCCCGATGAAATCGTTCACTTTTTTCGCGAGTGCGGTGCATCTGGCGTTGTCGGTGTCAAGTTAGGGAAAGACGGCTGCTATATTACAGAAAACGGGCGCGCCGAGCACATTCCTGCCGTTCGTGCCCGCCGTGTCGTGGACACGACAGGCGCGGGAGATGCGTTCGCTGCCGGATTTCTTGCCGGTGTGCTGCGCGGGAAAAACCCGTTCGATGCTGCCCGGCTTGGCGCTTCGGTTGCGGCAAGCTGCGTTACTTCGTTCGGCGCCTCGACTGGAATTCAGCCGCTGAGAAAATATCTTTAGAATGAATGAAGGGATGACATCGTTTGAAAAGATGTCATCAATTATCTTCAATGAAACCAATCTATCATATCGTTTCGCACTCGCACTGGGACCGTGAATGGTACAAGCCATTCGAGGAGTTTCGTGCGATGCTTGTTCAGATGGTGGACGATGTACTCGATCTTCTCAACCGCGATTCTTCCTTTCGCAGTTTCACACTCGATGGTCAAACGGTTGTGGTCGAAGATTATCTTGAAATCAAGCCCGAGCGTGCGGAAGAGATCCGCAGGCTCGTAACTGAAGGCAGATTGTTTATCGGGCCGTGGTATGTTCTTCCCGACGAATTTTTAGTGAGCGGGGAGGCGATCGTGCGCAATCTTCTTCGAGGCATTGAGGTCGCCCGCACTTTCGGCGGAGAAATGAAGGTCGGCTATCTTCCCGATTCGTTCGGACACATTGCGATGATGCCGGCAATTCTGAAAGGCTTCAACATTGATGCGGCACTGCTCTACCGCGGTTTTGGCGGTGAGCCGGATCAGCAAACGTCGGAGTATTGGTGGAAGTCACCCGACGGCACACGGTGTTTAATGGAACACCTGTACAGCAACGGCTACAGTGCCGGTTATTTCCATCAAGAAACAGACGCACAGGCAATAGAGCGGTTTGGAGCAATAAAAAAAGAGCTTGATGCACGTGCCGCTACTTCACACCGTTTGCTGATGAACGGAGGTGATCATCATTGGCCCGATCCGAAGCTTCCACAGACGCTCGAACTGCTACGGAAGAATTTTGACGGAGAATTCGCACACAGCAACATTCCGGATTTTTTTTCAACGGTAAAAAAAGAAATGGGCAGAATTCCCGGTACAGGCCGCATCGGAGAAATCAGCGGTGAGCTTCGGTTCGGCTACCGATATGCCTTTGTGGTGTTAAGCGGCGTTTACTCGAGCCGCATGTATCTGAAGCAGGAAAACTGGAAATGTGAGAACCTGCTTCAGCGCTATGTTGAGCCGCTCAATGTTTTTGCCTTGTGTGAAGGAGGAATTTCACAGAATGCGCTCATCCGTGAGGCGTGGAAAAATCTTTTGCATAATCATCCGCACGACAGTATATGCGGATGCAGTGTTGATCCCGTGCACAGCGAGATGATGACACGCTTTGCCGCTGCCGAACAAATCGGACGGTCTGCCATTGAGCGGTGCGGCGAACAATTGATTCCGTCGGATGACCGTGCTTTCAAAGACGACCGATGTATTTTCTTTTTTAATCCGTCGCCGTTTAACCGCAGCGATTGTGCCCAGGCCGAAATCAAGTTCTACGTGCAGGACGTGGTGGTCGGATTGAATCCGGATGTGAAAGTTGCACCAAAGCTTCCGCCCGTACGCGGTTTTACCTTGCTCAACGAACAAGGAAAGGAGATACCCTATCAGATTCTTCACCACGAGGAAGGGTACGATATTACCTACTCGCGCTACAATTATCCGAAGCAGATCAGGGCGGAAAAATTTACGCTTCTTGTTGATGCGCAGGATGTTCCTGCCATAGGCTTTGGCGGTTACACGATTGAAAAGACGAAAAAATTCCCGCGATGGAAGACAAAAATTAAATGCGGGCGAAATTTTATCGAAAATGAGCATCTTCGTGTCGAAGTAAGCCGCGGCGGCGAAATCGCGCTCCATGACAAAGAGACGGGAGAAATATTTTCTAAGCTTCATGTGTTCGAGGATTCGGGCGACGTCGGCGATGAATACAATTATTCCTATCCGGCAAAAGATCGCTGGATTTATTCCGGCAAGGCGAAAGCAAACATTGAAGCGGTGGAGCGTGGACCGCTTCGTGCAGCGTTGCGGGTTACGGTGACGATGAATGTTCCGGTTTCTGCTGCTGCCAATCGCCGCTCGCGGGGCACGGCACTCACAAAAATTTCAATTTCGACTGCCGTGCGCTTATCGCATCATTCGCGTTCTGTTGAATTTGAAACAACGGTGAACAACACCGCAAAGGATCATCGCCTCAGAGTTCTTTTCCCTTCGGGAATTGAGACCAACACCGTCTATGCCGACTCGCAATTCAGCGTTGTTGAACGTAAGCAACAGCAGTACGACGTCTCGCAGTTCACAATCGAGCATCCGGCAAAAGTTGCGCCGATGCAGCGTTTTGTAACGGTGAAAGGCAAAACGAGAGCATTGACGATCATATCGTACGGCTTGCCCGAATACGAATTAAAGTCGGACGGGAAAGGCACAATTGCGCTGACGCTTTTGCGCTGCGTGGGATTATTGGCAGGAGAGGATCTCATTACGCGCCCCGGCGGCAAAGGGGGCTGGCACAACGAAACACCGGATGCTCAGTGTCTCGGCACGCATACATTTCGGTACGCAATACTTCCTCATTCTCCGGAGGAGACAAAAATGTTCGGGGAAATCAACCGTGAAGCAGAGCGGCTTCATCTTCCGTTTTTTTCGTTTCGCCGAAAAAACTCCTGCAATACATTCCCGAAGGCAGGGCTGCTATCGGTTTCTCCTCCGCAGCTTGTGTTGAGCGCCGTCAAAGAGTCTGATGACGGCTCCTCGCTTATCGTGCGCCTTTACAATCCGTTTGCTGAAAGGGCGGAAGGAACAATTCAGTTCGGAGTGCCGGTGAAATCTGTGTTTCGTTCGCAGTTAAACGAAGAGACGAAAGAAGAATTGGCAGTGAATGAGAGGAGGCGTGTTCAGGTCTCTGTAGTCCCGTACGATATTCTCACGTTGAAAGTAGTGCCGGACCATGAGAAAAAAATTAGCGGATGAATGGATTGACGGATTGGCGAAAAAAGGCATAATGGCATAATGGGATAGTGCACTTTTCCAGCATTCCGTTATTCCGGGTAGTTGGTTTCCCGTTAAGCAACGAGACTAATTTTTAAGGAGTGATGATAATGTTCTCAAGCACAGGTGCGCAGCTTCGAACAAACAGAATTCTTAATCCTGTGACCGGCAGCGGAATTGTTGTTGCCATTGATCATGGATTGTTTCTCGGCCCGCTGCCGGGAGTTGAAAATACGTCGGCGACGATTGATGTGCTGCTGTCCGGACTGCCTGATGCGATTCAAATGACACCGGGAATAGCGCATGCGAACGGCTCAAAATTTTTCGGAAAGAACAAGCCGGCCGTCATTGTCCGTCTCGATGCAACAAACATCTGGCGAAAAAAACCGGAACCGAAAGAGGCTTATTACACACCGGTTGCTTCGGTGAAGGATGCGGTTCAATTAGGCGCTGATGCCGTGGTAACTTTTTTGTTCGCCGGCTACAATACCGATGCACAGGAAGCGGATAACCTCAGCACGTTGGCGCGCATCGGAGCCGACGCGCGCGAGTACGGCATTCCGTTCATCGTTGAGCCGCTCGCAATCGAGAAAGGAGCGAACGTTGTCCGCGATTTTGAAATCATGAAATTGATTGTCCGCATGGCGTCGGAAATCGGTGCCGATATCATCAAAGCCGACTATCCTGAAACGCACAAGCAGTTTGAAGAATTAGTTGCTGTTGCTTCTGCGCCCATTCTTGTGCGCGGCGGCCCGAAAATGGACTCAGACAAGGAGATGTTGAAGATGGTGAAAGACGCGATGGACGCAGGAGCAAAAGGGATTGTGTTCGGCAGGAATGTTTGGCAGCACCCAACACCGTCAAAAATACTTCGTGCGCTTGCTGCAATTGTTCATGAAAAGCAGAGTGTAGAAAAAGCATTGACAATGCTTAAAGGATAATGAGAAGCATTTTTCAAACCCTAAAGAAATTTACAGCCAGCGGGAGAGGCAAGTGCCTCTTCGGAAAAACGTTTTGACTTGTCTCCCAAAATGTTTTCGTTCGATCCGCCGCTCCCGCTGTCCTTTGATCCCAAAAGGATAGTTATGACAAAGAAAGAACTTCGTGTCGGCGTCATCGGCTTCGGCCAGATGGGGCGCATTCATGCGTTCGCGTACCGGGCAATTCCATTCTATTATGACGGAAATCCGTGCGCCGTGAAACTAAAATGCGTCTGCGATGCGAATGAATCTCTGGCGAAAAAAGGCGTAGAGCAGGCGGGCTTTGAGGGCTACACGACGGATTTTCATGAGCTTGTTTCACGTAACGATATTGATATTGTGAATGTCTGTACACCGAACAATATGCACAAGGAGGCGGTTATCGCCGCACTCAGAAAAGGGAAACATGTGTATTGTGAAAAGCCGCTCGCGTTCAATGAAGCAGAAGCGAAAGAAATTGTCGCTGTCGCAGATGCGTCGAAAATGAAACATCAGATTACCTCTGAATACCGCTTTATCCCCGCTGTGATGAAAGCGAAGGAACTGATCGAGCAGGATTTTGTCGGGCGCGTGTTTCATTTCCGCGGCGTCTATCTTCATTCCGGTTACATTGACCCGAAGCGTCCGCGTGAATGGCGGATGCAAAAAAATGTTATCGGCGGCGGTGTGCTTGTTGACCTCGGCCCTCATCTTCTCGACATGATGCACTATCTTGTCGGAGACGCAAGCGAAGTTTCTGCGACAATGGAGACGTTTTTCAAAGAGCGCCCCTTGCCGGAGAACCCCTCTCTCATAGGACGTGTTGAAGTTGAAGATGCGATGAGCGTCATTGTGAAATTTAAGAACGGCGCTGTCGGCACGGTGGAAATGTCTCGTGTAGCAACCGGTGCCGAAGACGAAATGCGGTTTGAGATTCACGGGCAAAACGGCGCGTTAGCCTTCAATTTAATGCAACCCAACGAGTTGCTTGCCTTCAATGCACGCGAGCCGAAGGGCGTGCAAGGATTCAAGAAAATTACCACAGTGCAAAAATATCCTGCACCGGCAGTGATGCCCGCGTCAAAATTCACCATGGGCTGGATTCGCTCTCATGTTGCGGCGCAATACAGCTTTCTCGATGCGATCGTGAATGACCGAATGCCGTCGCCGGATTTTCATGATGCACTGAAGCTTCATCATTTGCTTGAAACAATCTACACCGCCGCGAATACAAAATCGTGGGTCAAGGTGTGAAAGGAGTAATGATATGGATGTAAAACTTAAATCTCTGGCGCAAACGCCGCTCCTTCTCGAACCCAATCGGGTGTGGAGGTTTTATGAAGGGGGAAAAATGATCGAGCGTTTTCAGGGAAACTCTGCCGGTGCCGATTCGTTGTATCCCGAAGAGTGGGTCGGCTCCACGGTACAGGCAGTTAATCCCGGCGAACACTATAAAACAGGTGAAGGCTTGGCGGTAATCTCTCGTGGACTTCCTGAGCCCGTACCGTTGAAGTCGCTCACCGAACAATTTCCGGAAGAAATGCTAGGTGCCGCGCACGTAAAAACCTACGGCACGAACAGCGCATTGCTCGTCAAGCTGCTCGACAGCGCGATCCGGCTGCTCATTCATGCGCACCCGACAAAAGCGTTTGCGTTGGAACATTTGAATTCCTGCTTCGGAAAAACGGAAGCGTGGTTCGTTCTCTCAACTCGTCCAGAAGTTGACGACCCGTACGTGCTGATTGCCTTCCGTGAAGAAATCGGCCGCAAACGCTACCGCGAGCTCTTGGATAAACAAGATGTTAAAGAGATGATGCGCATTATGCACCGCGTTTCGGTGCGCGCGGGCGATGTTGTGTACGTGAAAGCCGGACTTCCGCACGCCATCGGCGAAGGAACGTTCATGGTAGAATTGCAGGAGCCGACAGATTTTTCAATTTTGCTCGAGCGAAGCTGTGCGGGATTTACGCTTCGGGAAGATGAATCGTTCCTCGGATTGGACCCGAGCCTGACGCTGTCGGTCATTGATCACCGCGTCTATTCTGAAAAAGAAGTGCAGGATGAATTAGTGATCAAACCGAAGCGGCTGCGGAAGCAAGGCGAAAGCGCCGAGTATCAATTGTTAGGATACGATACGACAGAATGCTTTGCCGGACATCGCCTTGAAGTTCGCGGCGAGCTTGGCGATGCAACGTACGGACGCTTTTCAATTCTCATTGTTCTTGACGGCGAAGGCAAACTCCAGCATCGCGGCGGGGAAATTCCTCTGCGCCGCGGCACAGAAATTTTTCTTCCGGCGTCTATCGGCGAACATGTTTTTCAAACGGCTACGCAGATGACAATTTTTAAGAGCATGCCGGCACGCGTGTGAAGAAAACGGATAGATGGATTGTTGGATTTCTCGATGGGAGTATAGAAGTTGATCATCAATCTATTATTCCGATATTCCAGCAACATGAATGTACGCAACATCGTGAATAAAATAATTGCAAACAAGAAGAGGAGAAAAAGCCATGAACTCGACATTAACCGTGCGGCAGAATCTTGACCTGCTTGGAAAATACCGTTACACAGAAATTCAGATGATGGAGATAATGGGAAACTGGGCGCACACCATCACCGACCCCGAAGCGAAGATCGGATTCGGACGGCAGATGTTTCAGGATTCAAGGCACGCCGATCTGTTAGGCAAACGAATTCCCGAGCTGAAAGGGCGCTCGCAGAAATTTCATTCGATTGCTCCGAGCGATGAGTTTGTGCGCTTGTTGGAAAAAATTTGGGAAGCGAACAACGATGTGCTGCGGCTTGTCGCATTGTATCGCGTGCTGAAACCGGCGGTGGCTGCGGCGTACGAGCGTCACTTACAGCAGCTCGAGCTTCCTGCCGACGAACCGACCGCCTACATTCTTCAGCACGTTGCCGATGAAGAACGCGACCACGCTGCATGGGCAGAGCCGATCATCGCACGATTAATCGTACAATCGCAGCGCGGTGAAGAAGTTCTTCGCTGGGAAAAAGAATTGCAAAGCGATTTGAAAAATTCCGGCGGCGTGCGAGGTGAAGGAAAAATGCCGGGAACGTACTCGTTCAAGAAAACGCACCCGTACAGCACCCGGCCTGTGCGCGACCTGCGATGGAATGTGTCCGATCATCCCGAACAATTCACGGAAAAAAATTGGTCGTTCGATTCGAGTGATGGGAAATTGCATTTGCTCCACGATTTGCTGAACAGCGAATTCATCACGGTAGAGCGGATGGGATTGATACTTTCCGACTTCCCCGAAATCCCGTGGCAGATGAAATTGGATATGGCGCGGCAGGCGTGGGACGAAGCGCGCCACGCGGAAATTGTTCAGCGCCGGCTTGAAGAATTGGGCGGACACGTCGGGATGTTTCCCACAAGCTGCTGGGGATGGGAACAGGATGTGAACCGTCCCGATCCGTTGGAGCGTCTCGCTCTTTCGAATATGACGTTTGAAAGCGAAAGCTGCAAACATTTGCGCGATTGGATTGCAAAGGCAAAAGCGCAAGGCGATGCGCGCTCACAGCAGTTGATCGAATTTCTTCTTGCCGACGAGGTGAATCATGTTCTCTACGGCGTTCATTGGATTGACGAGCTGACGAAAGACGATCCCGAGCGGCGCAGGCGTGTCCTTGCATATCCCGAAGAATTACTGAAAGGCACACATCCGGTCGGGGTGAATTTTGAAGAAACAATCAACGTGCAGAAGAATTAGTTCTCGATGAAGAAAGGTTCGGTGGAAGTTTATCTCAATAAAATCTGGTTCAACGCCGGTGAACATTGAACGAATCACGCTTACACATGTCCGCATTCCGCTGGTTGAACCGTTCACAATCAGCAACGGCAGCGTGAGAGAAAAAGATGGAATCATCGTCCGCGTTTTCAGCGACGGGCTTGTTGGTGTCGGCGAGGCTTCGCCGATGGCGGGTTCGTTTTATTCGGAGGAAACGCCGGAGTCAACTTGGGGGTGTTTGGTGCACAGGATTATTCCGATGCTGTTTGCTTCAAAGCCGGTGTCGCTGGATGATGTCAATATTCTTTTTCACAAAATTCACGGCGACACATTTGCGAAAGCAGGAATCGAAACAGCGTTGCGGGACATCGAAGCGCAAAAACAAGATAGTCCGCTGTACAAGCTGCTTGGCGGAAAACGCCGCGATGTTGAATCTGGATTGGCAGTTGGCATCTATTCCACAGTTGACCAGCTTGTTTCTACCATTGAAAGGTACCTGCCGGAAGGGTACAAGCGCGTGAAGATAAAAATTCAGCCCGGATGGGATGCAACGCCGCTGCGCGCTGTGAAGAAATGTTTTGGCAACATTCCGCTCATGGTTGATGCAAACGGTGCATACTCGCACGACGATCTTGAGCATCTCTGTTCGCTCGATGAATTTGAATTGATGATGATCGAACAACCATTTTCAAAAGACGATTTTGATGCTCATGCGCAGTTGCAGGCGATGATGCGAACGCCGATCTGCTTGGATGAAGGGGCGTGCGATTGTTCGGCGATTGAGAAAGCAGCGTCGAAAAAGAGCTGTCGCATCGTCAACATAAAAATTCAGCGCGTTGGAGGACTGACTCAGGCGGAAGCAATGCACGCTGTGTGTGCGGAAAAAGCAATCCCTGTTTGGGCAGGCACAATGCCGGAATTGGGCGTCGGCGCCGCGCAAACACTCCACCTTGCCACGCTCGATAATTTTCTTTTTCCGACCGATGTTGAGTCGTCGCGGCGGTGGTTCGTAGACGACATCATAGAGCCGATGCTTGAGGTACACAACGGTGTGATTGAAATTCCCGACGGCATCGGCAACTGTTTTCAACTTAATGAGCGGAAGGTTTTGCAATACAAAGTTCGTGAAGAAATTTTTCAATGAATCTTTCAACGTCATTTGTCGGTTTGAATTTCCAAAGCCCGGTCATGATTGCTTCGGGTCCTGCAAGCCACGATGTCAACCAGATAACACTTGCGCAGCAGCAGCATGTCGGCGCAGTGGTGCTGAAGACCGTTTGCTCGGACAAGTATGAACATATGCGTTATTGGCCCCGCCCGCGTTACAAACTTCTTGACTGGGATAAACAGATCGGAGGACGGTCGAAATATTTCACGCTCTATTCGTACGAACAAGGATACAGTGGCACACTGGAGGATTACTGGAAATTTATTGCGGAGTGCAAACGGCATTCCACTGTGCCGGTCTTTGGCAGCATTTTTGCCGATGTTGCGGGCGATTGGAAAATGCTTGCAGCGAATGTCGAGGCAAGTGGTGCCGATGCCGTAGAGCTTGACATCTCTTCTCCGCATAAGCCCGGTAGCCTCGATTTTGAAACGACGTTCACCGCAGCCATTGCGGCAGTTGTGAAAGCGGTGAAGATACCCGTGATCGTGAAGCTCGCGGCAAGCGCAGATGTTGTTCAGCAATCGCTTGTTGCACAGGAGTGCGGTGCCTCGGCGGTAACTCTCTGCAACCGCATCCGCGGTTTTGATGTGGATATTGAGACGCAGCGTCCGATTCTTCACGGAAATTTTGCGGGAGTCGGCGGACCATGGGCGAAGTACTACACGTTCCGTCATGTTGCGGAAGCCGCGCAGTCAGTTGCTGTTCCCATCAGCGCAACCGGCGGAGCGATGACTGGCAGCGATATCATAAAGTACATTCTGTTAGGCGCAACTACCGTGCAGGTGCTTTCAGTTGTGATGGTCAACGGATGGGATTCTATCGCAGCGATGCACAAGGAAATTGCAGAGTACATGCAAAGGAAAAAAATTCTTTCGCTCGATGAAATCCGCGGCAGAGCATTGAAGGCTATGGCGCATCCGGATGAAATTGTTCGCTGGTCGGGCGAGCCGAAATCTGGGCCTCGCAATGTTTGGAAGTAATTTGAAATATCCGGGGCTGAACCCGATTCCGCCGCCGTTTGCACATGAACATCCGCCGGTCGCGGAGGTCATTGAAGAAAAATGTATTGCGTGCGATCGTTGTCCGCCGCTTTGCTTTTTTGATTCCATTGTCATGGAAAATCGTCCGCAACATCCGTTCGGCAGAACGGCTGTCGTCATTCAAGAGAATTGTACAGGCTGCGGGTTATGTTTTGAAGCGTGCCCTGTTGATGCAATCGTCTGGGTAGCAGATGTCGCCGGTCGCAGCGATGCGAAGACAGCATCGTCGTCGGTAGAGGACACAGATTTATGACTGTCATTGATCTCACACACCCGATTACGGACAACATGCCGGTCTATTTCCCTTGGCATCCCGCAACGGAAATTGTTCAAACCGCAACGTATGCTCATGATCGCTGCGAAGTGCGCCGCCTGGCTATCGGCACGCACAGCGGCACGCACATAGATGCCCCGAGCCACATCCTTGAAGGAACGCCGGCGCTTGATAAGTATGATCCGAATCTGTGGTGTATGAAAGCGCAGGTGTTAGATTTCACGCCGCGCCAGCCTCGTCAAGAAATTATGAAAGAAGAAGTGCAAGAGAAATTAAAACAGCGCGGCATCGGCGTGATCATCAAGGCGGGATGGGATGTTCATTTTGGGAAAAACGATTATTACAAAACCTATCCGCCGATTTCAAACGCGGCGGCGGAATTTTTTTTAGCGATGAACGTTCCTCTTGTTGCTGCCGATACGCCCTTCACACTTGACGTGCATTATCTTCTTTTGAGGAGAGGGATCCCGCTCGTCACAAACCTTAACAACACAGCGCGGTTAAAAGAAGGCATCGTCACGCTCATCTCTGCGCCGCTGCTTATCGCAGGGGCAGACGGCGCGCCCGCCCGTGTTTTTGCTCTTGTTGAAAAGGAAGGATAAACGTGTGAACGCTGTCGCTGAACTTCTTGCCGATCTGGTGGCAATTCCAAGCATGAATCCGATGGGGCGGAGTCGAAACGGAATGTCGAATGCCTCGCCGCTTTTCGGCGGGGAATATTCCGAGCAAAATCTTGCCGATTATCTTGCTTCCTGTTTACGCCGACATCACATCGATGTTGAAATACAGGCATGTGCGACTCGCCTTGAAGGTGAGTCGCACATCATGCGCCCGAACGTTCTCGGACGCATTGACGTGAACGCCCCGCGCACGTTGTTGCTTGATGCGCACATGGATACGGTTCAAGCCGAGAACATGCCGACACCGTTTACTCCTGTTGTTAAGGAGGGGAAGCTGTACGGCAGAGGTGCGTGCGATACGAAAGGATCAATTGCGGCGTTTCTTTCCGCTGTTACCGAAACACTTCGTAACAACCAATTCACGTGGAATGTGTTGCTGTTGTTTACTTCTGATGAAGAATATGGTTTCACGGGAGCGCGCGAGGCGATGCAGCGCAGATTGAAAGCGGATGCCGGTATCACCGGTGAACCGACGCAGCTTCGCATTATTCGTGCGCACAAAGGCGTTGTACGCTGGCACATCCGTACGCGCGGCGTTGCGGCCCACGCGGCATATCCCGAGCGCGGCGAGAATGCGATTTATACAATGGCCTCCGTTGTATCACGCCTTCAACGGTATGCGGAGGAATTGCTTCACTTGACGCCGCACCCTGTTCTTGGAACTCCAACGCTGAGTGTCGGAGTCATTGAAGGCGGCGAGGCGGTGAACGTTGTTCCGGCTTCATGCCGGATTGAAATAGACCGCCGCTCGCTTCCCGGCGAGACAACGGAAAGCATTCTTCAGCCTGTGCATGCATTACTGCGCGACCTTCCGGCAGTGGACGATGAACCCCCGTATCTTGTTGCTGCCGGAATGGAGGTTGCAGAACATGCAGAAGTTGTTCGAAGATTGTCTGAAGCAATTCATTCTGTTACAGGCGATGTGAATATCGAACCGGCGAGCTATGCTACAAACGCAGGAACATTCAATGCTGCGGGAATTCCGACTGTTGTTTTTGGTCCCGGGAATATCGCCCAAGCCCATACGAATGCGGAATTTATTGAACTCAACGAAGTGGAGCAAGCTGCTGCCATTATCAAACATTTGTTGACAACGCACTAAGGAGTTATAAAGAGCATTATGAATCTCGGTAAAGAAATCCGTCTGAAAAAAATCTGGAAACATGAACGCGCGGTCATTATTCCCTTCGATCACGGACAATACGGCGGCGTGCCTTCAGGATTGGAAAATCCTTTGCAGTTGACCGAGCGCATTGCACGAACTTCCGCTGATGCGATTCTTGTAACGCCGGGGGTGCTGCGATCGGTTGTTCCTGCGGTGAACAACCTCGGCATCGTGCTGCGGCTCGACGGCGGTTTCACAAAATACACACAAGTTGCCGGAGATTACGAGCAGGTATGCAGCATCGAATATGCCGTGCAGTCGGGCGCCGATGCCGGAATCGTGTTCACCTTTGTCGGTACACCGTTCGATGCGAAATCGTTGGGCCGTTTGGGTGCTGTTGCGGAAAAGGCTGAACAGTGGGGGCTGCCGTTGATTTCGGAAGTACTTCCCCCAAGCCTGCTCAATAATCATTTCGAGAGGGAAATTTTTGAGCCGGCCGTGAACGGAGAAAGCTTGGAAGTAGAAACCCGCGTTGTCAGCCGCATCGCTGCAGAACACGGCGCCGATGTCGTGAAAACCCGATATGCTGGAAATGTGATTGCCTTTCGGGGCGTTGTCGAATCGTGCGGGGCAAAAGTGATCGTTGCAGGAGGGCCCAATGTACAACAGGGAAATGCAGCGCTCCTTTCTTTTGCTCATGACTGCGTTGAAGCAGGCGCTGCCGGCATTGTCTTCGGCAGAAATGTGTGGCAGCATCCAAAGATGGAAAAATTAATTGCCGCGCTGTGTGCTATTGTTCATGAAAATGAATCTGTGCATAGCGCGCTGAAACTTTTAAAGTAGAAAAAGGGAAGCTCTCATGGCGTCTACATCAACTGGACAATCCTCGCAACGGAGAATGAAAGCGATAACCCCGCGCGAACGGATACTCACCGCAATGCGGCGCGGAATTCCGGACCGCGTTCCTGTTATTCCCGACATTTCGAACATGGTTCCCGTGCGCCTCACGAGAAAACCGTTCTGGGATATTTATTTGCACGAAGACCCGCCGTTAGACGAGGCGTATCTTCATGCGGTGCGGTACTTCGGAATGGATGGATGGTATGTGTACGACAATGCAACGATGAGCGAAGAGCCGAAGTGGCACACACACATCGTCGAATCATTGGCAGATGAACTGCACGTGAGGAAATGGATCGAGACGCCGTTCGGCACACTTGAACAAATGATCTGCTATCCTGTTGACAACCCTCCGTGGGAAATGAGCGGGATGATCAAAGATATCAAGGAAGATCTTCCAAAGCTCAGGTGGTACATGGAGCAACGGCCTCTCGACGTGCTGTTCCGGAATCGGCAGAAAATCGGCGACGCGGGAATTTACGGCATCGCGATTGAAACGTTCATGGGATTCTGGGTCTGGGTGCGGGACGGCGGCTCAATGCAGGCGATTCAGGATTTCTTTCAATTCCCGGAATTGATGCCGGAAGTTCACAAATTCTATTGCGACTTTGTAGAAAATGCGGCGCACCGCATCGTGAAAGAAAAGCCTGATGAAATTCTTATTGCAGGCTCCTCGTCCTCACTCAGCCTCAGCTCTCCCAAGATTTATAAGGAGTTCGATCTCCCTGTAATACAGCTCATCGGCTCGCTGTGCAAAGAGGAAGGTATTATTTGTCATCAGCACACATGCGGCAGGTCGCGGCAAATCGTGGAGATCAATTACCACGAAACCGATGTCAACGTGATGGAACCGCTTGAGCGCCCTCCCGGCGGCGATGTTGACCTTGCTGAGGTGAAAAAAAAATTCGGCGATAAGTTTTGTCTCAAAGGGAATGTCAACACGTTCGAAACAATGTTGAATGGAAGCGTGAAGGATGTCGAGCGCGAAGCGAAAGCTTGTATTGATGCAGCGGCTGCTGGAGGCGGGTTCATTCTCTCGACGGGCGACCAGTGTGGCCGCGACACACCTGACGAGAATCTCTTTGCACTTATCGAGGTCGCAAAAACGTACGGAGCATATTTATGAAGCAATGTCTCACGGCGGCTTCAAGCCGTCCGGCATTTAGCTATCACGAAGGAATAAACTATGGAAGAACTTAAGCGACTCGCTGAATTTTTAGAAAACGGCTACGCTGATCGCGTTGCACAACTCACACAGGAGCTTCTGGACAACAACGTCGGGCCTCAAATAATTCTCAATGAAGGACTCATCCCCGGAATGGCTGTCGTGGGCGAGAAAATGAGAAAAGGAGAAATGTTTTTGCCGGAAGTGCTCCAATCTGCAGCGGCGATGTACGAATCGTTGAAGATTCTTAAGCCGCAGCTGGTGGAGCAAGGGCTAAAACCAATCGGAAAAGTTTTAATGGGAACGGTGAAAGGCGATATGCACGATATCGGGAAAAATTTAGTCGGCATTTTGCTGCAAGGGGCAGGATTCGAGATTATAGATCTCGGTGTAAATGTCCCTCCGCAGAAATTTGTCGAAGCGCTCGGCACGCATCATCCTCCTATCCTCGGCATCTCTGCAATGTTGACAACGACGATGTTGAATATGAAAACGACGATTGACGCTATTGCCAATGCCGGACTTCGCGAGGGTGTGAAAATCATTGTCGGCGGCGCACCGGTGAGCCAAAAGTTCGCCGATGACATCGGCGCCGACGGCTATGCACGCGATGCTGTGAGGGCCGTGGATAAAGTGAAAGAACTGTTAGCGCTATGAACAGAATTTTTTCTACACTTTCCGCTACGCATGCGTCTGATCTGATGTTCGGGAAAGCCCCCGTACCGGTGCGCTGCGGCTTTGGTTTAGAGCTTGGCGGCGGAAAGGTATTCCCCGAAATCAACTTCACGCTTCCGACAATGCTGCTCGATGAGGAAAGTTGGCAGTCGGTCGTCGCACAGTACGAAGAAACCGGGGAAATGATAGAGCGAGCGGCAAAGAGACTTCATCTTCCGGGCTTGATGGTGGAATTCGAACTGCTTCCTCCGATGACGGAACGCCCCGAGTGGGGAGCGGAAATCACAGCGCTACTGCACAAGCATCTTCAGCAGGCAAATGAAAATTACGGACTGCGCAGCGCACTGCGCGTTACGCCGACAGATATTCGGGATGTTAATCGTCCGCCGAAATTGCGAACAGGGGAAGAATGGGAAACACTGCGGCAATCTTTTCTTCAGTGTGCCGGTGCCGGGGCAGATGTGCTTTCAATTGAATCGGTCGGCGGAAAAGAAGTAAACGACGAGGCGATGCTCTATGGAGATGTTGCCGGCGTTATCTTTGCTCTCGGTGTATTGGCGCCGAGAGATATGGAGTTCCTGTGGAATGAGATCGTCTCGATTTGTTCGACGCACAACCTTATTCCCGGCGGCGATTCGGCGTGCGGATTTGCCAACACGGCAATGCAGCTTGCATCGCAGGGGATGCTGCCCGAAGTGTTTGCCTCTGTCATTCGTGCGGCGAGCGCTGTTCGAAGTCTTGTGGCGTACGAATGCGGTGCATACGGACCCTCAAAAGATTGTGCCTACGAAGGTCCCATCATAAAAGCGATCACCGGCGCGCCGATTGCGATGGAAGGAAAGTCTGCCAGCTGCGCGCACTTTAGTCCGGTGGGAAATGTCGCCGCGGCGATGTGCGACTTGTGGAGCAACGAGTCCGTGCAAAATATCAGGCTTCTCTCAGGCTCTGCGCCGGAAGCGTATCTGGAACTTCTTGCGTACGATTGCAGGCTGTTCAACATGGCGCTTGAGAAAGGAACGGAACAGGCGTATCAAAATTTGTTGGTCGAATCGGATATTCATATAAGCCCGCAAGCGTTCGTGCTTTCGCCGTCATCGGCAATCAGAATTGCTTCGGCAATTGTGAAAGAGCGGACGCATTACCGGCAAACTGTCGCGGCGGCACGGGAAGCAGCCGCCATTATCAACGAAGCGGCGGCGAATGCTGTTCTTGTTCTTTCCACGAAAGAGCGTTCATGGCTTGACCGCATCGGCAAAGAACTTGCGTCGCTTCCCGATGAAGAAAACACGCTCACCGATTTGATGAAGAGAAAGTACGGTCATCTTTTCTTGTATGAAAGTTATGGATTATGAGTACATTGCTTGAAGTTCTTTCCCGCGCAGGCACGATCTGCACCACATCTCCGCACATCAAGGTTGAACAGACGGTTGCCGATGAGCTGATGTCAAGTGTCAGCACTCATGCGCATATCGAACAAGCACACGGGCTGAGTGCGCCGGCGGGAACGGTGCGCATTGCGGTAGTGCAGGATCAATCACAATGGAAAACGATCCACAAAGCGCTGGATGGGAAAGAGGATTGGATGCTGGCACGTCTTCGCCCCGGAGAAGGCATCGAATTGCTGACATCTCGCCCGCATCTGCTCTATCAACTTTTTACTTTCGCGGTAG
>JAGWND010000178.1 GCA_028873075.1 Bacteroidota bacterium
AACATTTTCATTTTTTTACCGTATCATTGTGTAATTAACATCCAACGGATTCATTATGAGATCATTTGATACGAAGCCGCCGCGCAATTTTTTTCACACCCTGTTCAACGATTTCCGCATGTCGGATGCAGGGAAAACGTTCTTCAAGGAACTGCGGGAGATCAAGGAATTTTATCTTACCGACGAGCAGCGCGAACGTCTCAGGACAATGAGGATTGTCAGCCGCGCCGTACATATCACCGGCTGGGTCTTGCGCGGAATGTTTTACAAACTCTCTCCGTTTCGCAGGCTTTTGCTTGTGGCAGGGATCATTTTGCTGGGGAACTTCAGCATTGATTTCGACAGAGGAGGACGAAATGTTCACAGCGATACTGCACTTCTCGGCGGTGCAGTGCTTGTGCTTATTCTGATTCTCGAACTAAAGGACAAGCTGCTCGCACACGATGAGCTTGAAGCCGGCAGACGCATTCAGGAATCGCTGATGCCCGAACGAACTCCGAACGTTGAAGGGTGGTCTGTGTGGCTTTTCACCCGTTCAGCAAATGAAGTCTGCGGCGATCTTGTTGACTTTCTTCGCTTCGATGATCATCGCTTCGGTGTTGCGATTGCCGATGTTTCGGGAAAAGGTCTGCGTGCTGCTCTGCTGACGGCGAAATTGCAGGCGACGATCCGTGCGCTTGCATTCAATGAATCTGCCGACAGCGGAGTTGCCTTGCTCGTCAGCCGCACCAATGCAATTTTCCACCGCGACAGCCCTTCAAATATGTTTGCATCGTTGTTGTACATGGAATGCCATCGGGAAGAAGTGCGGTTTGTGAATGCCGGCCATCTTCCGGTGCTTGTGCGGCGCGGCAGCACAGTTGAGGAAATGGAAAAGGGAGAGCCGGCTCTCGGCTTGGCGCGTGAGATTCGGTATACTGAACACGCGGTGCACTTGGAAAGAGGCGAACTCTGCGTTCTCTATTCCGACGGAGTTACCGAGGCGCGGAACGAGGCGGGGGATTTTTTCAGCAAAGACCGGCTGATGAAGTTTTTGCAGATGTCTGCAGGTACTCCCGGCGGAATCGGTACATCTCTTGTAAGCGAAGTTGATCGTTTCATCGGTACAGCGAACCCCGCCGACGATCTCTCGTTGATTATTCTGAAGCGGGAATGACGCTGAGCAGTTACAAAGAAATAAAAAACGGGACTTTCTTCATGTCCCGTTTTTTGTACGAAACCGACAAGCCAAGGAGACGTCTTACTTGAGCGGTTCGTTGTACTCGCAATCAGTATTTTGAGCGGGTGATGAACTTGAAAACCAAACTTAAGACTGAAATGAGCATGATGAGCACTAACGCCGCGGTCCACGCTTGTTCATTCCAATCCTTGAACGGCGCTTTGGAGTATTCATAAATAAACACCGTGAGGGAAGCGATGGGCCGGAAGATATTCGTGGACCAAAACCTGTTTCCGAGTGCAGTGAACAGGAGCGGCGCTGTCTCGCCGGCAGCCCGTGCAAGGCCCAAAAGGATTCCCGTGGCAATTCCTTTCCATGCCGTCTTCAGAACAATGAATAACGATGTTTTCCATTTCGATATTCCTAACGCTAACCCTGCTTCCCTGTAGGAATGCGGGACAAGCTTGATCATTTCTTCCGTTGTTCGGGTGATCGTCGGTATCATCAGAATTGCCAGCGCGACGCCTCCGGCAAGAGCGGAAAAATGCTTCATGGGTAACACGACGAGCGTGTACGCAACAACACCCACGACGATCGAGGGAATGCCGCTCATGACATCGGCAAGAAAACGGACGAGCGCCCCGAATTTGTTTTTACCGAATTCCGAAAGATAAATCCCTGAAAGCATCCCGACCGGAATGCCGATACCGCCTCCGATACCGATGAGGATCAGTGTTCCGACAATGGCATTCACCATTCCTCCTCCCGGTTCGCCGATCGGCGTAGGAAGCTTTGTGAAGAAATCGAGATTGAGGTATGTTGCGCCTTCTTTCACCGTGTAGTAGAAAACAAGAAACAACGGAACGATCGTAATAATCGCTGCGATAAAAGAAAAGGAAAGCATGATCACATTGGTTGCTTTTCTTCTGTAGTATGTCAAATGTTTCGTTGTTATTTCCATCTGCGTTCGGTTCCCCACACTAAAAGACGAGCAAAAATGTTTATGATAATGGTTATGACAAACAGGATCAACGCCAATTCAATCAATGCGCTTAAATACAGGTCGGACGAAGCTTCGGAGAATTCATTCGCTAACGCGCCCGCTATCGTGGAAGCCGGTTTTAAAATGGAGGCGGTGATTTGCGGGCGGCTGCCGATGACCATAACGACCGCCATTGTCTCGCCCACTGCCCTGCCAAAGCCGAGAATGATCGCGCCTAAAATTCCGGACCTCGCGTTTGTAAAAACAGTTTTGGTAACTTCCCATTTCGTTGCGCCTAATCCATAGGCGGCTTCCCGCAGTGGATCCGGCACCGACTTCAAAACGTCTCTCGAAATCGAAGAGATGATGGGGAGAACCATGATGGACAGAATGACGCCGCCCGCCAGCATATCATAGCCGTACGGTGCGCCCTGAAAGAAGGGAGAGTTCGGGAATTGGTTCTGCAGAAACGGCTCAACGACATCTCTCAGCCACGGGACAAGAACGAAGATTCCCCACAGCCCATAAACGACACTCGGTATCGCAGCAAGAAGCTCAGTTAAAAATGAAAGGGGTTTTTCAAGCCACGCCGGCGCTAATTCAGCTAAAAAGATTGCAACACTTAATCCTAAAGGAACGGCGATGATCAGGGCAAGAAGTGATGAGACGATTGTCCCGAAGATCATCGGGAGCGCACTGAAGTTTTCTGCGTAAGGGTCCCATGTTGTGGTAATGAGAAATTTCCAACCGAACTTGTTGATGGACAATTCGGAATTCGAATACATTTCCCACGCCATGAACAACACCAACAGAAAGACTAACACCGCAAAGAGCAGCGTTAGTCTTTCAAAAACGATGTCGCCAAGATTTTTATCCCCCAGAATTTTTTTTAAGAAGCGTGAACGTTTCTTTTCGTCGCTCTTCTTGAAAAAATTCTGAATCTCAGCAGGCGATTCTCTGATGTTGACAAGTTCCACTTCGATGGTTTTTAGAAATCGAGATATCTGAAAAACTTTCGCGTTAGTCATGGTGAGCGAAGTCGAACCATGATTCTGCTTCAATTTTCGCACTTCGACTACGCTCGGCGCGACTGTGCGTTATTCAAAAACAGTTTTTCAGATGTCTCAAATTACAATTTCTTTCCGTTGCTCGTTATCGCATTGAGTTTTTCCAGATCGAGCTTTTGAACCGATTTTGGAAGCGGTGCATAGTACAGGCTTGTTGCATTCTCCTGTCCCTTTGTTACGCCCCACTTCAGGAATTTGACCAGTGCTTGAGCGTGCTCGCGGTTTTTAATATCCTTCGGAATCACAACCCAGGAGAAGCCGCAAATGGGATAAGAATTTTTCCCGGGGGAATTTGTAATGACGGCGCGAAGGTCTTTCGGCATGTGTGCCGCGGCGCCGGCTGCAGCCGCTGAAACAGTGTTGAAGTTTACTTCGACAAATTTTCCCGCTTGATTTTTCATAAGGCAATACGGAAGGTTATTTTGCTTCGCATACGCTAATTCGATGTAGCCGATTGCGCCTTCTGTTTGTGCGATAACCCCGGCAACTCCTTCCGTACCTTTTGCACCGATTCCCACAGGCCAATTGATTGCAATGCTGGTCCCGCATTGTTTTGCCCAGTCGGGACTTACTTTAGACAGATAGCTTGTGAAGATAAACGTAGTGCCGCTGCCTTCCGAACGGTGAGCGACAAGAATCGCTTTGTCGGGGAGATTTTTATCGGGATTCATTTTTACAATTCTCGGGTCATTCCATTTTGTGACTTTGCCCAAATAAATGTCGGCGAGCGTTGTTCCGTCCAACTTTATTCCTTGTCCTACTGAAGGCAGATTATAGGTAATAGCAACGCCGCCCATGATGATGGGGATGTGGACGATATCTGTTCCCTGGGCTTTTGTAAAATCGCTCATTTGCTCAGGTGTCAATGGCGCGTCGGAGGCGCCGAAATCTACCGTGCCTTCGGTGACCTGGTGAATTCCGCCGCCGCTGCCGATTGATGCGTAGTTAATTTCGGTTCCTGTCATCTTATGATACGTATCGAACCATTTTGAGAAAATCGGGTAATCAAATGTAGAACCTGCACCGTTCAATTGCAACTGTGCGCTGCTCATGCTTACAACTCCGAAGAGTGCAAGGAGAAGAAGAACTTTTTTCATTGTGCTATTCCTTTGTGTTATTAGTTGGAAGTTTGACCATTGCTTGAAGCGGGTTAGAACGAAATATAAAACGTTGCTCGCAGCAGCACGTCGGGATCGGGACTTGTGGAAACACCGCCTGTGGTGTACGATGCGTACGAGGTGTATTCAACATTCGGCATGATATGGACATTCTTCTTTACAGTCCAGTCGAGAGCACCGAGGATGAAGCTTTGTGTGCTCGTTCCCAGCGAAGTATTTTTGTAATCAACATTCGGAGTGTAGTTGTCGTATCTTGCAACGAGCCGCAGGTTGTCCGTCAGTGCTGCCCAGCCATTCAGACTGATTCCGTTTTGCTTTACAGTCGGGGCACCGGCAGCGGAATTTTTGCCATTCATGAAATATTGTCCGCCAATGCTGAAAGAACTGTTCGCGTAGTTTACAATCAAGTCAGCAGTTCTGTTGAAAGAACTCATCGCTACGCCGTTGTACTGACCGTCAATCAGAACAGTCAATTCCTTCATTGGATTATATTGCACATAGAGATAAGCGGCTTTGTACTTGTTGGTCCAAACACCATTGCCGCTGTTGTTTCCGAGAAGCAATCCTCCGATAAATTGGTCTGAGAATTTCTGATTGAAGGATACCCCCATGTCTCTCGAAGCGGAAATTCCGTGAAGATCCTGAATTGTTTTCTCCAACGGCCTGTATCCGAATATTCCTTCTGCCATGTTGATGTTCGGTGTTCCCTGCAAGCCGATGATCATATTGCCGCCGTCGGTAACTTTGTTGATCTGGAACCACGCATCCTTTACCATCGTTGATAATTTCCCGGTATTGTTTCCTGCACCAAGACTTGATGCACCCGGATCGGATTCCAGGCGGAATCTTGCCACCACATCTTCCGCAATAGCATAATCGGTAGTAAGGTAGATACGCCTGTAGTCGAACGCTTGCATCGTCTTTGCACTTCCAACATGGTTATTCGCCATGTAGTACCAGTCGCCGAAAAACAAGCCGGAGAATTTCGGCTGTGCGGAAACGCTGCCCCATACGATGAGCATTGTGGCGGTGAGGTAGAAAGAGAATTTCTTCATATCTGTCTCCTGTAAATGTTTGTAGAAAGGTGCGGCTGTGAAATTCAATATTGTAACGGTGCAAAGATAGAGTACTCACATTACCCGCACGTAGCGGAATTATTACGGAATTGTTAAGAAGAGGAGGGGTATTGATAGCCGCAGATTTTCTGTCTGCGGCGTTGATTTGTCATCACGACAATGTGTTTGGTATGTTTGGATAACTCCAATGCCGATACAAATGACAAAGCCTTCCGCTATTATCTCGGAAGGCTTTGTCATTTTTTGTCAAGATGGTCTCCATCTTAAAGGTGAAGCCCAACTCATGAGAGAAAAAAATCAGTGAAACGCGTGTCCGCCGCGAACATGTCCCGCGGTAATACTTTGCACGATGCGGAAACGCTTGTCTTTTTGACTTTTCAAAGAAAAATTTTTCTCTCCTTTCACAAGTGTTTTGAAAAGTGCCCGCGTTTGTTTGAGTTGATTTCGGAATTTTGGCAGTGTGGACTTCATAGTTTTTTCCTTTCTTAAAAAATGATTGGTGAAAACCGTTCGTCCGCCCCCGAGGGATCTTTCTCCGAAGGAATACTTCGGACAACTGGATACTGTACAATAGTACCACAGGAATCTGAAATTGTCAAGTTGCGGTTTTCAATTTGTGTGCGATGAGGGGAAATAGCGGCCGAAGATTTCCAAAATTTTTCTTTCAATTACTTGAATTTTTTTATACATTGTAGGCGCTTTCAACTCAATTAAAGTCTAAAGGCGGCTCTTTGGGATGGAAGAACCGGATTCGGGAAAAAGGAAATTTGACGCACACATACAGGAAAGCAGGTGTCGACATTGAAACGGCAGATGCGCTCGTTCGCCGGATTAAGAAGAAGGTGCGCTCTACATTTTCGCACAATGTGCTTGCCGATATCGGTGCATTCGGCGCCTTCTACGATGCCGCCTTTTCCCGGATGAAGCATCCCGTTCTTGTTTCAAGTGTGGACGGCGTAGGCACAAAGCTGAAGATCGCCTTTGCGATGAAACGCTATCACACTGTCGGACAGGATCTGGTGAATCACTGCGTGAACGACATTGCAGTGTGCGGCGCAGCGCCTCTTTTTTTCATGGATTATTTTGCGGCAGGAAAGCTTTCCTCTTCCGTTGCGGAAAAAGTCATTGAAGGGTTTGTTACGGCATGCCGGCAGAATTCCTGCTCGCTTATCGGGGGGGAAACTGCGGAAATGCCCGGCTTGTATGCGAAAGGTGAATTTGATCTAGCTGGGACGATAGTCGGGATTGTTGAAAAAGAAGAGATTGTTGACGGAAGCAATGTTCGTCGCGGTGATGTGCTTATCGGGCTTCCCTCGACGGGCTTACATACGAACGGCTATTCACTTGCGAGGCGCGTGCTGCTTCCGCGCTATTCATTGAACCGGAAAGTGAAGGAATTACGAGGTACGCTCGGCGAGGCGCTCCTAACGGTTCATCGCTCGTATCTTGAACCGATTTCATTGCTGTTGAAACATTCTCTTGTTTCCGGCATGTCGCACATCACCGGCGGAGGGATTGCCGGTAACACGATGCGGGTGATTCCCCGAGGGCTGCGCCTTGCGATTGAGTGGAACGCGTGGCGGCGTCCTGAAATTTTTTCGCTGATTCAGCGCGCAGGCAATGTTCCGGAGAAGGATATGCGCCGAACGTTTAATCTCGGCATCGGTTTGATTGTTATTGTATCACAACAAAAAGCAGACGAGGCTCTTGCGCTTCTTTCCCGCAGCGGCGAACAACCGGTCATTGTCGGTGATGTTGTGAAATAATGATTCCTCTGCAACATGAACGTCCCCCGTTACGTAGTGTAGCATGATTTAATAACAGAATACTGAGACAACACGATATTTAATGGTACTAAACATGGCCTCCGAGTGGCAATCCCCGAAGAATTTAGAATTGCCCAAAGAAGAACTGCGCACCTTGCTCCAAGAAGCGCAGGGTTTTTCAAAAAAAATC
>JAGWND010000179.1 GCA_028873075.1 Bacteroidota bacterium
TATATTTTTTCACACCGCTTCCCCAATACGCGTAGTTGCCCTCGTTCACACTGTAAATCCTCCCGCGCTTGGGAATACGGATGTTTTCATGAGAGAGCAAAAATTCACCGATGCTCGGATCGAGCGTAAAGCCATGCACACCGTCTCCGGTAGTGTAGACAAGCATCGTGCTGGAGCCGTAGACGACGTACCCCGCAGCAATTTGTTTGTAACCGGGCTGCGTGCAATCGGCAACAGTGCCTTTGCCCGAAAGCGAAACGCGGCGGTAAATGGAAAAAATCGTGCCGATAGTGACGTTGGCATCAATGTTGGAAGAGCCGTCAAGCGGATCGTAGAGCAAAACATATTTCCCCTTCGGATAATTGTCTGGAATATGCAGCACGTCTTCATTTTCTTCCGACGCCATCACGCACAAATGCCCGCCGTGATCCATTGCTTTGTAGATCGTTTCGTCGGCAAAAACGTCCAGCTTCTTCACCGCATCGCCGTGAATATTTTCTTTCCCCGCCGAGCCGAGAATATTCACCAATCCCGCTTTGCTCACTTCGCGCCAAATGACTTTGATCGCAAGCGTAAGATCGCGCAACACAGCGGAAAAATTTCCGGTCGCGCCGGGATGGCGCCGCTCGCCTTCTATAATATGGCGCTCGATTGTTATCACTTTGTCGGTCATGGCTCCCTCCTCCAGTTGATAAAAAATGCCTTTGTACGGCATCCCTTACATCGGGATAATTTTCTTACTGAAAAAGTAGGAAAAAGGAAAGGAAGTTACAAGCAAAGGAACGGACTTTGCATCACTTGGAATCAACGTCGCCTTTGCTTAATTTGCCTGTCAACAATGTTCCGTTGTTTTGTGAAATTATCGTTCTTCGTTCGGATAAGCGTTGCTCTGGCACCTGCAATTGTACTGCTATGCATGACTTGCTTCCCTCAACAAGCGCTCACCGGCTCAAAGAGCCCTCCGGACAGCAGCGCATTCGCGCAGCAACCCGGGCGATTACCTTCAGACCAATCTCCCGATGGTACACCCGAAACCGATGCAGTCGTTGCGCACTGGAACGACGACCTCTTCTTCGATTCAAAAATTAACAGCCTGTTCAAAAGAAAAGTCATCGCCACCGACGACGACAACCTCACGGCAAATTTCTGGGTTCGGGTTGGAACAACAGAACAGAGCGAAAGAAATTACGTTGATGCCTATCTGAACATCATCACCTCGAAAGCAAACAATTACCGGACCGACCTTCTTTCCCTCCGGGCGCTTCACGAAGATGCGACGCAGAACGTTTCGTGGCATTACGGTGCGGGAATAGTTTTCAGCGGAGATTTCGGCGGTCGCTCGATTCAAAACGGCTACCATTCGTTTGCAGGATTTTCCAAAATTTCACTCCCCTATGCGCGGGAAAAATATTTCGGCGTTTCTTTCTACGGCTCGATAAAACCCGTATGGTGGAAGTATTACGGCTTTACATTCACATCGCCTCTCAGCGCTTCGTTTCTTACAGGCGGGGGCCCGAGTTCTGTGGAAGGAGGTTTTTCATTGCTTTATGAATTTAACGGCTGGACTAATCTCCAAATACGTGCTCACACGGGATATGTTGACTATTACCAAAACAACTCTTTGCTTGCTCCGTTTTTTGGGAGAGGAATTCTGCGGGCAATCATGATGTCGGACAAAATCACGAAAGACTTCAACGTCTCGGTTTGGGTGGCAGAGAATCAATACGGGCGGCGCTATCAACACTACGGATTCGCGCTCAGCACTTCTTTCATTGCTACCATTGATGATGTGCGGTTTCCGTAGCAAACATTTTTTGTCAGACAGGAATGTCTGACCTACCGTTGTGAAGGGCATTTTCCGCAGCGTGCTAAATCAATCTCTCTACAGCTTCCCTCACTTCCTTTACTTGAATATCCGTCATACACTTGAAATGTTTTTTCGGACATGATGTCCTGCCGATGTGAGAGCAGGGACGACAATCTAAAGCATGATTTTCAACCACCGCCGATTTTGTGCCGTACGGAAAAAATCCGAACTCCCTCACCGTTGAGCCGAAAATCGCAACCACAGGACGCTGTTTCGCCGCCGCAAGGTGCATCAACCCCGTGTCATTCGTGACGACGACGTCGCAAAATTCCAAAGCAGCGGCAGTTTCAAGAAGAGAAAATTCCCCCGAAAAATCCGAGGCGGTAGTATCTCCGTAAGCCGAGGTAATCGAAGCGGCAACGAACGCACAATCGGTTTTGTCGCCTTTCCCGCCGAAAATAAAAATTTTCGCTCGGAATTTCTCCGCTAATTGAATTCCAAGTTGAGCAAATTTTTCCTTCTGCCATCGTTTCGTAAAATGTTTTGCTCCCGGACAGATGCCGATGACTTTGTTGAATTTGTTCAGCCTCATTGCCGCGAGCTTGCTTGAAATGCCGAATTGAATTTCATCGGGAAGGAAAATCTCCAGCCCTTTTCCGTCATCTTCGATTCCAAATGGTTTCAGCGTCTCAAGGTAGCGGTCGGCAACTGAAACGACGCTGTGGTAAACATTTCGCTTGCGATGCACCAGCTGCCAGCGCGCCCACATTCGCTTGTTGATGATAACAGTCTCCTTCGGTGCGCTGAGGAGACGAAGGTATTTCGTCCTCGGATTGTTGTGAATATCAACGGCAAGATCGTACTCTTCGGTGCGAAGCACCCTTCCCAGCTTTTGTAATTCGGCAAAACCTTTCGATGCATCGAACTCGTGGACAACAGAAAGATGGTGATTCGAGCGGACAAGCTCGGCGAATTCTTTCTTCACCACAAAATCAATACGCGCTTTCGGACCGACCGCAGAGCGGAGCGCACGCACCATCGGCGAAGCGAGCACGATATCTCCGATGGAACTTAATCGGAAGACGACTGTTTTAGTAGGTAGTGTTTTCATTCGACTTCAATGAAAATACATTTTTCATGTTGTACTTGCAATTGAACTGCGTACTTGAAAACTTCAGATGAGAAAATTATTTTTAGGTAAGGAGCAGGCAGCATCATGAATCGCGCTTCAACACTTGGCGAACTCAAAAAGAGCGGCTACAAAGTTCTTCCGGTGAAAGAAGAACTGCGCAAAAATCTCATCTGCAAGATTGAAAAGAACGAGGCGCTTTTCCCCGGCATCATCGGCTACGAGAAAACAGTGATCCCGTCCCTCATCAACGCAATCCTCGCAAAGCACGACATCATTCTTCTCGGTTTGCGCGGGCAGGCAAAGTCGCGGCTCGTGCGATTGCTGCCATCGCTGCTTGATGAATACATCCCGATTGTCAGAGGAAGCGAGATCAACGACAATCCGTTCGCGCCCGTGAGCAAGTTCGGCGTTGACACGGTAAAAGAGCACGGCGACGCAACGGAGATCGAATGGATCCGCTGCGACCAGCGCTTCAGCGAAAAGCTTGCAACGCCGGACGTGACAATCGCCGACCTCATCGGCGACATTGACCCGATCAAAGCGGCAACGCAGCGCCTTCATTTTTCCCATGAGGGTGCAATTCATTTCGGATTGATTCCGAGAAGCAACCGGGGAATTTTCGCCATCAACGAGCTGCCCGATCTTCAACCGAGAATTCAAGTCGGCTTGTTCAACATTCTCGAAGAAAAAGATATTCAAATCCGCGGGTTCAACATCCGCATTCCTCTCGATGTCATGATCGTCTTCACAGCCAACCCGGAAGATTACACCAACCGCGGCAACATCATCACGCCGCTGAAGGACCGCATTGATTCACAAATTCTCACGCATTACCCGCGTTCGCTCGACGATGCGATTGCAATCACAGAACAGGAAGCGTGGATTCGCCGCGACGGATTCGATGTGCACGTGCCGCAGTACTTCAAAGAAATCGTGGAGTTGATTGCATTCGAAGCGCGCAAGAGCGAGTTCGTTGATCAGAAGTCGGGCGTCAGTGCGCGGCTTACCATTGCGGCGATGGAGAATCTCATCAGCAATGCCGAACGGCGCGCCATCACGTTGAAAGAAAAATTCGTTGTGCCGCGCATCTGCGACCTCCCCCATGTTCTTCCCGGCATGACGGGAAAGATCGAGCTTGTGTTTGAAGGCGAACAGGAAGGAGCCGCAAAAGTGAGCAAAGCGCTCATCGGAAAAGCGGTGCGCAGTGTGTTCAAAGAATATTTCCCCGACCCGCTGCAAAAAAGAACGCGCGTACAGCAACAGCAGTCTCAAAAAGGGTTACAACAAACCGATCCTGAATACGGAAAAGTTATCGGCTGGTTCGAAGAAGGAAATACGTTGGAAGTCGCCGACGATATGCCGCTGAACGCATACTTCGCCGAGTTAGACCGTGTACAAGGACTGCGCGAGCTGACAAAACGACATTTGAAAATCGAGGAAGGCAACAAGTACGAGCTTGCATCGGCGATGGAATTTGTATTGGACGGCTTGTATCAGAATTCCAAAATTGCAAAAGATGAAGTTGATCACATTACGACGTACAAGGATATGGTGGGAAGCATCTTTACGGGACACGGCACTGAGCCGGATGAAAACCTTGATGATGATTTCAGCTCCGCCGTGCGGTAAAAGATACAAAAAGAGACACCTGAAAAACTCTTGAGCGAGTCATGGTGAGCGAAGTCGAACCATGCTTCCGCTAAAACTACCGCACTTCGACTTCGCTCAGTGCGGCTGTTCATCGTTTAGAAATAGTTTCTCAGATGTCTCAAAAAATAATTTTCAACCCACGTTGTTCTGGAGTTAAACTCCAGAACAGAGCTCTGTGCGGGAGTTCAACTCCCGCACAACTGCATACAAAAAAACAATGAGATTCCTCTATTCAAAATGGACACCCGCCTCGCAAACCGACAAGCAGCGGCTGCAAAGCTTGATGCAGTTGTTCAGCCATCTTCTCGTGAAAACGAGCGGCGATGTTGAGGAAGCGATGGAATGGCTGCGCGAGCTTGCCCAGCAGTACGGTATCTTCGATGAAAACCTTTCGATGGAGGACCTCATTGAAAAACTGAAGGAAATGGGAGTGCTTGAAGAAGTGAAGGGCACTCTCAATCTCACCACGCGCGGCGTTCAGAAAATCCGCCGGGATGCGTTGAAAGAAATTTTCTCGTCGCTCAAAAAAGGAACACTCGGGTCGCACGAAACACCTGCAACGGGAAACGGAGTCGAGCGGCTGAGTGAGACAAAAAAATGGACCTTCGGCGACATGCCGACGAACATTGATTTGACTTCAACAATGACCAACGCGTTCAAGCGCGACGGCATTGAAAATTTCCGGCTCAGCGAAGACGATCTCGAGGTCTATGAAACGGAAAATCTTTCTTCCTGCGCCACCGTGCTCATGGTGGATATCAGCCACAGCATGATTTTGTACGGCGAAGACCGCATTACCCCTGCAAAGGAAGTCGGCTTAGCACTGAGCGAGCTGATCATGACAAAATATCCGAAAGATTATCTTGCGCTCGTCGTCTTCGGCGACGACGCAAAGCCTGTCAGCATTAACGAACTTCCGTTTCTCGAAGTCGGACCATTTCACACCAACACGCGCGCCGGATTGCAGCTTGCACGCAATTTGCTCCGGCACTGCGGCAACGTCAACAAGCAGATTTTTATGATCACGGACGGAAAGCCGTCGGCAATTTTCGAGGACAACGGACGGCTCTATAAAAATTCGTTCGGACTCGATCCGCGCATCGTCAACAAAACACTCGACGAAGCTGTCGCGTGCCGGCGGGAGAAAATCACCATCAGCACATTCATGGTGGCGCGCGACCCATACCTCATTAACTTTATCGAAGAACTGACAAAATCAAACCACGGACGCGCCTACTATTCCTCACTGAACGACCTCGGACAATTCATTTTTGTTGACTACATCCGAAACCGCCGCAAACGTTTCTCTGCGGGATAAGAACAGCCACAGAGACACGAAGCGACAAAACATCAGATCCTACGAAACCCCAGACTCACAGATGAACCGCATACTCTTTCCGCCGCAGCGAATTTTCCAATCTCAATATTCATTTTTCAATCTCCAATCTTCAATACAAGGAGGCAGCATGAATCACATCCGGATCACCATGTTCTTTCTTCTCAGCGCAGCACTTGTGCACACCGCGAGTGCTCTCCCTCGATTCGCTATACGGACCGGGGCAAAATGCCAGTCATGTCACGTGAACCCGACGGGCAAAGGGATGCGCAACGCATTCGGTTTCAACTTCGGGAGCGAAGAGCTTCCGATTCCTACGTTCAAAGAAGCGACCGACCTCGAAGATTTTTCTCCAAGCCTGACCCAATTTTTCAGCATCGGCGCCGATTACCGCACGCTGTTCTTCTATAACCAAGCCGATAAAACCAGCAGCTTTTTCCAGATGCAGGGCAATTTGTATTTCAATCTCCGGCTGAACAAAAAAGTTTCCGTCTATGTGGACAAGGAATTGTACGGCAGCTTCGAGGCGTTCGGGTTGGCAAGAATCTTACCGCTCGACGGCTATCTGAAGTTAGGTCAATTCATGCCGGCGTACGGCACCAAGGTTGACGATCACAATCTTTTCATCCGAGGTGGACCGTATGATCCGAGGATTTTCGGCGGAGAATTTCCGGTGGGGTATCCGATTGGATTGAACTTTGGTGCGGGAATGGAGGACGATGGAATTGAAATCGGTTTTGCGCCGAGCATTTTTTCGCTCGAAGCCGGCGTGTTCAACGGACGTCCGGGCGGCGGATTGATCGGAGCGAATGCGACACGGTTCAAAACAATTTCTCTCCGCGGCGATGCTACAATTAAAACCGAAGACATCAATTTCAGTATCGGCGGGTCGTTGTACAATCATCCGTCAACATCGGGCACACAAACTTTTTACGGGGCGTTCGGCGCTGTCTCGCTCTTCAAAAATCTGACATTAAACAGCGAAGTTGATTTTGTGAAAACACCGTTCGGCGCAGCAGATTCCACCGGCATCATGTATTACAACGAACTGAATTATCTTCTTGTCACAGGTATTGATTTGAAATTGGGATATGAGTTTTACGATCCCAACAAAGATGTTAAGAACGGAGCTTTCTCTGTCATCACGCTCGGCGCAGAGGTATTCCCGCTGAGCGGCGTTGAAGTGCGGCCGCTCTATCAAATCAACATGGAATCGCCGAAAGAAATCAGCAATAACAATACGTTCTTGCTTCTCTTCCACTTTTATTTATGAGAAATTGATGGTGCACAAAAAAATACCTTAAAAAGCAAACCGTCATGCCCGAGTGTTTTAATCGTGCAGCTATCATTGGATTCCCGCTTTCGCGGGAAGGACACTACTGGGTCACAGATTTTCTAAAAAAATTTTTATGTATAACGTGAACAA
>JAGWND010000341.1 GCA_028873075.1 Bacteroidota bacterium
TCCTTTCTTTCCGTACCGATAATCGTGATCTCGTTTCCCGAAATCAATGCCGGCTTGAAAAACGGGAATCCCTGAATATGATCCCAGTGCGGGTGCGTGATAAGGAGAAACATACTGAGCGATTCGCCGTTTGCGATCAAGTGATCGCCAAGGTCGCGGATGCCGGTACCCGCATCGAAGACGATCAGCTCATCATTATCGAGACGAAGCTCGAGCGACGGCGTATTGCCGCCGTAGCGGACTGTTGTTTTGCCGGGGGTCGGAATGGAGCCGCGAACACCCCAGAATTTGAGTTTCATTGTGTTATTCCCTTCCACGAGTTAGGGGTTAAGCGTCACGATTTATAGGAAACAACATATTGCAAATAATTTTTCGCCGACTGCTCAAGAAATTGCTTTTCTTCCTTTGTCAGTATACGCACGACTTTCGCAGGAACCCCCGCTGCTAACATTCCTTCGGGAATCACAGTGCCGCCGAGCACCACCCCTCCCGCCGCCACCAGCGCGTAGGGTCCGACTTTCGCACCGTCAAGCACCGTCGCGTTCATGCCGATAAGGCAACAATCGAAAATTGTCGCAGCATGAACGACCGCCCCATGCCCGATGGTAACATCCGAGCCGATGATGAGCGGAAATGTTTTGTGTGTTACGTGAAGAACGGAATTATCCTGAATATTCGTCCGCTCGCCGATTCTAATATAATTGACGTCGCCGCGAATAACTGTGTTGTACCACACACTGCTTTCTTTGCCGATCACCACGTCGCCGATGATCTGTGCGCCTTCGGCAATGAAAACGCTCGGATGAATATTCGGGGTCTTGCCTCGATACGAAATAATGCTCATTCGCGGAGGAGTCGTTTGGACAATTTATTGCGCGCGCGGCGGAGCCCAGCCCGGGCGCTTCCATTTAACCAGCTCGATATGAACACTGCCGAGGATTACTTTCATCGTCGCGACGATAGGAATTGCAGCATCATCGTCGCTGAACCAGCCGTGAAACGCTCCGGTCATTCCAAAAATGCCGACAAAATCTACGCGACCGTTAAGCTCCACTGTGCGAATGGGATAGTTCACCGAATCTATCGTGACCGCGCTTATTTTGTTCAGAAAATTGATATGAGTATTGACCAACTTTTCGTCAACAAATGTGGGAACATCAACAGAAGATTTTTGATGGACATGCCCGCGCGCATAATAAAAAAGAGAAAGACCGTCCTGGGTCGGGGCAAGCAGGGTATCCTCCCCGCTCTTGTGAATTTTTTTTCCGGCTTTAGTGGAAACGCCTGTGCTGTAAAAGACTCTGTTGAGATC
>JAGWND010000342.1 GCA_028873075.1 Bacteroidota bacterium
TTAGTATATTAAAAAAGCAATGCATCGTTAACTCCAGACATGATGAACATCTTCAACATACATCTTTTTTATGCGTGCAGGCCCGCGCGGCGGCACGATTCCCCGTACCTCAACGGACATTATCTCTGTTGTTGCCCCTTCTGATTTTTTCTCCACATGTGCTTTTAATGCCGTGACAGAGAGTCGGTTTCTTTGTCAGAGAAGGCAGTTATTATTCACGTTCATAAATCTCATTCTCATGGAAGAAACAATAATATCCAATACTGCATCAAGTACCGGATCCCGGCTTCAGCGGGGCAGTGCAATGATTTCAGCTTCTGTTTTCCCGGTTTTGCTAAGAAAATTTGTCGGAACACACAGAACGGAAGTGCGAAGCCTGCTCAAAGCGGTGAGCTGGAGGTTTTTTGGCTCGCTCGTAACGGTGTTCATTGCCTTTTTGCTCACGCGGAAACTCGGTCTCTCGTTGTCTATCGGAGCGTTCGAATTTGTCGGGAAAATTGCATTGTACTATTTGCATGACAGAATATGGGACAGGATTTTTTAACATCGAAGCTGGAGACTCTCAATCGTCTCGCCGAACAGCGTTCGGTTGACGAAGTAATGTTGTCGGCGTTATCGGAGATCGGCGCCAAAGCCGTCTTCACAACTTCGTTTGGTGCGGAAGATCAGGTGATAACACATTTCATTGCGGAGAAAAACCTTCCTGTTGATTTGATCACACTCGATACCGGGCGATTGTTCAACGAGACGCTCGACACTTTCGAGAAGACCGAAAAAAAATACGGCACGATCGTGAAAGTTCTTTTCCCCGATCCGAATGATGTTGAAGCATACGTGAACAAAAACGGCATCAACGCTTTTTACAATTCAGTCGAGTTAAGAAAAGAATGCTGCCGCATCCGCAAAATTAAGCCGCTCGAGCGCGGTTTGAAAGGGTACGGCATCTGGATTACCGGTTTGCGCGCCGATCAATCGGAGAATCGTTCGCACATGAATTTCTTTGAATGGGACGAACGCTTCAGCATCGTCAAAGTCAATCCGCTGCTGCACTGGCAGTTCAAAGAAGTGATGGATTTTGTTCACGCGAATTTCGTTCCGTACAATCTTCTTCACGATCAGGGTTTTGTCAGTATCGGCTGCGCGCCGTGCACGCGCGCGATTGGGGAGGGAGAAGATTTCCGGGCAGGCAGGTGGTGGTGGGAATCGGCAGCAGACGGAAAGAAGGAATGCGGCTTGCATCCCCACGGTGAAAACCCTGTTGCGATTAGCTTTCTCCGCAATGAAACCTTCGGACAGAAAATCTTATAGAA
>JAGWND010000180.1 GCA_028873075.1 Bacteroidota bacterium
CAACAGCAGCGCAACAATTGCAATCACAACAGCAAGCTGAACTCTGTTGCTGAACTTAATTCCGCGGTAGTTGATAAGAAAAGCAGACAGAATCACTGACGCCGCAACAAGATAAAGCGCCGCTTTGCTCAGCGGGAACGCGTACGAAACGTACGACGCCGCGATGAGCGTTGCCGCAGGCGCGCCCGTGATGAACCACAGTGCGAACAACCACGCCGAAACTCCCGCCACGCGAATTCCGAAGCTTTCCTTCGCGAAAGAATAGACTCCGCCCGATTCCGGTCGCCGTGCGGAAAGGGAACCGAACGTGTACGCGAACGGATAGCTTGCAAGAGAAAGTACAACCCACGCGATGAGCGAAGAAGGACCCGCTATCTTTGCTGCGAGTCCCGGCAAGACAAGAACTCCCGATCCGAGCACCGAACTGACGTACAATGCAACAGCATGTCGGAGTGTGATGGCTTTTTGGAGACGAGGGGAAGAAACGGGTTCAGCCATTAAGCGCTCAGTTATCGTCGTTACCGGTGAGTCTGTCGTTTTCTTCCTGCGTCCAATTGAGAAGCGTGTCCCGCTGAGCCGGAGTGAGGCGTGCATCGGGATGAAGGAGAAGATATTTTCCAAGCGGCATCGAGCCTTTTGAAATCTGGTCGTAGATTCCGCTCACTTTGGCAACCTTTCTGCTCAGCGGATATGTTCCCCATAATGAAAAGTTCATCATGTGTCTGCCGGTGTGAACATCGTCGGCAACGAGCCATGACATTGGGGCGATGCTGCTGTACCAGGGCCACACGGTTTCGTTGGAATGGCAATCGTAGCACGATGTGCGGAGAATTGTTTTTACTGAAGCGGGAACGGTAGAATCGGCTTCGATGGATTCAGCCGGATTCACCTGGGGATTGGTTCTGTCAGGACGAAAAAATTGAATGACAAAGACTCCGGCGATGACGGCGATAACAATCCACTTCAGCTTTTTTTTCACACTGCCTCCAGACGTTGAGTTCTTAAAATATAAGGAGATGGACTCCACACCTTCGAGGCGGAGTCCGCCTTTAATTTTTATCGAATTCTTTTACCGCAGTTTGATAAATCCCGAAGTCGTGCGGCGAAAAGCACACCGCGATAATTTTCTGAACGGATTGCGCATGCTGAAGATGTTCATGCATTTCTAGCAGCGCAATTCGTGATGCACGCTCAACAGGAAAGCCGTACACTCCGGTGCTGATAGACGGGAACGCGATACTCGTCACTCGATGCTGTTCCGCAAGGTGCAAACCGTTTTTGTAACAGCGCGCGAGCAACTTATCTTCATTGTTATTGCCGCCGTGCCAGATCGGTCCGACAGTATGAATGACATATGCTGCCGGAAGGTTGTAGCCTTTCGTGATTTTTGCTTCGCCGGTTTCGCAGCCGTGCAGTGTGCGGCATTCTTCAAGCAGTTGCGGACCCGCCGCACTATGAATGGCTCCATCTACGCCGCCGCCGCCGAGCAGCGAACTGTTGGCGGCATTGACAATGGCATCAACATGGAGCGTGGTAATATCGCCCTGAATGATTTCGATGCGGCGATCCATTTACCACTTTTTGAAAATGAAATATGCCGCCGCAGCAATCAAAGCGAAGCCGATGAAATAATTCCATTTGAGATCTTGCTTAAGATACAACACGGAGAAAACGCTGAACACACTAAGCGTAACAACTTCCTGAATCGTTTTCAACTGCGCCGCAGTGAACTGGTATGATCCGATTCTGTTTGCAGGAACCTGAAAGCAGTACTCGAACAGCGCGATTCCCCAACTGATGAGGACGACTTTCCACAGTGCAACGTCGCGGAATTTAAGGTGTCCGTACCATGCAAAGGTCATAAAAATATTTGAAACGGTGAGAAGACCGACAGTTTTCATACAAAAATTACATTTGTCCGAAAAAGAAACGCACGCCGATCGTTCCGTCGAGATCAAATTCAGTTGACGGCGCGATTTGAAGGATCGGAGCGATTTCAAAAAAGACATCGAGCGGATCGTGTTCAAAGAGATAATCCAGTCCCAACGGAATGCGAACGCCGAACGATGCGTCGCTGCCCGCCTGCACGCGCGCGCCGATGCCGTAATAAAACGGTAGCGATCCTTTTTCTACTTTGATCACTCCGAAATTGTGAATGACGTAATCGACATTGAACTGAAGCTCAGAGGCTTTCCCGAACGACCATGCAATCGCGCCGTCGAGCGCGGTGGTGCGGCTTTGCCATAATTTCATGGAAATCCCTGTCGGTGCTCCGACCATCACTCCCGCCCCGAAACCATTATCTTGCGCCGCCGCGACGTTCTGCCCCGCAGGCGTGTTCCACACTGCAAGATACAAACATGACAACAGAATAATTTTTTTCATTGTGTTTCCTCCTCTCTGGATATAGTTAATAAACTCTCAGAAGCTGTTCTATAGTTCCCCTTCTGGAGAGCGGCACGTTGATGAGAACGTGCTAAGCAGATTTGCGTTCCTCGAAAATGTATATCGGCTCTTTTTTCTTCAGGATTGTTTCCTTGTTGATGACACATTTTTTCACGCCCGATTGAGAGGGAAGCTCATACATAATATCGAGCATTGTGTCTTCAACAATGGAGCGAAGAGCGCGCGCACCGGTGCCGCGTTGTATGGCTCTTTGGACAATGGTACGCATTGCTGTTTCTTCAAATTCAAGCTCGATGCCTTCCAGCTTGAATAATTTTTTGAATTGTTTCACGAGCGCGTTTTTCGGCTCGGTGAGAATATTCAGCAGCGCGTCCTCGGAAAGCGAATGAAGCGTTGTGATGATCGGAAGCCTGCCGATGAACTCAGGTATGAGGCCGAACTTCAGCAAATCGTCCGGCTCCACCTGACGGAGATATTCGTCGGCGGTGTACTCTTTCCTGCCGCGGATATCGGCGCCGAAGCCGATAGGGTTTTGGCTCACGCGTCGTGCGATAATTTTGTCGAGTCCTTCAAACGCGCCCCCGCAGATGAAAAGAATATTTTTCGTGTTGACGCTGATAAGGCTTTGTTCCGGATGCTTGCGTCCGCCTTTCGGAGGAACCCCGGCAATTGTTCCTTCTAAAATTTTCAGCAGCGCTTGCTGAACGCCCTCACCGGAAACGTCGCGCGTGATCGAAGCGCTGTCGCTTTTGCGGGCAATCTTGTCAATCTCGTCAATATACACGATGCCGCGCTCGGCACGCTCGACATTGTATTCCGCATTTTGCAGGAGATAGACGAGAATCGTTTCGACATCGTCGCCGACATATCCGGCTTCGGTCAACGTCGTAGCATCGGCAATGGCAAAAGGAACGTCGAGAATGCGGGCAAGCGTTTGCGCGAGCAGCGTCTTTCCCGTTCCGGTCGGCCCGATGAGAAGGACGTTGCTCTTTTCAATTTCTACGTCGTCGAATACCGGAGAATGTTCCTGTGCATCAATGCGTTTGTAATGGTTGTACACGGCGACGGCGAGAGTTTTCTTCGCGTGTTCCTGCCCGATGACATATTCATCGAGCGCTTCTTTGATTTGCGTCGGCGAAAGAAGCTGCTTTCCTCTTCCTTTCCGTTTCGGAAGCGAAGCAACATTGCTGCGGATAATGTCGACGGATGTTGAAACGCAAAGGTCGCAAATGTACACATCGGGTCCGGCTATGATGCTGCTCACTTCTTCCGGCCCTCTTCCGCAGAAGGAGCATTTCACTTTCTCATCAATTTTTTGTTTCTGGCTCATGCGTTTTTCGGATGGATGCCGCCTCGGAGGCGGATCCCGTCTTCATTGGTGGGAATTATTTTTCTTTTTTGCCGTTCGTTGTTTTTTTGGTGAGAATAAGATCAATCAGTCCGTACTCTTTTGCCATTTCGGCAGACATGTATTTGTCGCGGTCTGTGTCGCGCGCAACATCATCTAACGATTTTCCCGTGTGACGCGAAATGATTTCGTTCATGCGCGCTTTCGTTTTCAAAATCTCTTCCGCCTGTATGCTGATGTCCGACGCCGTTCCTTGTGCGCCGCCCCACGGTTGGTGGATCATGATGCGGGAATTCGGCAGTGCTTTCCGCTTTCCCTTCGTCCCTGCAAGCAGCAGCAACGCGCCCATGCTCGCCGCCATGCCGACACAAATTGTGGAGACATCGGGGCGGATGTACTGCATCGTATCGTAAATTGCAAGTCCGGCATACACGCTTCCGCCCGGACTGTTGATGTACAGATGAATGTCTTTGTCGGGGTCCTCGGCTTCAAGAAACAGCATCTGTGCTACGATCAGGCTGGCGACTGCGTCGTCAATTGCGCTCCCGACGAAAATGATGCGCTCTTTCAAAAGGCGGGAAAAAATATCGTATGCCCGCTCCCCGCGGCTTGTTTGTTCAACGACCATCGGTATCAATTGGTTATAGACTTCGAACTTTTTCAGTTGCTCGGTCATTTCTTTTTGTCCTTTCAAGAAAAAGTTGCAGAGAAAAACTACGCCGCGTCAGAATTTTCAACTACTTTTACAACAGCCGATTTCTTCAAAAGTTCAAGAAGCTTTTCGCTGATGATGCGGTCGAGCGCATTCTCGGACGATTTGTAATATTGCACGAGCCTGTCTTTGTCAATGCCCAGCTTTGCCGATTCCGTTTCCGCCATCGTTTGAATTTCGGCATCGCTCACCTCTATTTTTTCCTGTTTCAGAATTTTCTCTTTGATCAACGCCCACTTTGCCTGCCAGATTGCGGTCGGGCGGAGCTGCTCGCGGTATTTCTCCTCGTCAAAATTTTTCGGGAGGCGTTTGTTCGGCTGCTGATTCTTCGCGTCTTCGATGTACGTGTCAATGAAACCGTTCACAAGCGATTCGGGAACGGCGAAGTCATGGCGGCGGACTATCTCGCGCGTGAGATCGTTGACAAATTGAGTTTCCGACTGTTCGTCCCAGTAACGCTGCAAATCTTCTCCGATTCCTTTCCGAAAATCTCCGGGGGAAGAGTATTTTTCTTTTGTGACTTTTTTCACGAGTTCATCGTTGAATTCGGGCAGGATGACTTTCTCTATTTTCTTTACCGTCATCTGAAGGTGAACATCGTGCGAATGGCCGTCGTGCTGGTGTTTGAATTTTGCAGTGTATACACCGCCGACTTCCGCGTGTGCGAGCGCCTTTTTGATTTCCTCTTCCGTTTCTGTCTCGTTGAGATAAATTTTCATTCCTTCGCTTTTTTTGCCGATAAGCGGCGCGCCAGTTTCATCGAGGTCTTGCAGGTCAGCGGTAACCGTGAACTCGCTGCCGTTCACTTTTTGCGCTTCTTCGTACGTTGCATTGCTATGGCGCAAGCGCTCGACTTCCGCTTCAACGTCTTTGGCAGTGACACGGTGAGCCTTCTTTTCTACTGCGATCCCTTTGTATTCTTTCACCTCGAAGTCAGGCTTTATTTCGTATTTGATTTTGAATGTGAACGGCTCGCCCCGCTTGTATTTCATGTCCACTACATTCGGTGTGCCGATAGGCTGGATGTTCCGTTCTTCAATCGTTTTCTTAAACAAATCGTTCGCAATGTTGTCGAGCGCGTCGTACTCGATGCTGTCGCCGTACATTTTTTTGATCAGCGAGAGCGGCGCTTTGCCTTTGCGAAAGCCTTTGATTTCAATTGAAGGACTCGCTTTTTTGTATGCTTGTTCAAAATGCGGAACAAGCTCCTCGGGAGTAAGGCTGATTTCTACTTCACGGTCGCAATCGGTAAGAGTATTAATAGTAACTTCCAAACAATGCTCCTTTGTAAATGGAAAGTGTAGATAAAAATACGAAAGATAGCCTCGAAAATCAATTCATCGCAATGTGCGACCCACCTTTGAGGTGAGTTGTACATCCGTCAACCTCTTGCCGATGTTCTCGAAATAATCTATATTTTTCCATTCACCAATCAGACGTTTTTCATTTTTTAAGGAAAGACGATGAAATCAATCCTCCTCACAATTTTTTTGATCATTGCTATGAATAGCTCGGTATTTTCACAAGCTACAAGTAACTCTTCGACAGAAGTTTCTTCATTTTGTCGTTCATTGTACGATTCGTACGATACATACAAAGCGAAAGAGATTACGAGGCGGAGATTCAAACACAGTGAGATGATGAAAGTGCTTGAACAGTTCAAGAATGCAATGCCCTCAGTTCTATTACTGAAACAACTCGGCGTGTCTGATGAAGGGCGCTCCATCAATTTGCTGTCGCTTGGAAGCGGGAAAAAGAAAATTTTCATGTGGTCGCAAATGCACGGCGATGAACCGACCGCGACAATGGGGTTGCTCGACGCGCTTTCCTACATCAGCGGACATTTGGAATCTCCTGAAATTAAAAAGATTTTTTCTGAAACGACGCTGCTTATTATTCCGATGTTGAATCCCGACGGCGCCGAACGATTTCAGCGGCGCAGCGTGCACGGTATTGATATTAACCGCGATGCAAAGCGTTTGCAAACCAACGAAGCGAAGATTTTGAAAGCAACGCGCGACAGCCTTTCTCCTGAATTCGGTTTTAATCTCCACGATCAGGAGCCGCGCTACACGGTCGGTTTGACCGGTCAGGTCGCTACCATTGCATTGCTTGCCCCTGCAATGGATTATGAGAAGAGCGACAATCCTGTGCGCGCTCGTGCAAAAAAAGTTGCTGCTGAGTTGGTGAATATCCTCTCGCCGTACATTGCCGGACATATTTCGCGATACGACGATTCGTACGAGCCGCGGGCATTCGGCGACAATATTCAAACATGGGGAACGAGCACCGTGCTCATCGAATCAGGCGGGTGGAAAGGCAATCCTGAAAAAATGTACATCCGAAAATTGAACTGTGTTGCGCTGCTCGGCATTTGGTATTCTATTGCAACGAATGCGTTCGAAAAAGCGGACATTGCCCGTTACGGGTCGCTTCCGCAGAACACGCAAAATCTCTACGACATCATTATCCACGGTGTAACATTGAAGTATTCAAACGGGTTAGCTCCCGTCGTTGTCGACATCGGTATCAACATGGAAGAAACGGTTGGTGCAGACGGTGTTGTTCATCGCACAGGAAAAATTGTTGACATCGGCGACCTCAGCACCTCGGCAACATTTGAAACGATAGATGGAAGCGGAAAATTTTTGGACGGAAGTTCGGTTGGAATGGAACGGCATGTTGATATTGATGAATTGCGGAAGGCGATGAAAGCTCCCACCACTGGGCAGTAATCAGAAGGCGGAAACCCTGCCAGCGTTTTTCTAAAAGGAATTGATGAAATTGAAAATATGCACACTCACTTCACATAACGCCGG
>JAGWND010000181.1 GCA_028873075.1 Bacteroidota bacterium
GGAAACTGCCGCTCTTTACGCCGCAATCGGCTCAGACTGCATTTGAACACGCGCACTCAGCTGTGCAAGACGAACTTTTCGCGCTTGCAGCGCCTGCTGAATTGACAAATAGGATACGAAACTGAATCCCATACAGAAGAGCAACTGAAACGGAACCGCGGCGATCTCTAAATAATACAGAGACGATACGACGCCGAAGAAACAATAGACCGCAAGGACCATTTCAATAATGGCGACCCAACTGAATTTCACCGGGACATATTTTTTATCCAGCCACGAATCTTTCTTTCCGTTGATGGAATATTTCGGAGTTCGCACAAACTCGCTCTTCCGCTTGAACAATCCTTCGATGACCGCTTTGCTGTTGTTCACCGCGAAGCCCATGCTTCCCGCCATAAAGAGGGGGAACAAAAACAGCCGGCGCCGCCAATCGCTGTACACATCTTTTTGAGAATACATGTAAAACAAGAACGATCCGATGAACGCAAAAACGAACATTGACATCAATTCGAAATACGACTCATACCCTCCGGCATGTTTGATGAACATCAGCGGGATGTTGAGCACTCCTGCAACGAGGATGAACGGAAAAACGATATTATTCGTCAGGTGGAATGTCGAATGAAGCTTCATGCGGAACGGCAGGCCGGACTTCCACACCTTGGGAAGCACCTTGCGTGCGGTTTCAATAGCGCCTTTCGTCCAGCGGAATTGCTGCGACTTCAATGCGTTGATCTCCGACGGGAGTTCCGCAGGCGATGTAACGTTTTTCAAAAATTTGAATCTCCACCCGCGAAGCTGGGCGCGGTAGCTGAGGTCCAAATCTTCGGTCAGCGTATCGGACTGCCAGTCGCCTGCATCGAGAATGCACGCCTTGCGCCAAATTCCTCCGGTGCCGTTAAAGTTGATGAAAAATCCCGCTTTGTTCCGGATCGCCTGCTCGATCACGAAATGCCCGTCGAGCGCCATCGCCTGCGTGCGTGTAAGGAGCGAATATTCCGCGTTCAAATGCTCCCACCGCGTTTGTACCATGCCGACCTTTTCATCGGCGTAGAAAAACGGAAGCGTCTTTAACAGAAACTCTTTCCTCGGAACGAAATCGGCATCAAAGATAGCGATAAAATTTCCAGAGGCGTTCCTCAGTCCCTCTTTCAGCGCACCGGCTTTGAAACCGGAACGCGAGCCGCGCCGCACGTGATCGATATTGTTGCCCCGCGCACGCATCTCCGCGACAATACGTTCGACAATTTCCACCGTTTCGTCTGTGGAATCGTCAAGCACCTGGATCTCCAAGTTCTCTTTCGGATAGTCCATGCTGCACGATGCTTCAATAAGGCGGCGCACGACATACATTTCATTGTAAATCGGAAGCTGCACCGTTACCATCGGATATTCGGTAAGCGGTTGTGCTTGTTCGTCGGTGTCGTCTTTATGCCGCAGATAATGATACACCATCACAAATCCGTGGCATCCAAACATGAAAAGAATAAGTAGAGATACAAAATAGGTACCTAAGATGATCTCATCCATTGTTGTTGTTTTTTTAACCTCGTTGTTTGTTTGTAAGAAAGAATTGTTCCATTACCATCCGGAAACGGTTTCAAGAAGAACGTCGTTGGCGAGCTTGTTGATCGCATCGGTCAATGCCGCGGTTCGCACCTGGCTGCCCGGCTCGTAATCTCCATACTCGGTAAAGTTTTTCTCCCACACTTTTTTTCTCAATTTCAAATCCTGAAACGTAACATGAACAGTGATCGTTACGCGGCGCGTGCTCACCTGTTCTCCCGGCGCAATCACTTGCGGCGCATCCGAGACCGTCGTGATCGTCCCTTCAAGCATCGAATCGGACGTTGAGCGGTCAGCCGGCGTCAGGCTGTTGTCGCTGACGAATTGATCAATAATCTCTTTCGTCAAGTTTTCCCGCAGGTTCGGTTCGCCGAACCCGCTTTGATCTTCGAAGAGCGGCACTGCAATCGTTTTCAAGTGCGGCGGGACTGAAGAACCGGTAAACGAGTACATGCAGCCGGAAAAGCTCTCCATCGCCGCCGCCGTTATTATCAGCCATCCGAAAATTTTTCTCAATCGTATTCTCCAATCAAAAACAGTTTCGAGGTTTGGGTTTTGCGGCTTGAGGGACCCGAAACTCAAATCTCGAACCTCGAATCTCATACCTCACCGTACTCCTTAAGTTTGCGATACAGTGTCCGCTCGCTGATCTGAAGCGCATGAGCCGCAGCTCTCCGGTTGTTCCCATACTTCTGGACCATTCCGATAATCCAGCGGCGCTCCATTTCTTTGAGCGAAATATCCTCGCCGTTGTCGTTGTTGAACGAATGGGGAAATCCGCCGACGGCGGACTGCAAGTTGGACGTCTGTGTCCGGATTTCTTCCGTGCTGCGCACAGCATTGACGATCATCTCTTTCAAATGAAGCACGTCGCTCTTCAAATCAACGAGCGCGCGGTAAATCAACTCGCGCTCTGAAAATTCATTTTGCTGAGCGACGTAGACCGGAAGATTCCTTTCCCCCTCCGGCGCTTGGTAGCCCTTGAGATATTTCCGCACATCGTCGCCCGATAATTTTTTCCCGTTTTCAATGACGAGCATACTTTCCATAACGTTGCGCAGCTCGCGGACATTGCCGGGCCAGTAATAATCCTGAAGAACTTCCATTGCATCGGGGGTAAAGCCGAGAAAAGAAATTCCGTTCTTCTCGGAAAATTCTTTCGCAAATTTTTCGACAAACAATGGAACATCCTCGTGCCGGTCGCGCAGGGGAGGGATGCGAATGTTTACCGAACGAAGGCGGAAAAAAAGATCGGGACGGAAATTTTTCGTGCGGACCTCGTGCTCGAGATCCTTGTTCGTCGCGGCAATCACGCGAACATCAACACTGCGGGCAGCCGACGAACCGACGCGGTTGAATTCGCCGTTCTCCAGCACGCGGAGAAACTTCACCTGCACGCCGAGCGGCAATTCCCCGATCTCGTCGAGAAAAATCGTTCCGCCGTCGGCAATTTCAAAATATCCTTTCCGCGTTTCGCTCGCGCCGGTGAACGATCCTTTTTCGTGACCGAACAACTCGCTTTCGATGATGCCTTCAGGAATTGCCCCGCAGTTGACGGTGACCATCGGTTTTTTCGAGCGGCGGCTCGTCGCGTGAATTGCCTGCGCCACAACCTCTTTCCCCACCCCGCTTTCTCCGGTGACCAGCACCGTAATATCGGTCTGTGCAACCTGCTGGATGACGTGGATGATTTCCTTCATCTCCAGCGATTCGCCGATGATACCGTGCTGTTGCTGAAATGTCTCAGATTCTACAGAAATAATCTCTGCCACTGCCCTTTTTGCTTCTTTCGTTACCGCGTTACAATGATAGCATTGATGTTGTGTTTTGTCTTAAGCTCTGTGATGAATGCGCGCGCTTCTTGCTCCGTTGCAAACCCTTCAACCGAAACAACATACCACGTTCTTCCCCCTGCATCCTTTGTTGACGTCACTGCAGAGATAGCGAACGATGCAAGCACGTCAACTTGCTTCTGCGCATTCTGTGAAGTCGAAAATGCTCCGACTTGAACCGCAAACTTGCCTGCTGCAGGCAGGTTTTCCTGCGTTGATGTCTGCCGGGAGATGTTCTCCGGCCGGTTCGGAAGAATGACTGTTGTATCCTTGGCAGGTGCTGCAGGTTCTTCCGGCAGATTTTCATTGTGTGCCGGCGGCGAGGATGTTGTTGCGCCGGTGGCATAAATAGAATTCGGATACTGGTGCTTCAACTGCTCCATTTTTTGATCGGCGGTTTTATACAAGCCGAGAGAATAATAATACTGGTACACTTTATACAACGCATCGTCCGCCCATTCGCTTTGAGGGTGCACATCTACGATCGTTTGGAATTTCTTTACCGCCTGTGTGCCATCGGTTGTGAGCACGGCATCCAGGTATTCGACACCGGGATCGTTCGGATACTGCTGTTGAAGCATCGGTAGCTCCGTGCGAACGCGCTCCACTTGTCCGCTGTAAATAAGATCGAGACGCTTGCGCACTTCCTGCGCAGGCATTTGCGCAAAGAGCTGCGATGTTGTTATCACAACCAACGCGATAATAATTGCAATGGAATACTTCATACATTCACCACTTTCAAAAAAAGGAATAACAGAATAGCGGAATTATGGAATAGAAACATCTGAAAAGCACTCGAGTTAGTCGTGGTGAGCGAAGTCGAACCATGACGTTGTTCCAATTTTCACACTTCGACTATGCTCAGTGCGACAGAGCGTCATTTAAAAATAGCTTTTCAGATGTCTCGAATGCCTATTTATTCCAGCATTCCAATATTCCAAAGGAATTGATTCTTGGAGCGTTGCAACTTTCCGCTTTTCAAGCGTTCCGAACAACGTCGCCGAATTCACTTTGTGAATTTTTATTTTCACAAGATCGCCGATCGTTGCATCGCCTTTCGGAAAGACCGTTACTTTGTTCGCGTCGGTTCTTCCCATCCATTCGTCGGATGATTTTGCACTCTCACGCTCGACAAGCACCTCGACCGTTTGTCCGATGAGCGGCTGGTTTTGCTCAAGCGAAATTTTTTGCTGGAGCTCGATAATTTCATTCAACCGCTGAACTTTTATCCCGTCGGAAATATCGTCTCCCATTTCCCATGCTTTTGTATTTTCACGCGGAGAATATTTGAACATGAACGCGCCGTCATAACGGACATGCTTCATCACCTCGAGTGTTTGCTTGTGATCCTCTTCTGTTTCCGTCGGAAATCCTGCGATAATGTCGGTAGAAAGACTGACGGCAGGAATCGTGCACTTGATTTTTTCAACGAGCCGTAAGTACTCTGCACGTGTGTAGGTGCGATTCATTAGTTTTAGAATTCTATCCGAGCCGGATTGAATAGGAAGATGAATGTACTTGCAGATGTTTTCATTTTCCGCAATTGTCCGGATGAGTTTCTCGGACATATCTTTCGGGTGAGATGTTGTGAAGCGAATCCGCATCGAGCGGTCAACTTCGCTAACGGCTTTCATCAAATCGGCAAAGTCGGAATCGCCGTCTCGGTACGAATTGACATTTTGCCCGAGCAGTGTTACTTCTTTAAATCCCGAATCGTTCAAGCGCCGGACTTCTTCCACAACGCTTTTCAGCGTGCGGCTTCGCTCGCGACCGCGGGTGAACGGCACAACACAGAACGTGCAGAACTTATCGCAGCCGCGCATCACGGAGATCCATGCGCTTATCCCTTCTGTACGAAGCGGCACGATGTCGTCATAATTTTCTACGCGGGAAAGGCGGACAGCAATTCCCTTCTCGCCGCTCATCGCATTTTCCACCAACTCGGGAAGCCTGCGGTATTCATCCGGACCGACAACCAAGTCAACAATGTTTCCCTTTTCGATCAACTCAGTGCGCAAACGCTCCGCCATACAGCCCAACACGCCGATAACAACACCGGGACTGTTGGATTTATATTTCTTCAGCGTTTGCAAACGCTGGTGCACACGATGCTCGGCATTATCCCGCACACTGCACGTGTTGACGAAAATAATGTCGGCGTCCGCAGCGTCGGTGGTGATGCCGTAGTCGTTGCTATTCATAATTCCGGCAACGACTTCCGAGTCGGCGAGATTCATCTGGCAGCCGTAGGTTTCTATGTAGACTTTGCGTTGTTGCATTCCCTAAAACGTTGGGAAAGAAATATATCCATTGACTGACAGATAGTCAACGGAATGTGCTTCTATTAACGAAATTTAATGAAAAATGCTAAAAAATAATAAAAAATCTTAATAATTTGATTGACAAATAGTCATACGCCGGCAGGTTAAAAAGCATATAAAAGGAGCAGTATGCTTTTTCCGAATGCTAAGATTGCATTTGCTTTGCAAAAGATACCTATCCCCCCATTGAAATGCAGGACGTAGGTGCCAAAATCTTATGGGCATCTCTAAAAATTGATTGCTCGCAAGAAAAATGTCGCGCTGAGCGAAGTCGCAGCGTGATTCTTGTAAGAAAACGTGGCTCGACGGAGTTTATCCCGCAAGGCGTGGCTCATCACGACTATATTTTTGTTTTTAGAGATGCCCTTATGTGTAGTTGTGCGATAACAGAATGCAGAAGTGTAAAAAATGGAGATGGAGCCCACCTTTGAGGTGGACTCCATCTACGGTAACGTCGGCTCTAAAAAATAATTTTATATTTTGTGATCACGCGATGACCCCTTCTAATGGTGGGCATCTGAAATAGCATTATTCATCGCCTGTGTTGCTGTTTGCCCCAAGTCAATATATTGTGTTTTTACATTGACATAATTTTGAATGTATCGCGGGACATCTCCTTCGTAACACGGGTTTCGCCAATCAACTCTTCTATCGGAAGGAATGATTGTTCCGATCTGAGAGTATAACGGCAAAGAAAAAATAAGCATAAGAAAACCAATAATGTAAAATTCTTGTCCGCTGTATAAGTTCTTCATACATTCTCCCTTCTAAAATGATTTTAATAATGCGAGTATAAAATGAATTAGACACAGCGAAGTCATATTAAAACTGTTTCTGTAAAGCTAATGGTAAAGAAGATTTTTGAATTATTAGAATTTAAGTTTGGATACTTGAGCGGGTAATACGAATCTGCTTGAACCGGCTTGGAACCAAGTTTTATTTGCGTAGTACTTCCGTCATTCAAATTATATACTAGAATTTGATAATTGGAGTTATCGGTAGAAATAAGCTTAGCTCCATCATAGGACCAACTGATAAAATCATAATCTGAACGGAATGTCGAAGGAATTATTATCTTTTGATTTGTAGTTATAGCCAACACCGTTATTCCGTTCTTGGCATAAAAGATATCTCCCTTTGAATCTATTGTCGGATAAGAAAATTCATAATAGCTATTCACGGTATCAAGTGTTTGATTGTTTGAGGTATCAGCTAAATCCATAATCCGTAAATAGGCATTATTACTAGTGCTATCTACCTTCTCAAAAAATAATATTTGATTGCTGTTGGGAACAAATTGAGGATAAGAGCAGTATAAATTATTTGTCCATTCTTTGATTTTTCTTTTTTGGAGCGTCAAAGTATTCAACAAGTATAATGAGGGAAGATCAGATGTATATATAATTGAGCTATATAATATTTGTGAACCATCCGATGAAATTCCCAGCGCTCCGATTTCACTGCTGTCTTGTACTATTTTCCGTACCTCACCTGTCGATAACGACATTGAATACAATATTGAATTTATTTTTGGTCCTAGAGCATCACTCTTAACGAA
>JAGWND010000182.1 GCA_028873075.1 Bacteroidota bacterium
AATCAATTTGCCCGTCTCTTTTTTTACAACGCGAAATGAAACTTTTACTCCATCGTTGTACATTTCTTCTACCGAAGTTTGAACAAGAAATCTGTCTCCCAATAACAGCGGTCGTTTAAATTCAATGTGTGAAACCTGGATGACCCAGCCGTATCCTAATTTCAGAAACTCATCCATGGGCATTTTGTAACAACGCTCCATTTGGTCGTAGCGCGCAGCGAGCACATAATCAATATAGCGGCTGCTGTGAACGTGCTGGTTCATATCAATATCGTCAGGACGAACCTGAATCTCGGTTTCAAAGACGGAATGCTGAGGAGTCATGGGAGTCGTTTCCTGTTATCTTCAAAGATTGAGAACGTTGCTTGGTAGAATGATATAAAAAAATCTTCTCTGAAGATAGTGTTTTATTCATAACAATTCATTAAAATGTCCCACGCACGTTAAGCACAGTTTTCACATTGCGAACAGATGTCTACCCAATTAACACGCGATACCGGTCTCCGTTTTCCCGATTTTACGGTCTGCGGTGCATCAGCCGGCACGGGAAAAACCTTTACGCTGACAGAGCGCTTTCTCCAGCTTATTATCTCCGAGCGCATAGACCGTAACAGCCTTCTCAACATTCTCGCCATTACGTTTACAAATAACGCCGCTGCGGAGATGAAGCAGCGCATCATTGAATCGCTGAAAATGGTTTCTCTGGGAGTCGAAGAAAAGCTGCAAGCCGTCGCCGAAATTGTTGAGATGGACAAAGAAAAGCTCCGGGGGAAATCGGAAGAATTATTAGCACTGATTCTTGACAATTATTCCGATTTTCAAGTGAAGACGATTGACAGCTTCATGGCATCTGTCTTCAAAGCGACTGCGCTCGAATACGGCTATCACCCTGAATTTGAAATCGGCGTGAGCGATACGCAATTGCTGAACTACGCACTTGATGTTTTCACGCGTCAACTGCGCCCGGGGAGCGCCGAATCGCAGCTGTTTCAGCAGCTGGTGCGCCTGATTGAGGAACAGCGTTACAGCCGCGATTCTTTTTTGTGGAATCCGTACGCAAGAATTTCCTCGGAGATGCTGAAGCTGTATCGTATTTCGGCACGCAAAGGAATGGACGTTATCGTTCAAGGCGCCGCCGGGGAAACACAGGCGAAAATAAGAGAGGCTCTCGCGGCAAAGTCGAAACAACTGCAAGGCTTTTTAAACAGCACCGGATTACCGGTGAGTAAAAGATTTTTGAATGATCTCCGCGCAGTGGAGGAAGGAAGCTTAGACACGGTTCTCAACCGCGGCGAGAAAGGTTCAATTATTAATGCGCTGCAGACAAACGCAGAAAAGCAAAACTATGCCGGGCTTTCTGTACGGATCGAACATGAGCTTGCAGAATGGAACGAGCTGCTCAGAAAATATCTCGTTGCTTCTTCATACAGTCATTACCTTCCGTACGCTCAGGCGATCGAAGAAGTGAAAAAAACGGTTGAAGAAGTTAAACGTGATGTCGGCGAGGTTTCTCTTGCCGATGTTGCACGCGAACTGCTGAAAGAAGTGAACGACGAGCATGTGCCGGAAATTTATTTTACGTTAGGGGAGACGATTTATCATTTTCTTATTGATGAGTTTCAAGACACGTCTCCAGTGCAGTGGAAAATTCTGAAACCGCTTATCGAAAATTCGCTTTCGCAGGGGGGGAGCTTGTTTATGGTCGGCGATATCAAGCAATCTGTGTACACTTTTCGCGGAGCCGACTGGCGCATCATGAGCTCGGTTCTTCGCGAAAATCCTTTTCCCGCTGCACCAGTCAATCAGCTTCTTCTGACGACAAATTACCGCAGTTGCGAGCGGATTTCACAATTTGTCTTCGACGTTTTTGCGAAAACCATTCCGGCGATGGGAAATGAATATGCGGACGCTGTTCATGTAAGCGGTCTTTCAGATGTAACGATTGATGTGTTAGAGGAGAATCGGGGGAAAGGATATGTTGAAGCCGTGCCATGTGAGCGCAACGATGAGCTTCAGCCCGAGAAACAAAAAATTCTTGATGTCATCCGTGATTGCCGCGAGCGCGGTTATGCGTGGCGGGATATTGCAGTGCTGTCGCTTCGGAACAACGATGTTGTAACGGTAAGCTCGTGGCTGAATGAAAAAAATATTCCTTTCGTATCGCACAGCAGTCTCGATATCCGCAAACGAAAGACCATCGGCGGCATCGTGGCGTTGCTCCGTTTTCTTGATTCTCCGATTGACGATTTTTCTTTTTCAGTATTTCTCCTCAGTGAAATCTACGGACGCGCTGTCGCAAGTATGCAAGATCAATCTCCGGGAATATCGTTTGAAAATTTGATTTTCACATACAACACGGCGCAAACCGGATATTCTGTTCTGTATCGTTATTTTCAATCGAACTATCCCGGTTTGTGGAAAAGTCATTTCGCAACGTTGTTCTCCCGCGTCGGCTATTTGCCGTTGTATGATCTTGTTGCAGAGGTTTGCCGTGTATTTGATATTTTTTCTTTGTGCAAAGAGGAAGAGGCGGCAATCATAAAATTATTGGAAGTGGTGAAGCGCTTTGAAGAACATGGCAGCCCGGCATTCGGCGATGCAGGAAACAGCTTGCGTGATTTTTTGGAATTTGTTGACGTTGATGATGACTCCGACGTATCGGAGTGGGAACTGGATGCGCCGAAAGACATTGATGCTGTCTCCGCGATGACAGTTCACAAAGCGAAAGGGCTCGGTTTCCCCGTCGTGATTGTGCTTTTGTATGATACGACTCAGCGCGGACGCGGTTACATTGCTCGGGAAACTTCGTCGGGGCTGGCGTTGGTGCGTGTGCGGAAGAAAGACGGCGAGCGCTCCGAGGAATTACAAGCGCTCTACGATGAACAATCTCTTGATGACTGTGTGGATTATCTGAACAGGCTCTATGTTGCGTTCACAAGGGCGAAGGTGGAAATGTATGTTATCAGCGTTTATACCGCAGAGAAAAAAATCCCGTCATCGTTCTTTCCTCTTGAAGAGTATGCACCGGCGGATCGCCCGCAAGCGATCGTCACACCGCCGCACGTCGGGCTGAGCCGGCAAACATATCATCACACCGCCGGGCAGCGTGTTGCTGTCACGGAAGCCGACAAATTAGGAATCGCCGAAACGCGCCGCGGGGATTGTTTTCACCTTCTTCTTTCCCGCATCGGATTCCTTTCCCCGAAGGATGTACAAGACAACGATATTGCAACTGCAATTGACTCGCTGCTGCCTGATGCCGTCCGGGAATCGGGTACATTTTCATCCTCGTCTGAAATACGACAGTCGTTGTTAGGTTTCTTTGCACAGACAAACGTCGGGAAATTTTTCGAGCGCCGCGGCGAAAGGACAATCTTGAACGAACAGGAGTTCGTCAGAGCAGACGGCTCGCTTTTCCGCATGGACCGGATTGTTGCTGATGCCGATGCCGTGACAATTATTGATTACAAAACCGGTTCAGATGAGAAACAAGGAGAGTATATTGAGCAGGTAAAGAACTACATCAAAATTCTTTCCGATTTTTTCCCAAAGAAGAAGATCAAAGGCATGCTCGCTTACATTGACATGAAGAAGCTCGTGGAAATGGAGTGAGCATAACAGCTCAGCCATCAATTTAGCATGAGCAAAGTTAAACAATTACTAAAGCTTAAATCCTCCCTCTTTCTCCCCCTCTTTGAGGGGGAGAGGGGGAACTATTTTTTAATACTTGTGGAGAAGCAATGAGCGCTGTTCGATCACTGCTGCCTTCAGAAAATTTTATCGAAAGTCTTGCTGCGATGCTTCACCCGTCTGGGAGCGATTATTCCCGAAGCATCGTCGTGTTTCCGGGAAAACGTCCCTCGCACTTTTTGCGGAAGAGCTTAGCGGAGAGAGCAAAACACAGCATTATTCCACCGCGCATTTTTTCGATTGATAATTTTATTGATTTTCTCTTTCGGGAAAAGCTCAGCCGCCGAGAGCGTTTGGCTGAACCGTTGGATGCGGTAGCTTTGCTGTACGAAGTTCATTCCAGGACGGAAAATAAATTAGGCGGCAAGTATTTTTTAAGTTTGGATCGGTTTTTGCCGCTCGGCATGAAAATTCTTGCAGAGCTGGAGGAATTGAAAATCGCCGATGTGCCCGTCTCCATTGTTCGTGAAAAGGTCGGAGGCATTTCTTTCGGACATGTGCGCTCTCTTGCGCTCCTGTACGAACAGTTGTATTCCGGGATGGAACGCCGCGGTTTCGTAACACGCGCGTTACAGTACAGCATTGTTGCTCATGAATGCGAAACGCTTGATCTTCAAGACTATAAAGAAATAATTCTCGGCGGTTTCTTTGCCCTCACAACTTCGGAGCAGATTCTCTTCCGTGAGTTGCTGCGCAGAGACAATGTTGTGTTGTTCTACCAAGAGGGAAGAGGGATTGAGAAACACCTGCGGGCAATCGGCATCGAAGCAGAAGAAAAACCATCTGCTCAGAACGCCAAGGCTGACGTGAGCTTCTACAAAAGCCCGGACGCCCACGGGCAGGTTTTTGCGCTCAGCGGATTGATCCATGAATTAGAGCGGCAAGGAACGCTGTTCGATGAAAAAACAGCGATTGTTTTGCCCACCGCCGATGCACTTTTTCCCGTTGCCAATCATGTGCTGCCGTTGCTCGAGCAGTACAATATTTCGCATTTGTATCCGGTCGCACGCACGCCGATGTACGGATTTCTCAACAGCTTGATGAACGTTATTGAAACGACGGAGGACGGAAAATATTATGCCCCGAGTTATATCAAGTTCATTCTTCATCCGTACACGAAAAATATTCGCTTGGGAAAGCGTGCCGACGCAACGCGCGTTCTCTTTCACTCGATAGAAAATTATTTCATCGGGAGAAAATCCCGCATGTTTTTTTCGCTCGACGAATTAGAGCACGAGCCGCGTATCTATGCAGCAGTGAGCAAGATAGACGACTCGTTCACGCGCGAGGTTATGGAGGCGCATCTTCGTTCGATTCATGACGTTGTGCTTCGTTCCTTCACGCATTTTTCCTCGTTGGAAGATTGCGCGGCGAAAAGCATGGGTGTGTTGGAATATATTTCCAACAATAGCACGGCGAATTTGCATCCTCTGTTCAAACCTTTCGCTCTTCAATGTATCGAGTCGCTCGATAAGCTGCGTGCATCGTTGCTTCATGATCGTTCGTTCGATGAGACGCCTTCTTACTTTGTATTCCTCAGACACTATCTTTCCACTGTCGAAGTGCCGTTTACCGGAACACCGCTGCGCGGTGTCCAAGTGCTCGGTCAACTGGAAACACGCAATCTGAAATTTGACCGGGTGTTCGTGCTCGATGTGAATGACGATGTCATCCCCCGGTCGAAACATCAGGATATGCTTTTGCCGCAGCAGGTGCGCCGTGCGTTACATGTGCCGGGATATCATGAGAGCGAAGAGACAAGCTCCTATTATTTTGATACGCTTCTTTCCGGCGCGAAGGAGGTTCATCTTTTTTTTGTCGAGAACGGACAAAAAGAACGGAGCCGCCTGATAGAAAAGCTGCTGTGGGAAATACAGAAGGAGAAGAAAAGCACGAACGATGAAGAACTTGTCCGCACCATTCACTACGACGTTTCGCTGTCGAACGATGTGCCGAAGCCGATTGAAAAAGCAAACGAGATCGTTGCATTGTTGAAGGACTTTTCTTTCTCCGCTACGACACTTGATACGTATCTCCAATGCGGACTTAAATTTTATTACCGATATGTTTTGCGCTTGTATGAAAAAGAAATTGTCTCCGGCGATATTGAACAATCCGATGTCGGTAGCGTCGTTCACAAAGTGCTGGCTGAATTTTTCCGGCAATGGCGCGGCACGGTGCTGACGGAAAATAAGATTCGGTGGGAGAATTTGGAGCCTGTTGTAGATCGCTGCTTCGCAGAACAATTCGGCAGTGACGTTGCCGGAGCCGTTTACCTGCTTCGCGGTCAGGTGAAAAAGCACATGCGGCAGTTCCTCGAAGAGTACCAGCTCCCGTTGCTGCAGCGCGAACAGATAGAATTGATAGATGTCGAAAGGAAGCTCGAGGTGGAAAAAAGCGGCGTTCGCTTTCGCGGAGTTCTTGACCGTATCGAACGACGCGATGACCGCGCAATCATTCTCGATTACAAGACCGGCAGCCGAAAAAGTTCCCTGAAAATACGCTTCGACAAGCTCGATCCGGCAAACCGCGAAACGTGGGAAAGTTCCATCGGATCGCTGCAACTGCCGGTGTACATTTTAATGCTCAGCGTTCAATCGCCCGCTCTGTTTGAAAAAATCTCTGCGTCGTACGTTTTTCTTGGTAATCACCTTCTTGACGAAGAATGCGAAGAGCCGTTATTTGACGATGAAGGGCGTGCCCGAGAGCTTTATCAAAAAATTGAAGAGGTTATTTTCCGTCTCGTCCGCGAAATTCAGGATGCGGCGATTCCATTCAGGCCTGCAAGAACATTGCAGGATAATTGTCCCTCATGTCCCTTCACTTCAATTTGCGGAACATCGTGGGTGAGAAGATGGACGGTTGAGTGAATGAACATTTCCTTATTTTTTCGTAGAATAAAGCTGTAGGGCGAAGCGCCGCTTCGCTCTCCTTGGTAACATAATGAAAGATTTCGAATCATCGCAAATCACAAAACGGATAACGCCATGCCATACTTTTCCAACCACCCAAACGTTTTTCGCGCTGTAACAATAGCGTTGTTTTCAGTGATGGTTTCAATTGCTATCACATGCTTTTACGATTACGTTTCATCGCCGACCGATGAGAACTGGTTTCGGGACACACCGTCGTCGGTGTACATCGTGAATACGATTCCGGGACAATCTGCCGGAGAGGGGCGGAAGGTGCCGGGCTCCGTTGCTGTCGGCGATCTTGTTGTCGCGTTGAACGGCATTCAAGTGAATGACTCAGCCGGTGTCGCTGCCGTTCTTCGTAAGAATGCATCAGCGTCAACATTAACGGTAACGGTTCTTCGGCCGACGGAGGATAAGCGGATAACACTTCCAATCGCAAGCAAAGATTTTACGGAAGACCATTATATCCGAATTCCGTTCACAGTTCATGTATACGATGTTTTTCCCGGTGGTGCATCGGACCGTGCAGGAATGAAAGTGGGTGACCTGGTTGAGCGAATCAACAACAAGGGATTCAAAAGTGCCCTTGATGCAGACCGCATGCTTCGGACGTCGGGAACAGGGAAAACTGTTACGTACGATAT
>JAGWND010000183.1 GCA_028873075.1 Bacteroidota bacterium
ATTTCCCGAACGTTTTTTCGATGTCGGTATTGCAGAACAGCACGCGGTAACATTCGCCGCGGGGATGGCTACTGAAGGATTTGTTCCCGTTGTCGCAATCTATTCAACATTTCTCCAGCGCGCGTACGACCAGATGATACACGATGTTGCCATTCAGAATTTGAATGTTGTATTTGTGATGGATCGCGGAGGGCTTGTCGGGGCGGACGGCGCGACGCATCACGGCGCGTTCGATCTCTCTTACCTGCGATGTATTCCCGGTATGGTTATCATGGCGCCGAAAGACGAGCAGGAGTTGCGCGACATGTTATTCACCGCCGTCGAATACAAGGCTGGGCCGATTGCGCTTCGTTATCCGCGCAGCAATGCGCTTGGCGTTCCTGTGCGCGCAGGTTTTGAGAAGATTGCCGTCGGCGCCGGAGAGATAGTTCGCACAGGAAACGATGTTGCAATTCTTGCGGTCGGAAACACGGTTCACTATTCTCTTGCTGCTGCGGACATTCTTGAAAAAGGAGGAATTCTTGCCGAGGTCGTGAATATGCGTTTTGTTAAACCGGTAGACAAGAGTTTGCTTGAGAAGACCGTACGGCGTTTCGATAGGATTGTCACGGTAGAAGAGAACAGTGTTCACGGCGGCTTCGGTTCTGCAGTCATGGAAGCCTTGACACAGTTCCAACACAGGCATGTTCATCTCAAGCTGCATGGGTTGCCGGATCAATTTATTGAACAGGGTTCGCCTTCGGAACTTCTGGCATTAGCGCGGCTTGACGCAAAAGGTATTGCAAGCGTGGTGAAAAGTTTCTGTGAAGAGCGCGAGTCGGAACGCATTTCGGTCGGGCGCCGGGCGTTGTGACTTTTTTCAAGGCCTTTACCCCCCTGACAAGGTTTGGCATCGAATGTTGTAAGTCATCTCCAGCTATGAAACAATGGAAAAAATCAAGATTGGAATAATCGGCGCGGGGTGGGCGGCGCAAGTGTTTCATCTGCCGACGTATGCGAAGCTTCCGGAAGCCTCAGTGATGTGTGTCTGTGATAAGGATAAATCGCGCGCACGAGCTGTTTCTGAAAAATTCGGCATCAAAAAATTCTATACAGACTATCTGGAAATGTTGGCAGTTGAAGAGTTGGACGCGGTGGATATCTGCACCACGACCGCCGCACACAAAGAAGTCGCCATTGCTTGTCTCGAGGCGAAAAAAGATATTTTTGTTGAGAAGCCTGTTGCCCGCAAATACTCTGAAGCAGTGTCTGTCGCTGAAGCTGCAAAAAAATCGAAGTGCAAAGTGATGATCGGCATGAACAGCCGTTTCCGTCCCGACACGATGATTCTTCGCAGCTTTATTGAAAGCGGAGACGTGGGCAAAGTGTTCTATGTGAAGACCGGGTGGCTGAAAAAATTGATTGACGAGCTCGTATGGATGAAGTACAAAGATAAGTCGGGCGGGGGTGTCTTTCTCGACCTCGGTATTGTGATGCTCGATCTTGCTCTGTGGATGACCGGTTTTCCCGAAGTGCAGCGAGTAAGCACCGCAAATTATTCCCACAAAACGAACGACGTTGAAGATTCGTCAGCCGTGTTTCTTTCCATGAAAAACGGAAGCACCATCACCGTCGAAGTCAGCTGGAACTTTTATATCGAGCATGAATTGTTTTATTGCAATGTCTACGGCGAAAAAGGAAGCGCGAAGATCAATCCGTTGCGCATTCATAAAGAAATGCACGGCAGTGTCGTGAATGTCACGCCCGGTGTGATAGATGACTCGTCAAATCTCTTCCGCCGCTCGTACGAAAACGAGCTGAAACATTTTCTCGGTGCGGTCCGCGGCATTCATCCCCTCATCTCGACTGTGGATGAAGCCGTTCAGCGCATGAAGATTGTTGATGCGATTTACAAATCTGCGGAGCGAAAGAAAGAAATCAGCTTCAAATAAATTGCATTGTGTTTTCGGTGGTTGAGAAATTTCAGATGAAGAATGTTGATGAAGATGAACAATGGATGCGCCGCTGTATCGGCCTTGCAACAAAGGGAAGTGGAAACGTCAGTCCCAATCCGCTCGTGGGAGCAGTGATTGTTAGGAATGGAAAGCTTCTCGGTAAAGGGTTCCATCGAAAGTTTGGCGGAGCGCATGCAGAAATAAATGCGATCCGCGATGCGTTGCGGAAACATCGCTCGCTGGAGGCAGCTACGCTGTACGTGAATCTTGAGCCGTGTTCGCATTTCGGAAAAACTCCGCCGTGTACCGATGCAATCATCGCACACCGCTTCAAACGCATTGTTGTTGCAATGGAGGACCCGAATCCGATTGTATCGGGAAACGGTGTTCGGAAACTCCGCGCAGCGGGGATAGAAGTCGCTGAGAACGTTCTTCAAAAAGATGCGGAACGTCTGAACGAAGCGTTCGTAAAATTCATAACACGAGGGTTGCCGTTTGTAACATTGAAAGTTGCGCAAACAAGTGACGGGTTTATCGCACGAAGCGACGGACGTTCCCGCTGGATTACAGGGCGTGCATCGCCTGCAGTTGCTCATCGCTTGCGTTCGCAGTATGATGCCGTCCTTATAGGAGCAGGAACTGCAATTGCAGACAACCCTCATTTAACTGTGAGACATGTTGCCGGGCGAAATCCTTTCCGTATTTTAGTAGATGGACGGCTGCGAACGCCGCTGCAAGCGCACCTTTTTACTGACCGTCATCGTTCGTTGACAATTGTCTATACAACAAATCAGAGAAAGGCGCGTCAGCTTCAAAAAAAAGGGATCGTCGTGAAAGTTTTCCGAAGTAAAAATGCCACTATCTCACTGCCGAAGATCATGCGCGATCTCGCTTCTCGCAACGTCGCATCAATTATGGTTGAAGGGGGGCAGCAGATATACGAACAATTTCTTCGCCGGCAATTGGCGGATAAAGTAATGCTGTTTCGTTCGACGAAACGTTTTGGTAAAGGTATTCCTGCGTTCGGAACGATGACGGGAAAATTTCGTCTTGTCAATACAGCATTACAAAAAATGGAAAGCGATGTTATGGAAGAAGGAAGCGTAGCGTATGATTAAATTTGCTGCCGTGACTCTTCTTATTCTCGGTACGTTCGCAGCAGTAACAACGGCGAAACCGAAGCAGCGGCGGATGTCATTGCATGACTTGAAAACCAAAGTTGATTCGATTTTCAAAACCGGCGAGGGGACATTTGCACTTGCGTTCAAAGATTTGAAGACCGGAAAATCGCTTTTGCTGAATGCAAGAATGGTCTTTCATGCTGCCAGCACGATGAAAACTCCGGTGATGATCGAAGTTTTCCGTCAGGCAAGCAAGAAAAAATTCTCGATCGAAGATTCGCTTGAGGTCAGGAATAACTTCAAAAGCATCGTAGATGGAAGTTCCTATGCGTTGAACAGCACAGACGATAGTGACGACAGTGCGTATTCATTCGTCGGAAAAAAGTTAACAATACGGGATTTGATTGAGGCAATGATCACGCAGAGCAGTAATCTTGCAACGAACATTCTTATCGACAAGGTCGGCGCTAAAAATGTGATGAGAACAATGCGCGCGCTCGGTGCCAGAAATATTCAGGTACTTCGAGGAGTAGAAGACGAAAAAGCGTTCGAAGCCGGCATGAACAACACAACGACCACTCTCGATTTGGCGATCATTTATGAGAAGCTTGCACGCGGCCAGGTTGTGAGCAAAAAGGCTTCAGAGGTTATGTGCGATGTCCTGCTTCACCAGAAATTTAACGAAAAAATTCCCCGCTATCTTCCGCATAATGTGAAAGTTGCTCACAAAACAGGGAATATCAGCGGAGTCGAACACGATTCCGGTATCGTTTATCTTCCGGACGGAAGAAAATATGTTTTGGTCATACTTTCAGAAAATTTAAAAGATAAAGCGAAAGGCGTTGAAGCAATTGCACGGGCATCGAAAGCGGTGTATGATTACGAAGTTCAAAGCTAATGTTTACCGGAATCGTCAAAGAAATTGGAACCGTTAAATCTGTCCGTCGTCATGGCGACGGAAGAATTTTTGAAATCGCTGCAAACACCGGCGTCGACATTGACAACAGTATCGCGGTGAACGGAACGTGTTTGACGGTAACTTCTCGTCGCTCGAAAAGTTTCACAACGGAAGCGATGCGGGAAACTTTATTGAAGACCACTCTCTCGTTTTTGAAAATCGGCAGTCCTGTGAATGTGGAGCGTGCAATTTCTTTGAAAGATTTGTTAGGCGGCCACCTTGTCCTCGGCCATGTCGACACTGTGGGGCGCGTGAAGCGTGTTACAAAATTTGAATCGAGCTGGCTTGTCTCGATCAGCTTTCCGGCAAAGTTTCGGAAATATTTGATCCCGGTCGGCTCGGTCGCTGTTGACGGTGTCAGTGTAACGGTGGCGCGGCTTCACGGCGATTCGTTCGAGGTTGCCGTCATTCCGTACACGATGGAACATACGATTTTTCAATGGTACCGCGCCGGCACGAACGTGAATCTTGAATTTGACGTGCTCGGAAAATATGTCGAACAATTATTGTCCAACGGGTTCCTTTCGGGGCAATCTTCCGCATCAATTCGATAACAAGGGCAGATATGTCGGAACAAAATTTTTTTCAGCAGTTTTTATCGTTCCCTTTCGTGAGATTTGTTCTCAAAGCGTTCGTTGCTCTCTTTTTGATATTCCTCTTTTTTAATTATTTTTTTATGCCGTGGTATGTTAATCATGGAGGAACGGTGCAGGTGCCGAATGTTGTAGCCATGAGGGAAGCCGACGCAACGCGTTTGCTCGATTCACTCGGGTTTTCACCGCGCATCAGCGAAACGCGTCCCGACAAGCGGTATCCTGAAGGATATGTTGTTCTTCAAAACCCTGTCGCCGATCAAATTGTCAAGCCGGGCAGACGTATTTATCTTACAGTAAGCGGCGGTGAACAATTAGTCGCCGTTCCGATTCTACGCGGGCACTCCGTTCGTGACGCGAAATTCATGCTTGAGCGATTCGGGTTGAAGCTCGGAAACGCTCTTGTGCAGGTCTCACAGGAATTTCCGGAAGGAACAATCATTGCGCAGGATTCGCTGCTCGGACAACAAGTCCGGCGGGGAACAGTCATCAATGTGATTGTCAGTGCCGGTCCTTCGTTGGACAGTTTGTCGGTTCCGAACGTGATCGGTAAATCGTTGAGCGACGCGCAGCGGATTCTTTCCGGTAAGAACTTGAAGGTCGGGAACATTACGTATCAGGAGAATTCAGAATATTTGCCGAACACGGTTCTCGATCAGTTTCCTAAGCCCAATGCTGTGTTGAGTGCCGGCAAAGCCGTAGATTTGTTTGTCGCGCAGGCGCCGGAAAAGAAAAAATAACAGGCAGGCAGTATGAAAACAAAACCCCGTAAAAGGCATGTCCACATTGCACCTTCAGTGCTCGCGGCAAACTTTGCCGACTTGAAGCACGACATCACGACGGCAGAAAAAGCGGGGGCGGACTTGTTTCATCTTGACATCATGGACGGCCATTTCGTGCCGAACATCAGTTTCGGTCCGGCAATGGTGAACACCGTGCGCCGATTAACGTCTCTTCCACTCGACACGCATCTTATGATTGAAAATCCGGATATGTATTTGGAAGATTTTAAGAAGGCGGGAACGACGCGTCTTATCGTTCATGTTGAAGTGTGCCGCCATTTGCACCGCACGGTTTCTGAAATTCGCTCGCTTGGAATGCTGCCCGGCGTGAGTCTCAATCCTGCCACCCCGCTTTCCGTTCTCGAAGAAATTCTTCCTTATGTTGATTCGGTTTTGGTGATGTCCGTGAACCCCGGTTTCGGCGGTCAGAAATTTATTGCGGCATCGCTTGATAAGATTCTCCGCGTGCGCACGATGCTCGATTCGCGGGGAATCGAGGCGCATATTGAAGTTGACGGCGGGGTGGAAGCAGACAACGCCGCAGCACTTGTTGAAGCGGGCGCAGATATTCTCATCGCAGGAACTTCGATTTTCCGCGCTGCGGACATTCGGCGGGCGCTTTCTGCGATACGCGCAAACGTATCATTCTAATTCTTTTCGTATGAAGTACGCATTAAAAAATGTAAAGATCGTCACTCCGTTCAGAATTGTCGAGCGCGGCGTTGCGGTTATTTCGGGAAAAAAAATAGATGCGCTTGGCGAAATTGACGACGTCAAACTTTCTCCCTCAACAAAAGTGTACGACCTTGACGGGATGATGCTGACGCCCGGCTTCATTGATCTTCTCGTTCACGGCGGCGGCGGTTACGGTTTTGCGGATGAAAATGAAACGGCGATTCAACAGGCGTCAGAGTTTTTTTTCTCACGTGGTACGACAGGAATGCTCGCCTCGTTGTACAGCAAGCCGATTACATTGCTGGTGAACGATGTCTCGCGCATAGCAGGCTACGCTGAGAAAAATAAAGGTAACACGAATGTGTGGGGCATTCACATGGAGGGACCGTTCATCAATCCGGAAATGAAGGGAGCGATGAAGGAAGAATATTTGTGGAAGCCCGATGTTGCAAAATGGGAGGAACTGTTCACCGCAAGCAACGGCTACATCAAATTGATGACAATTGCACCGGAGCTTCCGGGAAATTTTGAGGTCATGCGGGCGGCTGCAAATAACGGCGTTGTTCTTTCTATCGGTCATTCGACTGCGCTGCTCCACGACATTGAAAACGCAATTGATAACGGCGCTGCCCATGTTACGCACATGTTCAATGCCATGCAGCCGTTCCATCACCGAACACCGGGAGTCATGGTCGGCGCGCTGCTGCGCAACGAATTGAAACTGGAACTGATCGCTGACGCCATTCATGTTGATCCGGCAGTAATGAGGTTGCTGTACAACATCAAAGGCGATGGGGGCATCATCTTGATTACCGACGCGATTCGTGCAAGCGGAATGCCTGACGGCGAATACACGTTCATGGATCAAAAAATTACGGTGAAAGAAAAAAAGGCATTTCTTGGGGACGGAACATTAGCAGGAAGCACGCTCACGCTTGACCGCGCGGTAAAAAATATGGTCGAGCTTGTGGGAGTGCCCTTGACGGATGCCGTTCGTATGGCATCGCTCAACGGTGCCAAGGTGCTTGCGCTCGAAAGCCGCAAAGGCATTATCGCTGTTGGGAAAGATGCCGACCTTGTTGTTATGGACTCCACGTTCGATGTTCACATGACGATTTACCAAGGAGAGGTGAAATACCAAAAAGAAGCA
>JAGWND010000184.1 GCA_028873075.1 Bacteroidota bacterium
AATGGAAGTTTTGGCAATATCACCTCATTCACAATGAGTAGTGCGGGAAGTTTGTATCCATCGCTTGGAACATACTCAACAGGCAACGCGATGATGCTGATCTGGAATCTTGGGAATAATGTCTATAGTGCTCAATTTGATGGGACGAATTGGGGCAATCTCTATCTGCTCGGTTCGGGAGCAGTTGGAGGAACAGGGCTGAATATTACGGCACAGACCTCTGGCAACATCGCCGGAGCGTGGAAAGAAAGCGACGGACATTTGCTTGCAAAATCCAGAATAGACCGGGGGCTTCAAAAAACCACTGCATCAGATTCGGGTCAAACACTCACATGGAAGCCTCTTGTCTACCATATCAACCGGCATTCTCTTGTTGAACTTCAATCATTACCGGAGTTGAACAATTTGAATGTGAAAGGTTTGATTGGTTTTGAAGTGGCACGCTTCGATAAAGACTCAACGACTCCAATTGGGTTCTTGGCTAACGACGCACTATTTATCAAGGATTCTACAACGGATCAACAAACGACATTCCGATCAGACGAATTTTCTGTGCGAAACAATTCAGACAAGGTCACACTTGTAGGTGCATATTATGCAAAAGGTCTGGAACTTCCCTCAAATATAAGCGTGAACGATCTTGCAGCACAAATTGATGGAAGTGATCTCGCTGTTGTTACCTTGAAAGAGAGTACTGCACCGATGAAGTCGGAGATGGCGCCGACAGCGACAGAGATATGGAGAGTTCCATTCTCGCATCTGACAAAAGCAACCGGTGGAACAGATGGTGAGTATAGGAAAATTCCCGTTAGTTTGAACGGCTTAGCCGAGAAGGAACTTCGTCTTGATGTAGCGATGCTTGGTTCAGGGAAAGGAATTCAGCCAATCATCGTCAACGATTATCTCATTCTCAGTGATCAAGACCAACAGATGGAACAGCTCTCAAAATCCGCCCCAAGGGTAATCACCGATTATGCTTTATTCCAGAACTATCCGAACCCGTTCAATCCTACAACAGAAATTGATTACCAACTTAAAGAGGACGGGAAAGCCCACCTCGCCGTGTATGATGTTTTGGGCAGAGAGGTTGCAGTATTAGTGGATGAATATAAGTCTGCCGGATATTATTCCGCTTACTTCGATGCACACGCCCTCAGCAGCGGTGTCTATTTTTATCGTTTGATAGTGAATAACAATAATGGTAAATCACTCTTTAGTGACACCAAGCGATTAGTACTGATGAAATAATTTCGCTCACAGGATATCCGGCACCTTTAAAGTGCCGGATATTTTAAATTCTTCTTTATGATTCGAATAATTGTTGTTTCATTTCTTTTCATTGGAGTCGCCTTTGCAGGCAGCAAAGAGGAGCGCGTCGTAAAAGAGATTGCAGAACATCAAGTGCTCATTTGCAATGCAGCATATGCTTTCAACCTTTCTCCTCGCCTCATTGCAAGTGTAATTTATGCTGAACGTTTTCTGAACTATAATTGGGAAGATGCGCTGTTGGATGGTTTGTTTGCCGAATCGGGCTACAACAGTTCAGTCGGCTTTGCGCAGATTAAAGTAACAACAGCCTTCTGGATTGAAAAAGAAGTTCACAACACGCTGAGTTTGTATTATCTCGGTAATGAAGCAGCGACAAGAATTCCACGAAGCACATCGCGCCCGGAATTGATTCACCGTTTGTTCAACGACAGCATGAACATTTTTTACAGCTGCGCGTACATTGCAATGATTGAGCAGCGGTGGGAAAAAGCCGGTGCATTTCTTTCTGATCAAAACAAAACCGGGATTATCGCGACACTCTACTCTTTGGGTATCATTAGATTTGACGGAACTGAACGCGTGCCGCATCCCAATCCACAGATGAACCATTTCGGAGAAACAGCGCAGAAGTTTTATGATGGCTTTGTGTTAAGACAGGAATTTCAGGAATAACATCCGCCCGAAGAGCAGGCGGGCGGCATAACCTAATTCATTGCCTGCTCACTCAGTAATTTCTGGAGAATTATTATGGCGATACCAAATCGCGTCGATGCAGAGCTTCCGCAGGAAGACATTGCCGCAATCGATGCCTCACTGAACACGGTGGAAACCAAGCTGCCGTTTCTTATTGACCTGACGGAGAGCGAGCGCAACTCGCTCAACTATCTCGGCGATAGGAATTACCATTTTGTTACCAACACGCTTGCACTGGTGCAGCACAAGAGCGGATTTCTTCCCCGTGAATTCGACGACGCAGGATTCGCAAAGGACACTGCACTGTTCGTCAGCCTCAACACCGTCCGTCTTGAACTTTCCGCATTATTACGACGCGTTACTGATACGATGAATGTAGCAGGGAGCGAAGCATTTGCGGCAGCACTTGTGGCATACAACGCCGCCAAGTCAAGCAACGTCGGGACAGAAGGTATTGATCCGTATCTCGACGATCTGACCCAGCGGTTTGCACGAAAATCAAAAACGACACCACCGCCGCCAACAACATAAAGAAGGAATACACCAACCAAAGGAAGCCGTCCCGTTTTATATTGCGGGACGGCTTTTTTATGCTGTCCCGTCCCATAAAGCGGGACGGGATGCCCAAAACAAGCAAAGTCTGAGGTGCCGGATGCGAAGCATGGGGTCGCAGACCCCATCTAATGGGGTTACGGATGCGAACGTTGGGGTGCCAGACCCCATCTTATCGGGCTACGGAGGCGAACAATGGGGTTCCAGACCCCATCTTATCGGGTTGTGGAGGGGAACATTGGGGTTCAGAACCCCCATGTGGCGGGGTTAGGAATGGGAACGGCGGGGTTGCCAATGCGGCGTGCCGCTATTCTTGCCCGAGCGATGGGGTTGCCAATGCCAGCCGCCGGGTTAAAAATGAGGATAATTACGCTACTTCCATATTGACATTCTTCCCCAATTCTGTTATTTTAGAGTTGCTTTCAAAGTGAGAATGAAACGAATATTCATTACGGGATGTTAAACTTTTGAAAGCTATTTTTTTGGAAGGAAATCAGACCCAATAAGTCGGGTATAAAGCATCCATGCTGAAATTGTCAAAAAAAGTCGAATACGGTCTCATTGCGATCCGCCATATTGCGGCATCGCAAGGCGCGGTTACGACCGCGAAAGAAATTGCCGACCGCTATAAAAGTCCATACGAGCTGCTGGCAAAAGTGCTTCAGCGGCTTGCAAAAAGCGGGCTGATCGTTTCACATCAGGGAGTGAACGGCGGCTATACGCTTGCCCGCGGCGCTTCGGAGATTTCGATTTCAACTGTGATTGATGCGATTGAAGGAAGGCTGCCGGCGCTGACGCAATGTATCGCCGAAAGCCCGGAGAGTTGTTCGATCTATGACAACTGCACGATCAAAAATCCGCTCGGCAAGATTCAGTTGAATATCGAGCAAGCGTTCAGGACGATGAAAGTTTCTGAGATTGTTTAGAACGGAAAAAATGATCCACGAAGAACACGAAGAGACACGAAAAAATCCTTTGTGTAACTTCGTGCCCTTCGTGGATAAAGAAAAGAAAAAATGAAATTGCCGGTTTACATGGATTATCACGCGACCACTCCTGTTGACCAGCGTGTTGTGGATGCAATGATGCCGTACTTCACAGCGCACTTCGGCAACGCAGCGAGCAAACAGCATTCGTACGGCTGGACTGCAGAGGCGGCAGTTGAACACGCGCGGCAAACTATTGCGCGGACGATCAATGCCGATGCCAACGAGATCATTTTCACGAGCGGCGCGACGGAATCGAACAATCTTGCACTGAAAGGAGTTGCCGAAAATTTCCGTTCGCGTGGAAATCATATCATCACCGTGCAGACCGAACACCGTTCGGTTCTTGATGTGTGCCGGAATTTGGAAGAACGCGGATTTGAAGTTACCTGCCTTCCGGTTGACGGCAACGGTTTGGTGAATGTGGATGACATTCGCCGAGCGATGACCGCGGGAACGATTCTCGTTTCTGTTATGATGGCGAACAATGAAATCGGAACGATTGCACCGATTGCCGAAATCGGAAAACTGTGTGCTGAGCATGGAATTATTTTCCACACTGATGCAACGCAGGCAGTTGGAAAAATTTCCGTTGATGTTCAGGCGATGAATATTCATCTGATGTCGTTTTCCGCGCATAAAGTTTACGGCCCGAAAGGAATCGGTGCGCTCTATGTTCGCTCGAAAAATCCTTACGTCAAACTTTTGCCACAGATTGACGGCGGCGGGCACGAACGCGGAATGCGCTCCGGCACGCTGAATGTTCCTGCAATTGTCGGATTCGGAAAAGCTGTTCAGCTTGCGGCGGAAAATCTCGAAAATGAATCGGCGCGGATTTCCCGGCTTCGCAATATGCTCGAGCACCGCTTCATGAATATCGAAGAAACGCGCATCAACGGTCATCCGGCGATGCGATTGCACAATAATCTGAATGTTACTTTTTCCAATGTTCCTGCCGATGATTTGATGATGGCGCTTCGAAACGATGTTGCACTTTCGTCCGGTTCAGCGTGTACGTCGGCAGATCCTGAAGCGGGAAAAGTTTCGCATGTGTTGAAGGCGATCGGTTTGGATGACGAACACGCGCGGTGTTCCGTCCGCTTCGGACTGGGAAGATTTACGACGGAAGAAGAAGTGCGTTTCGTTGCAGAGAGAGTGACAAAAGCGGTAGAAGAGATCCGAAGAAAATCTCCGGCACGCTTGATCGCTGAACGTGAACTTGCTTAAATGATGGATTCCCGCTTTCGCGGGAATGGCGTTCCTTTAGTTTAATCAGACTTTAAAATAGAATCACAAATGCCATGAAAAAGTCAGTGACAATTTTTAACAATCAGGTTGAGTTCATTCATTTTCTGAAATCGAAGTTTCCGCTCTACCACATGTCGAATATTTTCTTTCGTGATATTCATTACGGCGTAATAGAGTATCTCAACAACAAGAAAATTCACGTGACATATACTGAAGCGGAAAGCATTGCGCGCGAAGTTGCGCAAGGTTTTGAAAAGCAGAACATTCTGCACAAGGTGAATTCGCAAGGATGGGTCTTGCATTATCCGGAATTCACGGCGAAGAAAGCATCATAAACGCGAGAGAGAAAAATAATATTTTAAAATTTATTGAAGGAGAAGAAAATGTCGGAAGTTCTCACAGCACAAGGCCCGCAGCCGGAAGCACAGCCTGTCAATGAAATTGTATTGACAGAAAAAGCAGCAAGTGAAATCAAGAATATCAAAGCGTCAAATAATATTCCCGAAAGTCACGGGCTGCGTCTCGGCGTGAAAGGCGGCGGCTGCTCCGGATTGACCTACGTGCTTGCGTTCGATGAAAATCCAAAAGAAAAAGATCAGGTATTCGAGCTGCAAGGCATCAAAGTGTTCGTTGATCCGAAAAGCCTGTTTTACCTTTCGGGTACTGTGCTCGATTTCACGGACGGATTGAACGGGCGGGGATTCGTATTCAATAATCCACAAGCGGCCAAGACGTGCGGCTGCGGAAATTCGTTCGGCGTGTAAAGAATTTACCACTAAGACACGAAGGCACGAATATTTTTATTTCTTTGTGTCTTAGTGACTTTGTGGTTGAAAGGGATCTGCAATTATGGATTCAATGGAAGTTCTCGTAAATAAAGAATATAAGTACGGATTTGTGACCGATGTTGCCACGGATACCGTGCCGGCGGGATTGAATGAAGATATCATCCGTTTTATTTCGCAAAAGAAGGGCGAGCCGGAGTTTATGTTGAACTGGCGGCTGAAGGCGTACCGTCATTGGCTGACAATGGAAGAACCGCATTGGCCGAATTTCACATATCCGAAAATTGATTATCAGAGAATCAGCTATTATTCCGCTCCGAAGAAAAAGGCGAAGGCAAACAGTCTTGAAGAAGTTGATAAGGAAGTTCTCGAGACGTACGAAAAGCTCGGCATCTCGTTGAACGAGCAAAAACGATTGAGCGGCGTTGCCGTTGATGCTGTGTTCGACAGCGTTTCTGTTGCGACAACGTTTCAGGAGACGCTTGCAAAGCAGGGAATTATTTTTTGCTCGATGTCGGAAGCGATTCAGAAACATCCTGATCTTGTAAAAAAATATTTAGGTTCGGTTGTTCCGCCGACGGACAATTTTTATGCGGCGCTGAATTCTGCTGTGTTCACTGACGGCTCATTTTGTTTCATTCCGAAAGGCGTCCGCTGCCCGATGGAGCTTTCAACATACTTCCGCATCAACGCGGCGGAAACAGGTCAGTTCGAGCGCACGTTGATCGTTGCGGAGGAAGGTGCGTATGTCAGTTACCTTGAAGGCTGCACTGCGCCGATCCGCGATACGAATCAGTTGCACGCGGCGGTTGTGGAACTTGTTGCACTCAACGATGCACAGATCAAATATTCGACAGTGCAGAACTGGTATGCCGGTGACAAACAGGGCAAGGGCGGCATTTATAATTTCGTGACGAAACGCGGCAAGTGCGCAGGAAAAAATTCCAAAATCTCGTGGACGCAGGTTGAAACAGGTTCCGCGATCACGTGGAAATATCCGAGCGTGATTTTACTCGGCGACAATTCCATCGGAGAGTTTTATTCGGTGGCGGTTGTCAACAATCGTCAGGATGCCGATACAGGAACAAAGATGACACACATCGGCAAGAATACGAAAAGCACGATCATCTCGAAAGGGATTTCTGCCGGACACGGCAACAACACGTACCGCGGTTTTGTGAAAGCAGTTCCCAACGCGACGAACGCACGCAGTTATACACAGTGCGATTCGATGCTTATCGGCAACAAGTGCAGCGCAAATACGTTCCCATACATCGAAGTAAGGAATACATCGTCGAGCGTTGAACACGAAGCATCCACGTCAAAGATCGGTGAAGACCAGCTTTTCTATTGCAAACAGCGCGGCATTGATACAGAAAATGCAATCTCAATGATCGTCAACGGTTTCGCAAAAGAAGTCTTCAAAAATCTGCCGATGGAGTTTGCGGTTGAAGCGCAAAAGCTTCTCGGCATCAGTCTTGAGGGAAGTGTGGGGTGATGGCTGTGATATTAAATGGAAGATGGAAAATGGCAAACTCCGACAAGGTAACTCGAACTCAATATTTTGAACCTTAAATTATAAACTTTGAGTAGAAAAAATGATTGAAATTAAAAATCTTCACGCAAGTGTGGCAGGAAAAGAAATTCTTAAAGGTATAGATTTGTCCGTACAAGCCG
>JAGWND010000185.1 GCA_028873075.1 Bacteroidota bacterium
TTTCGGCAGAGCATAAAGTGCTTGCCCGCTGCGGATTAAATCTTTCGGTTATTGCCGCGGCAGAAATTCCTTTTGGAAAAGGAAACATCCTCATCAATCGGATTCAGATGCGCGGACGATTACTCGGTGACAAAAAAAGTGACGAACTCTTCTCCCGCCGTGCCGATCCGGTTGCACAGCAACTACTTCTTAATTTGTTATCGTATGCGGCAAGGAAATAAATCTGCTCTGTTTCGTTATCGCTCTTCCATACCGAGTATGGGACGTCATGCTGAGGAGCGCAGCAACAAAGAATCAATTTGTATGAATCGCAGACGTGGATTCTTCGCTTCGCTCACCATGACGATGAATAGTTCTTTTTTACTTTTTTTCTTTTTTTTCTCAACGTTTTTTTTCTCCTCCTGTTCGCACATGAACAATGGTGAGAAGGTGATTACCTTTTGGGCAATGGGTGCGGAAGGAGAAAATGTGCAAAAGCTTGTCAATGAGTTCGAAAAACTTCATCCCGATATTCATGTACGTGTTCAGCAAATTCCGTGGACTGCCGCGCATGAAAAACTGCTGACAGCGTTTGCCGGGAATTCCATGCCCGATATCTTTCAGCTTGGCAATACGTGGATTCCGGAATTTCATGCTCTTAACGCGCTTGAACCACTCGATACCTGGATCGCCTCTTCGCGTTCAATCAAAAGCGAAAATTATTTTTCCGGGATCTGGCAAACGAATATCGTTGACAGTGCTGTGTATGGAATTCCGTGGTACGTTGACACGCGTGTTGTGTTTTACCGGAAAGATGTCCTGACACAGGCGGGATTTCCCGACGGGCCTAAATCGTGGCAGGATTGGCAAACGGCTTCGAAAAGAATTGTTGCAATAGAGGGGAAAAATAATTATGCAATTCTTTTGCCGACGAATGAATGGGTTCCGCCTGTCGTGATGGGATTGGGATGCGGCTCGCCTTTGCTGAAGGATAATAATTGCTACGGCGATTTCAGCGGAAAAGAATTTATGACAGCGTTCGAATTCTATATCAGCTTTTTCCGCCAGCATTTTGCACCGGTCGCCATTACGGAAGTGACGAATGTCTATCAGGCGTTTGAAACAGGATTCGTCTCGATGTACATTACCGGTCCATGGAACATCGGCGAATTCAGCCGCAGGCTTTCTGCCTCAATGCAGTCGAAATGGATGACTGCGCCGCTGCCAAGCATTGATGGAAACGGCGCAGGATTCTCGCTCGCCGGCGGTTCGAGCTTTGCAATGTATCGTCTCTCGAATCACAAAAAAGAAGCGTGGCAGTTGATAGAATTTCTTTCTCAGCCGTCGTCGCAGTTGGAATTTTATAAATTGACAGGCGATTTGCCGGCGCGCCGAGAAACATGGGAAGATTCGACGTTCGTCAACAATAAATACATCAAAGCGTTTCGCACGCAGTTGGAATATGTGAAGCCGATGCCTCAGGTTCCTGAATGGGAACAAATTGCAATGAAAGTGCAGTCATACAGCGAAGCAGCGGCAACAAAAAAACTGACGGTCAAGGAATCGCTCGTCGAACTTGACCGTGATGTTGACCGCATTCTCGACAAACATCGGTGGATGGTAAAGCATCAATGAACACAGCATCCGGGAAATACGCGGCGGCACTTTTTCTTTTTCCTGCATTGGCGATGCTTGCTGTCTTTTTCTTTATTCCCGTCATCGCTTCGTTCATACTTAGCTTCACCGATTTCGATATTTACTCGCTCGGCAACATACATTTTGCCCGCTTCATTGGATTTGAAAATTACGCCAAGCTGTTCAACGATCCGCTCTTCTGGAAAGCCCTCGGTAATACATTTTATTTCGTCGTTGTCGGCGGGCCGTTGTCGCTCGTCGTTTCACTTCTTGCCGCGCTTGCAATCAATTCCCGCTTAGTGCGCTTCAAAGGTTTTTTCCGGCTTGTCTATTTTGCGCCGGTCGTTACAACGCTTGTTGCAGTTTCCGTTGTGTGGCGATTCATTTATCATCCGCGGTTCGGCATACTCAATTACGCGCTGGGCGCATTCGGCATCAGTCCGGTTGACTGGCTCGGCAATCCGCATTGGGCAATGCCTGCGGTTATTTTGCTCGCCGTCTGGAAAAATTTCGGTTACAACATGATTATTTTTATCGCCGGATTGCAGAACATTCCGGATTATCTCTACGAAGCGGCGCGCATTGACGGAGCGTCGCCGTTCGACCAGTTCAGAAAAATTACGCTGCCGATGCTTGCGCCGACAACATTGTTCGTCGGCATTATTACGATGATCGGGTATTTCCAGTTGTTTGCTGAGCCGTATGTGATGACGCAGGGCGGACCGCTCGACAGCACGCTCAGTATCGTGTTGCTGATGTACCAGCAAGGATTCCGCTGGTGGAACATGGGATACGCAGCGGCGATTGCGTTCGTGCTCTTTGCAATTATTTTTCTTGCAACAGTTTTGCAGTACGCCGTGCAGAGAAAACACAGTGATCAGTAAACAGTGAGCAGGTATCAATTATCAATACCCCTAATGGATTATTATGAATATAGATTACAGATCACAGATGACTGATCACTGATAATTGTTATGCGCTTAACCCTTAAAATTCTTTTATATGCCGTTCTTATCATCGTTGCGATTGCCACGATAACGCCGATGCTCTGGATGATTTCGGCATCGTGCATGCCGTCGGGACAAGCGAGCAATTATCCGCCGCAATTTCTCCCGTCGCCGTTTACCTTGGAGCATTACGCTCGGCTTTTTTCCCGCCTCAACGTGATGAAGTATTTCTTCAACAGTCTTGTGCTTTCCGTCAGCGTTACAGTGTTGTCTCTGCTCATCAATTCGATGGCGGGATATGCGTTTGCAAAATACCGCTTCCGCGGGCGCGACAAGCTGTTTGGATTTCTCATCACGTCAATGGTTGTTCCGGCGCAGGTTACAATGCTTCCGCTGTTTCTGATGCTCAACAGAATGGGCCTTGTCAATACATATTGGGGAGTGATCATTCCTGGAATGGCTGGAATTTTCGGCATCTTTATGATTCGCCAATATGCACTCTCAATTCCCGACAGTCTTCTGGAAGCGGCGCGCATTGACGGCGCGGGAGATTTTCGCATTTACTGGTCGCTTGTTGTTCCATTGTGCAAGCCGATTCTCGTCACGCTTGCGATCTTCACCTTTATGGGAACATGGAATGATTTTCTCTGGCCCCTCATTGTAATGACCGACGATTCGATGTATACTCTGCCGGTTGCGCTTGCAAATCTGATGGGAGAACATGCGCAAGACACAGAGCTGATGATGGCTGGCTCGGTGATTACCATTTTGCCTGTGATGATTGTCTTTGCGGCGATGCAGAAATATTACATCAAAGGAATTATGATGGGAAGCGTGAAGGGGTGAGGCCAAAAAAGTTAAAAGTTCAAAATTTAAGGTTTTGACTGATTGGCGTCATTCCCGTCCCGTTTATAGCGGGATAAACTCCAGCAGGAATCCAGGGGGCTTGTTATTGGCAAGAGATAATTCTAAATTTCCACAGCAAGAAAGGAGACAAAAAGTCTGCTCTGTTAAACGCTGGTGGAAAACGCAGGATGAAAAAACTATCGCGTAAGTTACTTCGGTGTCGTTCCCACGAGAGTTGAAAGCCACGCCATAGGGCGTGTGCGGGAATCTATAAAAGATTTTGTTTTGTGAAAAGGAAAAGGGAGATTACGGCGGTGTTGGATGTTGTTTGCCGGATACATTCCCAAATCGGAATGCCGCTGTGTAGGTGGACTTGTGATTGACAGGATAATTAATAGTTAGATGCACTTACTAACAATAACCTGATGACAGCATGATTACCTCAATTCATACGTTGATTTATTCGGATGACGCTAACGCAACGCGGGCGTTTTTGCGTGATGTTCTGGGATGGAAGTACGTTGCCGAGGATTTCGATAACGATTGGCTCATTTTCAAATCGGGGCCGAGTGAGTTGGGCGTTCACCCAACTCACAGCGAGTGGGAAAGCAAATCCTACGACTACCCGCGTCAACACTCGATCGCATTGATGTGTGACGACATCAATGCGACGGTCAACGAGTTGAGAGCGAAGGGAGCGCAGTTCCGGGGTCCTATCGAGCAACGCGAGTACGGACGCGTCATTATGATGATCGTACCCGGTGCCGATGACATCCAGCTATATCAGCCGACTCACAAGCTCGCGTACAATCTTTAAGACACGGGCACCGCGTCACTGACTATACGATCTCATACAGGAAAGTGTTTTGCGATTACCGTATCTAACCCATGTGCTAAAGCGAACCGCCGTCCCGCCGGCAGTCGGGCTGTTCGGATAGTTAGCTACTCACCCTTCCAAAAACATTTCGCCCCACCCTCCATCCCAATCTTTAATGTTTTCGTAATTGCCTGTTATTGAATCGTGGCAATCAGTTCCTTATATTATCTCCAGCGAAGCGAGATTGGAAAGCTGGCAGAACGGCTAATGCACTGGTCTTGAAAATCGGCGTCCGCAAGGACTTGTAGGTTCGAATCCTACGCTCTCCGCAAAACTACGTTCTGCTAGAACGGCGGAACTTCGTTTTGCAGGCATAAATGAGAAATAAAAATGTTGAACTGGTTTGTTTATTTTCTCAAGAGCAGCAAAAAAGGTTGGATTTATGTCGGCTCAACAAACCAAGTACAGCGAAGATTTAAAGAACATTGTGATGGTTTGGTTCAGTCGACGAAATTCTTCAGACCTCTTAAGCTTGCAGCTTATGTTGCTGTAGATAGTGAAGAAAAAGCGAGAAAACTGGAGAAATATTTTAAGACGGGATCGGGGAAAGCTGTTCTTCGGAAAAGAATCCTGACCGACGAAGCTCCGACAGGAGCGTAGTCGGTACTACGCTCTCCGCTTAATTTTGTCCATTCCAGCTTATTTCCATTTGTCGCTCCTTCAGAGCATCGTCCTTTTCTCCCTCTATTGACAATTCTCGTAGAAATTGTTTACATTCAATCCACAGAAAAATTCACCACCGCACTCATTATCATCACTCACTCAGGAGGCGATATGTCGCGCATTGTTCGAAGCGGTCTTATTCAGTGCTCCATTGCAACATCCAACGACCAACCGATTCCGAAAATCAAACAGGCAATGATTGACAAACACATTCCGCTGATCGAAAAAGCGGGAAAAGACGGCGTGCAGATTTTGTGCTTGCAGGAAGTGTTCAACGGTCCCTATTTTTGCGCCGAGCAAAAAACGAAGTGGTATGAAATGACAGAAAAAATTCCGGATGGGCCGACCGTGAAACTGATGCAGAAGTGCGCCAAGAAATATAAAATCGCGATGATCGTTCCCTTGTATGAAATAGAAATGGCAGGCGTGTATTACAACACTGCCGCCGTTCTCGATGCCGATGGCACTTTCCTCGGCAAGTACCGCAAACATCACATTCCGCAAGTGGACCCGGGATTCTGGGAAAAATTTTATTTTAAACCGGGAAATCTTGGCTATCCGGTTTTCAAAACAAGGTACGCGGACATCGGCGTGTATATTTGCTATGACAGACACTTTCCCGAAGGCGCGCGCGTTCTCGGCTTGAACGGCGCGGAAATTGTTTACAATCCGTCGGCAACAGTCGCAGGGCTTTCGGAATATCTGTGGGAATTGGAGCAGCCGGCGCATGCGGCGGCAAACGGATATTTTGTCGGTGCAATTAATCGCGTTGGAACAGAAGCGCCATGGAACATCGGCGAATTTTACGGCAAAAGTTATTTCTGCAATCCGCGCGGAAAAATTATTGCGCAGGCAAGCCGCGACAAAACAGAATTGCTCGTCGCCGATTTGGATTTGGATATGATCCGCGAAGTTCGCTCCGTCTGGCAATTCTACCGCGACCGGAGACCGGAGACGTACGAAAAGATTGTGGAACTCAACGATTGAAGGAGATTTGAGGTAAGCGAAAGGTTCGAGATTTGTGGTTTGAGTTTTGAGGAAAAATGTTCAATGAAGGAATTGCATGTGCAAAAAGGACACAAGAAGTTAGAAATATATCAGGTTGCACACTCGCTTGCTGTAAAAGTTCATAGACTGTCACTCACATTTCCCTCATTCGAACGGTTTGAGGAAGGAAGTCAAATTCGGAGGTCGTCAAAATCTGTCTCGTCAAATATTGTCGAAGAGTTTGCTTTACGAAGATATAAAAATGAATTTGTCCATTATCTTTTTCGCTCTTATGGATCGGCGGAAGAAACAATAGAACATCTTGAATTATTATTTGAGACCCAATCTTCGACTGATAAGCGATTGTTTGCAGAACTGCTTCAGCAGTATAATTTTCTTTGCGGGAAAATTATGCGTTACATTCAGTATGTTGATAAAGAATTTGACACGCCAAATTTTATTAAGGAACCTGCACTAAACTATTCGGGCAGCTTAGTTGCTGAGGAAGAAGCCCCAAAACACAAACCACGAAACTCGAACCAGTACAAGAAAGCACGATAAATGTCTACCAAATTATCTTCCCAAGAAGTCACCGACCTAACCGCAAAATACACTTACGGCACGTGGCGCAAGCAAAAAGGATGGAAGCCGCTTCACATTGTTGATGCGGAAGGCGTTCGCTTTACCGATGCGTCGGGAAAACAATATCTCGATTTTTCGTCGCAGTTGATGTGTGTAACGCTCGGATACAAAAATCAGGCGGTCATCAAAGCTATTGAAGAGCAAGCACGAACGCTTCCCTACATTGCGCCCGGATACGCAACAACTGTCCGTGCTGAATTGAGCAAAATGCTTTTGGAAGTTCTTCCTCACGGATTGGAAAAATTCTTCTTCACAACATCCGGAACGGAAGCGAACGAAGCCGCATTCAAAATTGCACGAATGGTGACCGGCAAGACGAAAATCATTGCGCGCTACCATTCGTATCACGGCTCGACGATGGGTTCAATTGCGGCAACCGGCGATCCGCGGCGATGGGCAATGGAACCGGCGGGAAAAGTTCCGGGAGTGATTTTCGGGCCCGAAGTGCATTGCTACCAATGTCCCATTCATCACACATATCCTGAATGCGACATCGCGTGCGTTGATTACATTGAGCATATGATTGAGAACGAGGGAGATGTTGCAGCGGTGCTGGTTGAGCCGGTCGTCGGAACGAACGGCGTTCTTGTTCCGCCGAAAGAATATATGCCGCGGCTCCGGGAAATCT
>JAGWND010000186.1 GCA_028873075.1 Bacteroidota bacterium
GATTTGGACCGTCCGTCGTTGCCCTATAAGGAAGTTCCTATTAATTTTACAATGACTCCATTGCAAAAAAAATATATTCAAAAGGAAATGCAAAAGTTTCGGTATATTGTAGATAAAAAAGCAAAACTATTTCAAGCGCTTTCTTCAATTATACCAAGCGCAATACCAATTAACGACATAACTCCTTCTTACACAAATTTCTTGTTCAAAACAAAAGATAAAAAAGCGGCTTTGGACGCTACAATCAAACACCCGATCCGTTTAAGAGAAACTTGGCCCGCCTTTCAGCCTTATTGGGATTCACAATACAGTCCGGAAATAAAAGAATTAAAAGATCGCTATCTTTTAGTTACACTTGCACAATATCTTGATCAAGAACTTCAACATAAATTATTGAATTTTTTCGATGAGCATAAGAATCTGTTTGACACAGCCGCAGCCGTCTGAATGGAATAACTTCGATCGAGCTACAGCGCATCCTGCGAATACTACTTTCTATGGAGATATGTATAAAAGTTTTTTTTCAAAACCAATTTTTCTTGAGGCGTGGGACAATGATATAAAAATTTCCCAGTGGCTGCTGCGCAAAAAAAGAAATGCATTGAACCCTTTAGAAATTTCCGTAACATCAATGTGCAGTCCGCAAATATCCAACACATATTCTGAGGATCGCGAAAAAATCTTCCGTGAATATGTCAACTTCATTCGCAATTCGCTTAAGCCAAAAAAGATTACTGTACTAAACTATGCACTTGTACGAAATCTCACAGAATCCATGCTAAAAATTTCGGGCTTTACCCATATAGAGCGATACGGTACCTATACTAATGATATTCGACAGTCGGATGAAGAGATGATAAAACTATTTCACGACAGCCACCGGAATGATACCCGAAAGGCTCTGAGAGACGGCTACGAATACAATCCCGAACTATCAATAAAACAATACTTCGAGCTTTCTCGAGAGACTTATTCACGAAGCGGGGAAAGGGGTCCATATCTCAGCGACATCCAAAATATCCATCGTCATCTCGTTTGTAACGGTTTAGGACTATTCTCGGGAGTGCTCGTCAACGGCAAACTACAGGCAGCATCAATTATTTTGTATCAAGGAAACATTGCATATTACCTCCATGGCGCATCGGCAACTGTAAAAGCCCGCGGAGCAACGACGTTCATTCATTATGAAAATATGAAATACCTTCGGCGATCTGAAATTAATTATTATGACTTTGGCGGTGCAAGATTAGAAACAGACAACGAAAAAGCGCAGACAATTTCTTCATTCAAAGCAAAATTTGGCGGCACATTGGCTGAACATCATGGAGGTTATATCATTGACTGATTTGCGCAAAGATATCTTTCAGAAATACAAAAAGATTCACGATGATTTTGTTGACAACGATGCTTTAAACTATCAAGAAAGGCTTGAATGGTTTAGGCATCTTTTCATGAAAAATTATCGGGATTGCTTCAAAAACCCCGAAAGCCGAGTCTTAGAAATTGGATGTAACAAAGGTTATTTCCTGTCAATATTGCGTGATAACGGATTTAATAAGCTTTTTGGAATTGATCTTTCTCCTGATGATATTGCTGAAGCACGTAAAAGGTTTCAACTTGAAAATGTCGTTGTTGCCGATGCATTTGAATTTTTGAGCAAACATTCAAAAGGAAAAGCGAAGACATTCGACATTATCTTTGCAAAGGATGTGCTGGAACATATTCCGAAACATCAACTGAATGAATTTCTCTCTAAAATTAAAACGGCATTGTCGAGTAACGGAACGGTAATTTTCCAGGTTCCCAATATGGATTGGATCATGAGTCCGCATGAACGTTATATGGACCTCACCCATGAAGTCGGATTCAATAAAGAAAGCTTAGGACAGTTAATGAGGCTTCATTTCCAAAATGTAGAAATAAAAAAAGTACATTATGTTTTTCCGAAGACGTGGAAACAAAAAATGCTTTTCGGGTTTTTCCGTACTGCTTACCTTCGCTTGTACCGTTTTCATTTGAAGATTTTCTCTGAAGGAGCCGGAGAAGTCTGGTTTGAGTCAAGAGAAATCATGGCTATCGGAAAGAATCTATAATCAACTCAAAGAATTTGTCCTTCAATAACCTGTGAATTTTATTTCTATCACCATAGATTATGAAACATGGCACCCGCTCCCCGACGGCTGGGTGATTGATTGGGAGAAAGATATTTTCACGCCGACAGAGCGTTTTCTCGACATCGCTGACAGAACAGGTATTAAGCTCACCTTCATGGTGGAAATCGGAGAATACTTCTGGCTCAGTGAATTTGAACCGACCATCGCAAAGCGAATGGAATCGCAGCTTCGGGAAATCGTTAGGCGCGGACACGACGTTCAATTACACCTCCACCCGAATTGGTTGCCGGAATTAGGGGCAAAATTTGAAAGCGGAAAATGGTATTGGGACTGGACGAAAAGCAAGTGTGAAGACTATCCCGGCGATCTTAACGAATTGATCGCGCAGTGCAAGCAGACGCTCGAAACTATCCTTAAAACTGAAAACAGCAGCTATCAAGTTACGTCGTTCCGGGCAGGCACGTATAAAGTTCAGCCGTTCAAGCGTCTCCATCAGGCGCTGAATGCTAACGGAATACTTTGCGACACATCGGTGTACCAAGGCGGCTTTTCAGAAGAACGAGGTTATGATTTTCGATTTGCTTATTCAGATCATCAGCCTTACTTTGCCAATCCCTACGATCCGCAATTAAAAGCGCCGCCGAGTGAAAGCTCGCTGGTTGAAATTCCTATTTTTACTTTCGAACGAGACCAACGATGGTTTTTAGACGGAAGCGAAGCGGCGAAATTTGCAGATCGAATTCTCCGCTATCATCATAAAAAAAAATCACCATCGAGTGAATCGCTTCGGTGGACGAAAAAATTAAAAGTGTTTTTCGGGAAATTGTACGGACTTACCGGACCTTTTCAACCGTCAATCAATAGAGTTTTGCCAAAACGTTTAGCTTACTTTATTACATCGTATATCTCAGAAAAAACAGCGAGCAATGAATACTTTGTGATGATTGGCCACACAAAGGGAGAACATAATTTCGAAGCGATTGAAAAAAATTTCGCTAAGCTTAAAAGAGAAGGCATCTTCGATTTTGTTACGCTTTCCGAAATGACTGACACAGCTTTTGAAGAGCTTCATGCCAGAATTCCGAACACTGCAGAGGAAGAAGCGGTATACCAAGTAGCACGCGAACGTAATGCCATTATGGGAGAAGAAAGAAACGAAGCACAGTCATACTACCTTCAGGAAAAAATTCCGCTGGATAGAACAAGAGTACTTGACCTCGGTTGCGGCGCCGGATACTGGTCAAGCCGCATCGCAGAAACATATCCTTGGATGAATGTCGTCGGTGCGGACATTGGAAAAGAATTTATTGAAAAAGCCCGCTCCCGGTACGCAACAGACCGCGTCTCTTTTGAAATTGCCGATTTTACAAACCTGCCATTCGAGAAAGATACTTTTGATTGCATCTACGCCGACAACACGCTCGAACATGCGTTTGATGTGAACGCAACTTTATGTGAGGCATACCGCGTTTTGAAAACCGGAGGCTTACTCGTCGCAGCTATACCGAGCGACGCTCGCAACCCGAAAAACATTTGCGACAATCACACGTGGAAAACCGCGCCGCATGAAGTTATGCTGCGGCTTCAGGAATCCGGCTTCACAGATATTGATATAGAGGAAACCGATGTATATCGCCGCTTTGGAACGCATCCGTACCCGCCTTCCAGCGACCGGATGATGTTCATTCGGGCATGGAAGCATCCAAAAAATTACACCAAGCTCGACCGGGCAATTGAGGCAATGAACTGGGTGTATCATCATTTAAATCCGGAACGCTCTTCCAACGGACGCGATGCTGTAAAAATTCTTGCGGGCGGATTTGCATTTTGTCTCGGCTATACCATAGCACTGGGTGAATTATTACAACGAGAAGGATTCAACGTCAAGTGGATTACAATGTTAGCGAAAGACATTCCCAACGGAAGAGGCAAAGACAAAACAGATTCTCACGAAGTGATAGAAGCTGAAGTCGGGGAGAAGAAATTTATTCTCGATCCGATGGCAAACACACTTATACCGTTGTCGTTGGAAGAAATACTGAAAAATCCTTCCTTTGCAAAACCAAAAGAAAATCCGGACGAACGATACGTGAAACGAAATTATCAGATGTACGACACGGCGTTTTGGTACAGCCGCGTCTTCAGGTACGTTAAACGAAAAAAACCCGGCAAAAAACCCGCCCTGTGGAAAAGCAATGGATAGAGTTATTATTCTCTCGGGAGAACAAGAACGCTTGTTGCAAACACTCCGCGATCGTCTTGATATAACTGATCCGGCTGTCCTCAACGAAGAAGAAAAATCTCTTGTCGAGGCAAAACACATGCTGAGAACAGTACGGCAGCCGGTTTCCCGCTCCGTCGGCTTCGCGTGCAAGAGCCTTGCATTGCAGCGTTACCAGTTTGTCATCAAATCGTATCTGCTTGTTTCGGGCGCAAAAGAAAAATTTCTTTTCGATGAGACGGGAAATCTTATCAATGTTTCGTTCCGCCATTACCTCGTTGTTGATGCACCCAGATTCATTATTGAAATACTCTCGAGTTTTTTCGTTGTTGGTATTTCATACATTCGCCTTTTCTTTAGACAACGGAAGATAACGCGCACTGCCCCAAAAGGGTTTTCAATATGAAAGCTCTTTTTCTCCGCACAGATTTTTACGGCAGCATCAATGTCGGCGGATCGTTCTCCCACGTCAAAGGATTTCTTGACGGATTACAACAGCTTGGACATGAGTTCGCCGCCATTGCAAGCGGCAACTTATCCGTCTCCGGCGGCACTGTGTACACCATTCCCTATTCTTCGTTGTTCCGCAATTTGCCGGAAGTGCTCTCCATCGCCTACAATTTCACACTGCTGCGGGAAGCGCGGAAAATTATCCGCAAGGAAAAGCCCGATTTTATTTATCACCGCCACAGCGAGTTCAATTATTCGAGTGCGATGCTTGCAGACGAATTCGCCATCCCTCTTGTGCTCGAATGCAACGGCTCGGAAGTATGGGTGAAAAAAAATTGGGGACGGATCTATCTTGAAAAAATTCTCCAAATGGCAGAAAACGTTCAATTCAACAGAGCGGATATTATCACCGTCGTGTCGAATGTGATGAAAGAGGACCTCGCACGTCTGGGAATTGATAAGAAAAAAATTATCGTGAACCCAAACGGTGTTGACCCTGCCGCTTTCAGCCCGCGTATTGACGGCGTTGAGATTACTGAACGTTACAAGTTAGGAGGAAAAATTGTCGCTGGATTTGTCGGTACATTCGGGGCATGGCATGGCGTAGAAGTGCTCGCACGCTCTATCAAACCGACTGTGCAGAAAAACCCGCATGTCCATTTTTTAATCATCGGCGACGGCGTTCTCCGCGGGGATGTCGAGCGTATTATTCGGGAGGACAAGGTAGAAAATTTTGCAACACTCACCGGTGCAATTCCTCACGCAACAATCCCGCGGTATCTTGCCGCGTGCGATATCCTTCTCTCGCCGCACGTGCAGAATTCGGACGGAACGCTCTTCTTTGGCTCGCCGACAAAGCTCTTCGAATACATGGGAATGGGAAAACCTGTCATCGCCAGCGGCGTCGGACAAATCGGAGAAGTTATTCACGACGGCGTCAACGGAATGCTCATAGAACATAAAAATCATATGGACCTTGCTGAAAAAATTCTCCTCCTCGCCGAAAACCCGAAACTGCGGAAATCTTTGGGCGATGCAGCGAGACAAGACGCCGTTGAACGCTTTTCATGGCAGAAAAACGCCGAGCGTGTTATCACTGCTGTCGAGCCGCTGGTACAACGATGACCGCACAGAACCATAAACCGCTCAAACAGCGCTGGACACTGGCGAAACACCGCATCTTCCTGCCGAAACTTTGGCAGCTGCGGCTTGGAAAAACACTACGACATCTAAGCGATGCGGAGTTTGCTTCAACGTGCGCGCCCGGCAGTTCAACGGAAGATGCGGTCAAAGCATTTCACCAACAACTGCGTTTGCGATTCTTTTTTCACCCGCGAAACGAAAAGGATTTTTTCCTGTCACTCCTTGCCTCCACTCAATCCCCGGATGAAATTCTTGCAGAAGCCGAAGATGTTTTAGAAAATAAATTTCAAACATTAGGCTCGGAAAAAATATTCCTCGGCGAGAAAATCAACTGGCAGCTCGATTTCAAAAGCGGAACAGAATGGCGGCTCGGTCCTTCGGAAACGCTGGATTTCCTCGATGTAGAAAATAACTCCGACGTAAAAGTGCCGTGGGAATTGAGCAGGTTTCATCAGGTCTGGTGGCTCGGCAAAGCGTACTGGCTGACAAAGAATGAGAAGTACGCACAAAAATTCAAGACGCTTATCGAAGAATGGATCGAAGACAACCCGGTCGGCTATGGCGTCAATTGGGCAATTGCAATGGAGGCGGCAATCCGCGCCTGGAATTGGATTGCAGGCTATTATTTTTTCTGCGAGTCGCGGTCCTTCACAAATGAATTCTCGTTAAAATTTTTCAAAAGTCTGTTCGTCCACGGAAAATTCATTCAACATCATCTTGAAGCTTCGTGGAGAAATGGAAATCATTTTCTCGCAGATGTTTCCGGCATGATCGCGCTCGGAATCTTTTTCCAGCATACCGCTTTCGGAAAGAAGTGGCTCAGCTTCGGAATACGATCGCTCATCGAAGAAATGGACCGCCAGGTATACCCCGACGGGGTGGATTACGAAAAGTCAACTTCCTATCAACGCCTTGTTCTCGAACTGTTCTACACACCGACGATCTTATGTTTACACAATCGCCTTCGATTCCCTTCTTCATACATGGAACGTCTCGAGCGTATGTTTGACTTTATGCATGCCTACACGCGTCCCGATGGCTCCATTCCGCTCGTTGGAGATGGCGATGACGGAAGGCTTTTTCGCTTTATGATGAAAGACGATATCAACGATCATCGCCACGCGCTTTCTATCGGTGCGATACT
>JAGWND010000187.1 GCA_028873075.1 Bacteroidota bacterium
CGATTCCGGTCCCGTGATCAACATTGTGGATGGAAACGATATTGTCCTCCGTAGACTGAAGTTTGACCCGAAGAAAAACCTGCTGCTCTCTCTTGAAGGAAAGAAGACTGGCGGAATTATTATTACAAACACAGATGTCTCGAACGCGAACAATGACATCCGGTATGGTAAAGATGTTTCTCCAAATGCCGTAACGATAAGATAGTTTTCTCTTTCACAAGGATTTTCAATAAGGAGTTCCATTGAGATGCTCTTGAGAAGCTTTTTCACTGTCATCTGCTGCATTGCTTTTCTTATGGTGTTCATACCGGCAAGCAATACTCCGCTTCTCGCTCAAAGCGTCGGAAAAATTTCGGGAACGGTTACGGATGCCGAAACGAGCGAAGCGCTTGTTGGCTGTACCATTGAAGTGAAAGGAACGAGGTTAGGCGCTTCAACGGATGTTGACGGTTCATATTTTATTCTCAATGTTCCTCCCGGGGAATACGATCTTCAGGCTTCAATGATCGGATATCAAAAGGTTCTTCTACAAAATGTTATTGTGGATGCGGGAAAGACGACAACGGCAAGCTTCAAGCTAACCTCGGCGGCTGTGCAGCAGAAAGAAGTCGTTGTTGAATCGGTGCGGCCTGATGTTGAACCGGAAAAAACCTCGACAAGCGCCATCGTTCGCTCTGAGGACGTTCAGACGGTAGCGGGAATACGGGACATCGGAGATGTACTGGCGCTGGAAGCCGATGTGACAGACGGACATTTCCGCGGCGGCAGAACCGGCGAAGAATATTACACGCTTCAGGGGATGGGTATCGTCAATCCACTCGACAACTCTAGTGCCTTTCTGCCGATCATGAGCGCAGTTGAAGAAGTGGAAGTCATTACGAGCGGATTCGGTGCTCAGTACGGTAATGCGCAATCCGGTGTCGTCAACATTTCGATGAAAGAAGGGAAATCCGACACGTGGAGAACGAGAGTCGAAACAAGGATGCGGGCGCCCGGCAAAAAACATTTTGGTCCGAGTGTGTACGATCCGAATGCAAATCCATATCTCGCCGCTTTGTTGAACGGCGATCAACTATGGAAAACCGGCGACCCGTCGTCTCCTTCTCAAACGCCGTACTACACAAATTTCTTTTCGAGCGACCGCTACGCAGGAGACACAATTGTTCAGCTTGCTGTGGCGAAAGTGCTGTGGAAAGATGAAATGCACAGGGACCTGAATCGCAATTATGGAAACAACATTGATCATGATGTTGAAGTCGCCACGGGCGGTCCGATTGACGAGAATATGCGCATGTTTGCGGCGTTTCGTTCACAGTCTCAGTGGCCCGTTTTCCCTACCGAAGAGCCGGACATGCAGCTTCAAATGATGGGTAATGTTGCCTCCGATCTCGGAGACGGTGCAACGCTCCGGATCAGCGGCGGGTACACAAAAGAGAATACGAACCTGTTTCCAAGCTCGAACGGTCTTGGATTTTACACGTGGCTGTGGGACAGAATTCTCGGCACCAACTATCAGGAGAGAACGAACCTTCAACTTGGCGCCCGCTTTACGCATGCGTTAAGCGCTGCGACATTTTATGAAGTGAAGGTCAATTCGCTCTGGACTCATCAGAAAGTCGGGTCGTCCCCTTCGCCCGGTTCGGTGTCGGATTCGCTTATTACGAACGCTGCCGACCGAATTGATTGGGACAAAGTGATCCCGCAAGTAGTTTCAGGTCCGGATAAATTTTATTACTTGCGCGGAGACGACAATTTCCGAGATCAGATGACGCGGACGATTTCGCTCGATGCAAGCATGACAAGTCAAGTAACAAGATCTCATCTGTTGAACGGCGGTGTGCAGTTCAACGCGTATCATATTGACGTCTCGAACTCGCTTTCAGTTCGCAACGGTTCCGGCGGTCCGGTTGATGAATACAACGTGTACCCGTACGAAGGTGCCCTCTACGCACAAGACAAGATGGAGTTTGAAGGATTGATTGCCAACATGGGCTTGCGTTTCGATCTGTGGAATGTCAACACGCCGTATTATCCGGATGTAGTCGTTCCCTACCGGAGATTTAACAATGCGTATCCGGGCGACACCACGTTTGTGTACGGAAAAGACTCCGTTCAGACAAAGAAAACCCCGATGCTCGGGCGTTTGCAACCGCGTCTCGGCATTTCATTTCCTGTTTTCGTCAACACTGTTTTTCATCTTAACTACGGTTCATTTGTTCAGCGTCCGCCGTTTCAATATGTTGTCGGTTCTGAAGTGCAGCAAGGCTCTGATCAGCCGATCACGTTCGGCAATCCGCGGCTTCAGCCCGAAGAGACGAACAGCTACGATATCGGTGTTACGCAGGGATTGGGAGAAGGGTTTACACTCGACGTCAGCGGGTATTACAAGGATGTGAAAAATTTGATCGAGCAAGCGACGTTCACTTCCGACAAACTCGGGCAGACCTATACAACGTATTTCAACAGAGATTATGCTGACATTCGCGGCTTTCGTGTTGCATTGACGAAGCGCCGCGGTGCGTTTACCGGTTCCATTAATTATCAATTCGGAGTTGCGACAGGAAAGAGCGCAACAACTTCGTTTGCTCCCCCGGCATACGTCGAATCGCCGACGTACCCGTACACGATCGCCACGAAGCTGGATAATGTTCCTGTCAGAGATATTCTTCTCGATTTCGACCGCACGCATCATTTGATCATCAACCTTGCTTATCATACCGACGACGAAGGCGGTCCGGAGTTGTTTGGAGGGTATCCCTTGTCGGACCTGACACTGTCAGTTCTTTCAACAGCACGAAGCGGAAGGCCGTACACCGATCCGTACAATCCCAAATTTATCAACGGGGCGCGGACTCCGGCGGAGTACAACACGGACGCGAGACTCACAAAAAGATTTGCAGACTTTTTCGGAGTCGCTGCAACGCTGTATTTGGAAGCGTTCAATCTTTTCGACCAGAAGATCCTGAACTACGGTTATTTGTTCGCCACACCGAATGCAGGCTCGACAAATAACATTACGAAGAACTATGAAAATTACCCGATCAACGACCCGGTGAACGGCGTTCGCTACTACCAGGACCTTATCGTGCGTCCTGCGTGGGCTGTCGTTGATCAATCATTTCTGATTTACGATAACACTCCGCGTTCGTTCGATTTCGGCATTGTGATAGAATTCTAATTGTTCAGCCATTGAGGCACAGAGATGAGAGTTACTGTTCGACTAATAGTTTTCCTGCTGCTCGTTTCCCCCGCAGCTTATTCCCAGCTTCGTGATTTCCGGGTACACACGCGCAGCATGTTGCATGAAACGGAATTTAATACGGGAGAAATAGGACGGGCATTTGATAGAGGAGATGCTGGGGTTGCAGACGGCATGCCTTCGATGGAATGGCCTCCCAATTCGAAAATGATTCTCGATAGACTTACATACGCCGGCCAGCACAACTCTATGGGAGGCGGTTTGTGGGTTGCTGCTACCGAGAAGGGAGTGCGCCAGTACAGCTTTTGCGGTGCTGTGACAGACAACAACGGACATACAACGGCGGTTGAGAATGTGTACAGCTTTCCGGTTTCGATTCAACGGACAGAGAATTATCCTGTGCTCTCCGATGGAAATCTCAATTCTGCTTACAATCCTGACGATGCGGAAGAAATTATTACGGCAACATGGGGAACAACATCCGGCATAACGGTTACACGCACAAGCCGCGCGTGGAGCTGGCCCGGGTATAACGATTTCATCATTTATGAGTATGACCTTCAGAACATAACACCGGATACGTTGTACGACGTCTTTATCAGTTTTACGTACGGGTTTGCTCCTTCAATGTTCGGGTATGAACGAAGATACAATCGCTGGGCGGAAGGAGATTACCGGCAGGCAGATCAGTTTGCACGATTCGACCTGAAACGGTGGATGACGTACAATCAGGACAGATCCGGGAAACCGGATACCAACTATTTTGATCTCTGGTCAACATCTGGAAACCGCGGCGGGCTGGATTCTCCCCAGGCTGCCGGTTTGTTGATGCTTCATTTCGATTACGATCATCTCGCAACGCAGGGACAAACAAGTATCATCGTGAGCCGTACAGATTCTCAAGTGGTGTGGGATCAGAATCACAAAATCAAGCAGCCATACCTTCACCGCTATGAAAATGCAAATCTTTACACGACGAAAGGAACGGCGTGGCTCGATCCTGAACAAGACAGAAAAACCGGACCCTTCAAAGGAACATCCGATTCGACCGGCTTCGGTGCATTCACATCTGCAAGCGGTCAGCCGTACTACTGGATCGGACGAGGGAAGCCTTCCTGGTCATTATCATGGTCGCAGCCGGTTGTTCATGCGTACGGCTTCGCTCCGTACACGCTTCCGCCGGGGCAGTCTCTGAAATTCAGTGTCGCTGAGGTTGTCGGTTACGGCCCCGGTGACGCCGGCGACACAGTGTACCAGGACCTTGGCGGAGGGATCCGCAATGAGCCGGCGCCCGGTTTGCACCCGATTCCAAGCTGGTATCAAGCAATAACGTATCCCAATGTCGGAAATCCTTCTGTCATCGGCAGCAATTATCTTCAAACGCATCCCCTGCCGTGGTACGTAACACCGGGTGTCGTTTCAATCCGCGACGTTGCAGATAGAGCAATTCAATTATACACCGGCAGACCGTTGATCAAATATGACTCGCTGCAACTGGAACCGGATAACACGCCAGCAGCAGGAAATTATTCTACCGTTTCGATTCCGTTTCCCGCTCCGGCGATCACGATTGAGAATACGCGCGCCGCGGTGAATAGGATTATGTGGGGGACACAGGTTGAAAACATGAGCAGTGTGCCGTGGGCTTCGCACCTGCACGCACCGTTGAAGGATTACGAAGTGTGGCGTGCGGACGATCCACTCGGACCATGGACGCTGATTGATTCCGTCTCAGTGCATGATCCCCGCTACTTCAACGATTCGGCATACGTTGTGTACGACACTGCAAGCAATCTCGGCTCTTTTTCGTACTACGCTGTCCTTTCGGTAGATTCGCTCGGAGGAAAGAGTGGCTGGACAAATTTTACGGCACATGAAACGCAAGCGCCCGCAGTGGCGAAGCTTGGAAAGGTGTACGTCGCGCCCAATCCGCTTATCGTGACCAATGGTTTGGGAGGAAGCGACCCGAACGGCGAGGTAACGGATCGGCTTCAATTTTTCGGTCTGACGAAAGATTGCACTATTAGGATATTTTCGTACAGCGGGCAGCTTGTGCAGACGATTCATCATCATCAAGATGCTTATGGCAATCCATGGTATCAGATTTCAAGAAACAATCAGCTTCTTGCGTCCGGTGTGTACTTCTTTGTCGTTGAAGATGCAGGCGGTGCGACGACTCATGGAAAGTTCGTGATCATTCATTGAGGAAGGCAAGATGGCTATTTTGAAAATTAAGAACAGAAAAGCGTCATTCCCGCGAAGGCGGGAATCGAATTATCCGAAAAGCGTTTCACGTGGATGCCCGATAAAAACACTCGGGCATGCTGAACATACTTTTTTTGTCAAGTTCATATTGTGTGAACGAGAGAATGTTGTTTGGCTGCTTTTTGCAATCTGCATTACGGTGTCAATAATTTTTTCTCCGAAGGCTCTTGCGCAAAAAGTCGGCAGCACTTCAATGCAATTCCTTCATGTCATGCCGGTTGCCCGCGCAACTGCGTTGGGAGACGCGTACAGCGTGTGGGCGTCGGGCGCTGAAGCGGTGTTCTGGAATCCGGGCGGCGTCGCGCTCGTGCGAAGTCAGGAATTGTCTTCGACGTACATTGATTGGCTTTTCGACACTCAACAAGGCGCTCTTTCGTACGCCGTTTCTCTCGGAAACATAGGAGCGGCCGGAGCACAAATTCAGTACGTTGATTTCGGAGAATTTGAAGAAACGAGCGTCGCTCCTCCTTATATTAAAGATCCGAGCGCACCCGGTTTGACCGGAAGAACGTTTCATCCGTTCAGTTATCTTTTCGGAGTAACGTACGCGCGCAGTTTAACGGATAGGTTCTCCACCGGACTGAGCGTGAAATACGCGTACGAATCGTTGTTCAACGGAGAAATGGTAAGAGCCATGGTGAGTCAAGGCGTCTATGAAAATGTCAAAACGTGGGGAAGCGGTGTGCTGTTCGATTTCGGTGTTCGCTACAACACGGGGTACAAAACTATTCAGCTCGGCGCTTCCGTTCAGAACTTCGGAGCAAATATTCAGTACGCAAAAGAATCGAGTCCCGCGCCGCTGCTGTTCAGATTCGGAACAGCGGCGGATATCGTCGGCACGGACGGTCTTCTTGTTTCTTCAGACGGAGAGAACAGGGTGAGCGTTGCGTTCGATCTTTTCCAACCGAACGATTACGACCAGCAGCAGCATCTTGGCATTGAATACGAATTTGCCGGCACGTTCGCACTGCGTGCAGGCTACAAGTTCAATTACGACAGCGAGGGACTTACGCTCGGCGCCGGTTTCAAGCAAACACTCAGCTCGGTGAAATTATCGCTCGATTACAGCTACGGCTCAATGGGAGTGTACCTAGGCAACGCACAGCGGATCAGTCTTGGAGCGGAAATACAATGAACAGAGCACTCTACATCTTGTTACTAAAGTTATACCGAAGAATATTGTCTGACGAAAAAAACAAAGTTACGTCATTCCCGCGAAAACGGGAATCTAATGTTTCTGTTTCTATTGAAATTCCAAGAATGGATTCCCGACAAAAGCATTCGGGAATGACGTTTTTCTTGCTTTGTGCAATTTCAGTCAGCGTCTTTCTTTTTTCACAGATGAGTTTCGCTCAAGGTTATGATGATCCATTGACAATGCAGGGGGCTGATCACGTCGTTTTGCAATCTGCTGCATCTCGGGCGGCAGGAGGAACGACCATTGGAATTCAAAACGACATAAGCCTTATGTTTGTCAACCCTGCATCTCTTCAATCTCTAACAGAAGCGCAAGTGTCGCTCGGCGGTCTTGCGGCGCACACGAATACACATCAGGCTCAGCACTATTCTCCGTTGAAATATTAT
>JAGWND010000006.1 GCA_028873075.1 Bacteroidota bacterium
CAGTGAAATTGTCGAAGTTGTTCTTGCCTCTGGAGGAGTTGTTCAAGTGTTGAAGCACATCACAGGAAGAGAAAGTCCGTTTGTTTCAACTGAACCGGCCGGGGTTTGGCGATTTTTCCCGAATCAAATCAAATATCATAAACAGGTCCCGCATTACGACGCTTTCCCTTCGGGGCATCTCACGACATCGCTCGCAACGGTGATTGTTGTGGCAGAAAATTATCCGGAGCTGACATGGATTCGTCCTGTAGGGTATGCAGTGTGTGGACTTATCGGCATCAGTATGGTGAATACCGGCATTCATTGGTACAGCGATTATCCTTTGGCGATTGCGCTCGGCACTGCTTTCGGAGAAATTGTCTCTCATCCGGAAGGCGAAACGCTTGCACATGCCGGCACTGAGAAGGAAACTTCTGTATCCATCACGCCTCTCTTCGACGGATCGGAAATTGGCTTTGATATTGTGTTCATACTATAATCTTTCCACAGGGCACAAAAAATGAACCGCACTCTTGCGTTGCCGAAACACACCGTTGTATTTTGTCTTTTCTTGTTATCTTATAAAAATACCCTGTCGCTTCCTCAACAAAACAGTCACAATGATTTCATTGCAACAGATTCTCTTTCCCATACACGAATGCTTGCTGCATCGCACGATAATGCCGGGCAAAACAGTGCAGAAGAAACGCAGAGCGTGCAATGGTATACGATGATTACCAAACTTCCCCGCGATTGGTCCGCCTTGGGAAGCCAATTGATCGATAAACACAGTTTGCCCGTACTTGCCGGACTTGGAGCAGCGACAATTGCTCTCACCGTATTCGACTATACTACCTATCCTCAAACGCGGAATTTCCTGAACAGCTCGGGATTTTTACGGCAAACACGTGACGACGTTATTCTCGCCGGTGACGGGCGATATAATCTTGCAGCCATCGGCGGGCTTGCTGTTGCAGGATGGGCTACACACAACGAACGATTACTGCGAACGACAAGTGAAATGGCCGAGACATTCCTTGCAAGCGGAATTGTCGTGCAGATATTAAAACACTCTACCGGAAGAGAAAGCCCGATTGTCATTCCTCATGATGATGATGAGTGGCGGCCGTTTCCGAATTTGAAACAATATCAGCTTCATCAAGTACGCTATTATTCGTTTCCGTCGGGTCATCTTGCGACGCTGGTCGGTTCACTCACTGTGCTCAATGAAAATTACCCGGAATATCGTACCTGGCTCAGGCCGGTAAGTTATGTGTTGACAGGTTTGCTTGGAATAAGTTTGGTAGGGAAAGGAATGCATTGGTACAGCGATTTGCCGGTCGGTATTGCGCTCGGATACTCGTTCGGGAAAATCGCATCTGGAAAGTACGGGGCAGACGGCAACCGCTCTTTCAACGGGGAATATCCTCAGATTACAATCTCACCTTCATTTACACTCCGAGGAGGATGCATCGATCTGAACGTAGCTTTTTGAACTTTTTGTTACACCGGCAGCGTGAAATGAAATTGCGCGCCGCTGCCCGGCTTTGATTCGGCCCAAATTTTTCCATTGTGCGCCTCAACGATTTTTTTGCAAATCGCGAGACCGAGACCGGTTGCTTTCTCTTTTGACTTCTTGATAACGTGCTTATACTTATCGAATAAATGGGGCATATCCGCCTCGGAAATTCCACAGCCGGTATCCGCAACAGAAATTTCTATCGCAGACGGCATTGTATCCGTAGAAACGCTTATTGTCCCTCCTTTCGGGGTGAAACGTAAAGCATTGTTAAGGAGATTTTCCAGCACTTGTTCTATTCGCTCGACATCGGCGTCCACCGGAGGAAGCGGGGCAGCGCCGTTGTATTTCAAAGCAACACCGACATTGCGAGCCTGCACTTCAAAGCGCCGGCATACGCTGTCGAGCAAGTCCCGCATATTAAGAGGGCTTTTCGCCAGAGAAATTGTTCCCGCTTCGAGCTTTGTTACATCAATCATATCATCCAAGATTGTCTGCATATGTTCCGACGAATCGTGGAGATAGTGCAATAGCTGCTCTTGTTCCGGAGTGACGGGACCCGCCCAGCCTTTCATGAAATATCCGATGGACGTGAGCATTCCGCTTAACGGCGTCCGGAGATCAAGAAGTAGTGTTGTCGTGTACTGCGTTTCGAGATTTCGCAGCCTCTCCTCTGCTTCGCGCGCGCGCATGATGGAATGGATTTTGAACAGGAGGCTTTCCGCTTCAACCGGTTTCACCATAAATTCGCTGGCGCCCAATTTCATGCAATCAACGGCGATGCGGACGTCGTCAACACCGGTGAGAACAATAATATCGGTGCCGATAGAATGCTCTTGGCAAAACTTCAACACTTCGATGCCGTCTTTCCCCGGCATTCGAAGATCGAGAAGCATAATATCGAATCCGTCTGCAGGAGACGTCACTTTGCTGATTGCTGCCTCACCATCTACTGCAACATCAGCCGGAAACCCTTCTTCAGAAAGAAGATTCTTCAGCAGTAAGCGAAACGATTCTTCATCGTCCACGATCAAAATTCTTGCCTTAGGAATGTCCATAGAAAAGTCCTTGTAAATTCATTCCAACGTCTTTCCGGTTCCGAACGCCTTCAGGACGTTTCTTCCGAAGAAGCGCTTTGGGCTTGAGAAAGATCGAGCATCTCCGTGTCGGAATTTTTCAGGTACGGAACGAGGTGCGGGTCTTCCAGTCGTGCGAGGCGCTTCACGATTTCCGCAACGCGCTTTCCGTTATGAATACAAATCTCCAATTCCTTCCGCACGCCGGCAAGAAGTTGATTGTCTCCCTTCCTCTGAATGACCTGTAGCGTCAGCATCATAATGCCCAACGGATTATTGATTTCGTGCCCTAACGTGATGGCGAGTTCCGTGATCGCTTTTTGGTGTTGAAGCGCAGCCAACTCTTTCTGCAGGTTATTGATACGCAGTCCCGCCTTGATGCGCGTGAGCAAATCCTTATCGTTAAACGGCTTCGTCAAATAATCATCCGCACCGGTTTCAATTCCTTCGATGCGATCATCCTGTGTATCTTTCGCTGTAAGAAGAACGAAATAGGTGTAGCGAAGCCGCTCGTCTGTTTTCACCTTCTTGCAGAACTCCAATCCGTCCATCTTCGGCATCATCCAGTCGGAGACGATGAGATCGGGCATTTCGGATTTTGCCTTTTGCCAGCCTTCTTCGCCGTTTTCCGCTGGAATAATCTCGTACCCGCGCGTGCTCAATCGTTTTTGGAGAATGATGCGAATGTACGGATCGTCATCAACAACAAGAATTTTTTCTGTCATAATTTTTTCTCGCCACCAAGTGGTCGCAAACGAATCGGAGAATCGGTGAGCGGGGGCGTACGAGGCTTCTCCAATTTTTTCTTTGTCAAGAAAAACTATTGCCGGATATTTGGAGCACCGGGAAGTTTCGGTTCCACAAAAATTATTTTCTCGCGTTCCATCGTTACCGTTCCCGGCGGCGCACCGCGCGGCTTGTGCACGAATTTTTTTTCCGTCATTGCGACCGGAACCATTGTCGCGTTTTTCATTTTGCTGTAGTACGCGGCAATCGCTGCCGCTTGCTGAATTGCCGTTTTGGAAATTTCACCGCGTCCCGTTCCCGCGCGCAACACCACATGCGAGCCGCCTGTGCCGCGGCAGTGAAACCACAGGTCGTCCGGCTTCGCATATTTCATTGTCAGCATGTCGTTGTTCTCGCTGCTTTTTCCTGCGAGCACTTGAAAGCCGCCGTCCACCGTAAACATCCGAAACGGCAGCGGCTGCTCGCTCTTCGCTCCCGTCGTTCCGATTGTCTCTTTCAACTCAGCGCCGTGAGCGCGTGTAAATTGTTCCAACAGCTCTTTCGATTGAAGCTCTTCCGCTTCAGAAAGAAGCGACCCCAGAAGAGACGTGCGGCGGAGAAGAAAATTCAGTCTTTCTGCCGCTTCTTCTTTTGCCGTGCGTGCTTTTTTCGCTTTTTCAAAGTAGCGCTCGGCGTTGCGCACCGGTGAGAGCGAAGGGTCAAGAACAATTTTCTTTCCGCCGGAATTGGTGATCGAATCTTCGAGGGCGATTTCTTTCATTCCCTTTTGGAACGCCGTTGCATGAAGCATCAGCAATTTTCCGAAAAGCTCGTACTCCGATGCGCGGTCATGCGTACTCTGCTCCTCTCCCATTTTTTCGAGCGTGTGCTCGGCTTTCTTCAGCTCGCCTTCAAGCCGGCTGACGAGCTCTTTCTTTTCTTTCAAAAACGAAGCGACGCGGCTTGATTCACCGATCACTCTTCGGACAGCTTCATTCAGGTTGTCAAACGTTTGAACATTGTACTGCTCAAACGTCCGGAGAGGAATCAGCGACAAACAGAGAGGGGTGCCATCCTTATAGTACACTCGCGGACCGAGTTCGCTCGACGAAGATTCTTTTGGGAAAAATGCGGTCAGCGCACGAAGCATTTCTGTCGTTGATGCGATCAATCGCCTTAACTCCCGGTCGGTGACAATGTCCATTGAAGTCATCGGAGGGATTTCTGCCCGGAACAACGCTTCCTTCGCGAGCAGTGCTCCGAGCGTAGGAACAGTTTTCTTCAACGCTGAAAGCACTGTGCGCTCGCCGCCGGAGCGTAATGCATTTAACAATCGCGTTTCTTCATAGCGGGCGCTGTGATCTTCGGCAGAAAAAAAAGTGCGAAACGGCGGACGTGCCGCTTCCACGGTTTCTTTCTTTCTCAAAAACGCATCGGCAATCTGCAACGCGCCATTGTCTGTCCGCGTGCAGAGAAAAACGTTCGCACGCGAGCCGAACATTTCAATACGCAATGCCCACCCGCCATCAAGTGCACAGTGCACAATTCTATCCGAATCGTGACAAGAAATTTCCTCGATGTTTCTTCCTGCAGCCGCAGGAAAAAGGTTCACCGTATTTTTCTTTGCGCGGCTGAATTTTCTATCGGCATATAGAAAATTTTGCGATGGCTCGCAGGAAATGAGAAGCGTGGAGCTGTTTTCAATTTCCACGCTGAGGCGATTTCGCTCCTGGGAATACACCTGTGCAATTTTTTTCCCTGTGCAAAGTTCATTCAGAGTGTTGGCAATGTGGAGCAGCGTGTAGTAGTTGGAAAACATAAGTTATCCACATTTCCCAAAGTCCGCCTCTGGCGGATTCGGAACTTAGCGCAAAGATACCAAAAAGCGGGGTAAAATCAAACTTCTTGTTTGCATAAGTTGTGCATAACTCTGTGCACAATTCGTCGAGAAGTTTTCCTTGCCTCGCCGAGCGAATTTTCGTATTTTGATAGTAAATTCGGCCGCGAAGTCACCAACACACTAAGAAAATTAAAAAATTTTATCTTCCGTTGAGAACGAGTAAAAAAATTTCTTTGTGTCTTCGAGCCTTTGTCGCTCAGCATTTTTTAGGAAAAAGATGATTCAAAGCATGACCGGCTACGGCAGGGGAGAAGCAAGTGTGGATGACATTATTGCCATGGTTGAACTCCGGAGCGTCAACAGCCGTTTTTTGGAGGTGGCAGCACGGCTTCCGCGCTCGCTTTCCCTGCGTGAAAATGAAATCCGGGAATTGATCCGGTCAAAAATTCTTCGCGGGAAAATCACACTGTCGGCAAGTGTGCATGGCGACGCAGCGTCAAAAGTTCCGCTTTCGATCAACAAGGAAGCCGCGCGGTCGTATTATAAGCTTCTGCGGGAACTCCGCACTGCGGTGAAAATTCGGGAAACGGTGAAGTTAGAACACCTGCTGAGTTTCTCCGATATTTTTGAAAGTCAGGAGGAAGGCGAGAGCGATGCGGCAGAGTGGAGCGCTTTCACGCAAGCGCTTCTTGTTGCGATGGACAATCTCCGCGTGATGCGGGAAAAAGAAGGGCGCGAGCTTGCACACGATCTCGCGGCGCGCATCAATAGTATGCAGCAAAGAATTGATACCATCGAGCAGCTTTCGAAAGAACGCATTCCCGAGGAGCGTTCGCGTCTTCAGGAACGCATCGCTGCAGTACTGGGCGACAACGTTGCCGTCAATACCGACCGGCTTGAGCTTGAGATTGCCCTGCTCGCCGACAAACTGGATGTGACAGAGGAATGCGTCCGCTTCCGCAGCCACAACAAATTTTTTCTTGAAGCGATCGAGAACGAAGAAGGCGCCGGACGGAAATTGAATTTCCTCATTCAGGAAATGAACCGCGAAGCAAACACGATCGGTTCAAAATCGAACGAAATAACCATTGCACATTCCGTTGTCGCGATGAAAGAAGAATTAGAAAAGATCCGGGAACAAATTCAGAATATCGAGTGAGCAGTTCACGATTGATTGTCGTTTCTGCGCCGAGCGGAGGAGGAAAAACAAGCATCGTCAAGGAAATTCTCGCACGGCATCCGGAGCTTGAATTCTCCGTGTCGGGCACGACGCGCCGGAAACGCCCGAATGAAACGGGCGGCGTTGACTATTTCTTCCTTTCAAAAGACGAATTTGAACGACTGATTCAGAAGCGCGAACTGGTCGAGTATGAATTAATCTACGGAAATTATTACGGTACACTGCGGCGCGAAGTTGACCGCGCCGTGCGGGGCGGAAAAACAATGGTGTTCGATGTGGACGTGAAAGGTGCGCTTTCCATCAAGCGGCTCTACGGCGAGCGTGCTGTTTTGATCTTTATTGAACCGCCGAGCATGAGTGTATTAGAGCAGCGGTTGCGCGACCGGAAAACTGAAGACGAAGAAACGTTTCGCAAACGAATGGAGCGCGTCGCGTTAGAACTGGAAACGGGAAAACAGTTCGATTTTCGTGTCGTCAACGATACGCTGGCGCGCGCGATTAACGAAGTCGATGAAATTATTGAAAAACAAATTCAATCATAAATGAGGTCGGTATGCCAATTAAATCGCTCGAAATAACAACGCTTGAATCAAAAGCGGCAAACGTGTACGAGGCAATTGTGGTGTTGTCAAAGCGTGCACGCCAGATCAATGAAGAAATAAAATTGGAATTCAACCAGCGGCTCGAAACCATTGTGACGTTGCCGTCGGAAAACGCAAACGAGGAAGAAGAGGCAGAGCTGAACCCCGATCAACTGCGCATCAGTCTTGAATTCGAAAAGCGCCCGAAACCGACAGAGACCGCAATTGACGAGCTGCTGGACGATAAGCTGGAACATCGGTACAAAGAACCGGACGGTGAAAAAGAATAGCTCTACTGTTCTTCGTGTCGCGGCGACTTAGCGGTTAAATAAATTTTTTTGAACTGGCAGCGGGCGCGTATGCTGAAGGCAAAAAAAATACTGGTGGGAATCAGCGGAGGAATTTCCGTGTACAAAATGTGCACGGTGGTGCGTCTGCTGAAAAAATCGGGTGCACAGGTGCGCGTGCTCATGACGCAGTCGGCGACGCAGTTCGTTACACCGCTGACGTTCTCGACCCTTTCGCAGGAAGAAGCGGTCGTGTCATTGTGGCCCTCCGACGCGCACTCTTCCACCGATCTCGGCACGAAACACATCGAGCTCGGCTTGTGGGCGGACGCGATGGTGATCGCCCCGGCAACGGCAAATATCATTGCAAAACTTGCGACCGGAATTGCCGACGATGTTATCACCTCCGCCGTTCTGGCACTGCGATGCCCCCTGCTCATTTCTCCGGCAATGGACGTTGATATGTATCTCAATGTCGTAACACAGAAAAATTTAGCGCTGCTGAGCGGGCGCGGATATTTTATTCTTCCGCCGGAAGAAGGGGAATTGGCAAGCGGACTTGTCGGAACCGGACGGCTTCCCGAACCCGAGAAAATAGTTGCGTTTGTTGAAGATGTGCTGAACAAAACCCCGCGCGATCTGAGCGGGAAAAAAATTCTTGTTACTGCCGGACCGACGCACGAGCCGATTGATCCGGTGCGGTTCATCGGCAACCGCTCGTCGGGAAAAATGGGATTCGCACTGGCGAACGCCGCCGCTTTGCGTGGCGGGGAAGTGACGCTCATCGCCGGTCCTGTCGCTCTGGAAACGCCGAAAAATGTCAACCGTATCAATGTAGAAACGGCGGAAGAAATGAAGCGCGCTGTCCTCGCACATTCAAAAAAGTCCGACGCTGTTATCATGGCAGCGGCAGTTGCCGATTATACGCCCGCACACCCGGCTTCTCAAAAAATTAAAAAAGCAAAGCTCTCTCAGAGTGGCTTCACGCTCGAACTGAAAGAAACAGCGGATATTCTGAAGGAGCTCAGTACGCAGAAAAACGGCGCGCTGCTTATCGGCTTCGCATTGGAAACGAACGATGCAATAAAAAACGCGACCGAGAAACTTCGTTCAAAAAACCTCGATTTCATTATTCTTAACAGCGCGCACGACGAAGGTGCCGCATTCGGCAGCGATACAAACGTCGTGACGATCATCGGAAAAGACGGCACCACTGAAAGGCTGCCGAAGATGCCGAAGTTCGACGTTGCGACAGAAATTCTCAATCGCGCCGGCCGGCGACTTGCAGCAAGCTCGAAAAAGGAACGAAAGTAAAAAACTTCAGCATTCATGTCTGAGCAAAATCCCTCGGAGCTACAACAAGTACTTTCCAATATTCAGAAATTCTTTATGCAGGAAGTAGATCTTTTCGGCAACGTCATGTATCCTTCAGAATCTGGAAAAGGAAAAAAGACGGATGAGACGGCAGCGGCCGGTTATCCGCAAGAGCCGTGGGCATCGGCTGCAGCGCTCGATGAATTGAACGCTCGGATTTGTGAATGCCAGAAATGTTCGTTAGGCGTGACGCGTACAAAATTCGTCTTCGGCGTCGGTAACCCGCATGCCGAAATCGTTCTCATCGGGGAAGCACCGGGAGCCGATGAAGACGCTCAGGGCGAGCCGTTCGTCGGCAGAGCCGGTCAGTTGCTGAACAAAATTCTCGAAGCCATTCATCTCAAACGCGAGGAAGTGTTCATCTGCAACATCCTCAAATGCCGCCCGCCGAACAACCGCGACCCGCAGCCGGAAGAAGTCGAGCAGTGCGAGCCGTATTTGTGGAAACAGCTCGAACTCATCAAGCCGAAAATCATCCTCTGCCTCGGAAGAATTTCCGCGCAGACGCTATTGAAGACGAACGATTCGTTAACGAAGCTCCGAGAGAAAGTTCACGATTACCGCGGCATCCCGCTCATGGTAACGTTTCACCCTGCAGCGCTGCTGAGAAACCCCGGCTGGAAACGCCCGACGTGGGAGGATGTACAGAAGTTCAGAAAAAAGTACGATGAGCTAATGCAAAAATGATTTACAAAGTTCGTACATAAAATTTGTAATGTTCAATGCTCAATTTTCAATCTTCAATTTACAACCTATAACCTACAATTTTTAATGGCAGAAATAACGCGCATACTAAGCGGTAACCTTGCGGCATCGTCCGAAGGCCGTGTCCCGCCTCAGGCGGTGGACATCGAAATGTCGGTGCTCGGTGCGATGCTGCTGGAAAAAGAAGCGATTTCCAAAACGCTGGAAATTTTGGACGACTCGGCTTTTTACAAACCGGCGCACCAGGAAATTTTTCAAGCGATGATCGCCCTCTTCGAGCGCAACGAAGCTGTTGATTCCATCACGCTGGTGGAAGAGCTGCGCCGCCGCGGAAAACTCGATCAGATCGGAGGACCGCTTTACGTTTCCGAGCTGACAATGCGCGTAAGCTCCGGAGCCAATGTGGAATACCACGCGAAGATCGTTCTGGAAAAAGCGTTGCTGCGCGGACTCATCACCGCAAGCACCGAAGTGAGCGGCAGGGCGTACAACGATTCCGAAGATGCGCTCGATTTACTGGATGAAGCCGAGCAGAAAATTTTCCAGATATCCGAAAAGCGCCTGAAGAAAAGCTTTGTCCCGATGAGTGATGCGGTTTTCACGACGATGGAAATGCTCGAAAGTGTTCACGGCAAACACAGCGGTGTGACGGGCGTTCCTTCTGGATTTTCATTGCTCGACAATCTCACCGGCGGATTTCAGCCGTCGGATCTCGTCATTGTTGCCGGGCGTCCGAGCATGGGAAAGACAGCGTTTGTGCTGTCCGCGGCGCGCAATGCAGCGGTGAATCATCAGGTCGCGGTAGGCTTTTTCAGTCTTGAAATGTCCGCGCAGCAATTGGTGCTCCGCTTGATTTGTGCGGAAGCGAAGGTAGACATACAAAGTGTACGTACAGGCCGTCTTCCCGAAAATGAGTGGCAAAAGCTCAGCACATTAATCGGCAAATTACATGCGGCAAAAATTTTTATCGACGATACACCCGCACTTGGAATTCTTGAGCTCCGCGCAAAGGCGCGCCGCCTGAAAACAGAACGCAATGTCGGGATTATCGTCGTTGATTACTTGCAGTTGATGCAGGGGCCGAAATCGGCACAAAGCCGCGAGCAGGAAATTTCGCAAATTTCCCGCTCGCTGAAAGCGCTTGCAAAAGAATTGAATATTCCGGTGCTTGCACTGTCGCAGTTGAACCGAGCCGTTGAAGCACGAAGCGATAAAAAGCCGATGCTTGCCGATCTTCGTGAAAGCGGCGCCATTGAACAGGATGCCGATGTTGTGTTGTTTGTTCATCGTCCGGAAATGTACGGTGAATCCGATAAAGAAGGCATTGCAGAGATTATTGTTGGCAAGCAGCGCAATGGACCAACGGGAAACGCTCAGCTTACATTTGTTAAAAAATATGCCCGGTTCGAAAATCCAACGATGCCGGGTTTCGACCAATATATTCCGCCGGCGGAATCGCCGGGCGATGTTCCGTTCTGATGTTGTTCACCAAACCTTTCAAGGGTGTGATTCCATAATTCACAGTTTCTGAATTTTTTAAAGAAAATATAAAATTAAACCATGCAAAGGTTGACAAGAAAGGTAAAGCCATGAACCGCCGCGATTTCATCAACACAACAGCCCTTTCTGCATTCGTACCGTTTCTTCCGTTCGTGAAGAAGGACTCTCCGCTAAAAAAATTTCTTGCTCTCGGTGATACCGCAGACGCCGACGAAGAAATCTGCAAACAAAAATTCGATCTTGCCGTTTCGGAAGATCTCGTGGATAAGCCGATCAACGAAGTGATCGTGGCGGTAGGCAAGACATTCATCGGTACCGAGTACGGTGCGCACGTGCTTGAAGAGCCGGGACCGGAACATCTTGTCGTCAACATGCGCGCGCTCGACTGCGTTACGTTCTACGAAAATTCTCTCGTGCTTGCGCGCTGCATCAAGATGAAAAAATTCACCTTCGATGAGTACAAAGCGCAGCTTCAGTTCATTCGTTACCGCGGCGGCATTATCAACGGATACCCGAGCCGCCTGCATTATACCACCGATTATTGGTACGACAACGAGAAAAAAGGCGTGCTGAAAATCGCGACGGAAGAACTGTTCGGCAAAAAAAATCTCGAACCGATTCCGAAGCCGATCAATTTCATGTCAACGCACCGCGACGTGTACAAGCAGTTGGCGGACGACAAGTTTTACGAAGCGATCAAAAAGCAGGAAGACATCATCAATTCGCGCGACATGTTTTTCATGCCGAAAGGAAATCTTCACATGTTCGAAGATAAAATCCCTACGGGAAGCCTGATCGGCATTACGACAAACATTCCCGGCATGGATATTAAACATACGGGGATCGCCGTGCGGATGGAAGACGGCACACTCCATTTCATGCACTCACCGAACGTCGGCTACAAAGTTCAGATCACCGATGGACCGATGCACGAGTATCTTGAAAAGTTTTCGACGGATACGGGCATTATTGTCGCGGAAGCGTTGGAACCGAAGAGGTAATCATGTGATGCCCTTTGAGCGTGATTGCGCCTGAAGAGCTTTTCTGTATTTGTAGATACCCAGCTTCTTTCTTTGTCCCCCCTTTGAGGGGGAGGAAATTCTTTTTCACAGTTCTTCCCTCCTTACTCCCCCCTCAGGGAGGGGGAAATGCGCGGCCCCAAAAAGGGCAGGGTAGTTACCTTTATTCTTTGAAAAAAGAAAAACGTCGGTGAAGAGATAGATGAAATCGCCTACCGGGTCTCATTGAAGAAATAATTCTACCCTTTTCCAACCTGCCTTTTCAACACCTTCATATTCTCCACGTCTTCGTGCAAATCCTCACTTTTCGGCGTTTCTAAAATTTTAGGAATTACCGCGAACCGCTCATCGTTCATCAGCATCCGAAACCCCGTCAGCCCGATCATTCCTTTTCCGATGTGCTCGTGGCGGTCAACGTGCGAGCCGAGTCCTTTCTTTGAATCGTTGACATGGAACGCGGCGATCTTCTTCAGTCCGACAATCGCATCGAATTCCTGAAATGTTTTTTCGTACCCTTCTTCGGTGCCGATGTTATAGCCCGCGGCAAAGACGTGACACGTATCAATGCACACCGCCATGCGCTGCGGCTCGTCAACGCCGCGGATGATTTCCGCGAGATGGTCTAACTTGTAGCCAACCGCTGTTCCTTGTCCCGCCGTGGCTTCGACGACGCTGAGCACATGAAACCCCCTCGTCTTTTCATGCGCAATGTTCAGGCTCTCGATAATCTTTTTGATGCCGTCGCTCTCACCCGCGCCGCCGTGTGCGCCTGGATGAAAATTGAGTAGAGGAATTCCCAACTCCTCGCAGCGATTGAGTTCGTCAATAAATGCGTCGCGGGATTTTTTCAGAATTTCCCGGTTGACTGCGCAGAGATTGATGAGGTACGAATCGTGCGCAACAACCGGCGCAATCCTTGCGGCGATGATTTTCCTTTTGTAGCTTTGAATGTCATCACCGTCGAGCGGTTTGGCGCGCCACTGATTGTTGTTCTTTGTGAACACCTGCAGCGCCGTGCAGCCGATTGATGTTGCGCGGTCAACCGCAGTGTGCACGCCGCCGCTGATAGACATGTGCGCACCGAGTAGAACGGGAACATTGTTGGTCTTCATAACAAATGTTACAATTAACGTCTAAAAATTTACCACAAACCACGAAGAAATTGATTGTTGGATAAATGGAATATTGAAATATAAAGCCAATGCACCCACTCATTCAACTTCTCAAGAAAAAAAATAAACTCGCCATCGGCTTAATGTCCGGCACGTCGGTGGATTCGATTGATGCCGTGCTCGTTGAAATTGCCGGGGCAGGAATTTCAACGCGATTCAGGCAGCGGGCGTTCATTGCGCATCCATTTCCGAAAGGATTTCGCGAGTTCGTTCTGCACAATTCGCTTCCCGGTTCCGGAAACGTCGAAACCATTTCCACGCTGAACGTACTCCTCGCTCAATTCTTCGCCGATGCAGTGCATGCCGTTGCAAGGAAAGCCCGTATCCCGTTATCGAAGATTGACCTCATCGGCTCGCACGGGCAAACGGTGCATCATCTTCCTTCGCCGCAAAATTTCTTCGGCACAGACGTCCGCTCGACATTACAGTTGGGCGATCCTTCAACAATTGCAAAACTGACCGGCATCGTTACCGTCGGCGATTTCCGCCCGGCAGATATGGCTCTCGGCGGACAGGGTGCGCCGCTCGTTCCCTACTTTGATTTTATTGCGTTTCGCTCGGCAACAAAGCACCGTGCGCTTCTGAATATAGGCGGGATTGCCAACCTCACCGTCCTTCCGAAAAACTGCACTGTGAACGATGTGCGTGCGTTCGATACGGGTCCTGGAAACATGCTCGTTGATGCTCTAATGAAAAAATTGTACAAGAAGGACTTTGACCGCGGCGGCAGCGCTGCGCTCGACGGAGAAATTTTGCCGGAGCTTATCACGACAATGTTCAGCGAACCGTACTTTGCACAAAAGCCGCCGAAATCAACCGGCCGCGAACTGTTCGGCGAGCAATTCATCGCGAAAATTCTGAACCTCTCGCGCGGCGCGCGCAGCCAAGACATTATTGCCACGGCAACGGAATTTACACCGCTGTCCGTGTACCAGCAGTACGTTCGCTTCCTTCAAAGAAAATTCCCCATTGATGAACTGGTCGTCAGCGGTGGCGGAGCGCATAATATGTTTATGATGGAGGCGCTGGGGCGCTACTTCTCACCGGCGCGCGTGACAACGAGCAATGCACTCGGAATTTCTTCCGATGCAAAAGAGGCGATTTGTTTCGGGCTTCTTGCAAATGAAACAATTGCAGGAAATCCTTCAAACGTTCCCGCTGTAACAGGCGCTTCGCGACCGACAGTGCTGGGAAAAATCTGCTTGCCGTAAAAAAAGAAAATCCGGATGAACGGATCAATGGATTGATGGATCAATGGAAATTTCAGTATTCAGCAATCCAAAAATCCATCAATCCGCTTTTATTTTTCTCTGTTAATGCCTTTGTGCTTTGTGTGGCAAGTGAGAAAGGAAAAACCTATGAACATCACAATTCGTCCGGCACGGCTTTCCGACAAAGATATCATTGCCGATTTCAACGCGGCAATTGCAAGGGAAACTGAGCACGTCGAGCTCAACCGCGAACGGCTCATCGCAGGAATCGAAGCGCTTCTTTCCGACCATGCAAAGGGATTTTATCTTCTTGCCGAAAGTAGCGGGCGCGTTGTCGGTCAAACGATGATCACGTATGAATGGAGCGATTGGCGCAACGGAACCTTCTGGTGGATTCAAAGCGTATATGTCCACCCCGATTTTCGGAAAGGGGGCGTTTTCACACAGCTTTTTCGTCGCATTGAAAAAGAAGCAAAACAGCGCGCCGATGTGTGCGGCTTGCGATTGTATGTTGAACGCCGCAATGCGCGCGCTCAACTGACGTATGAAAAATTAGGGATGAAAAAAACAATCTACGATCTCTACGAAAGCGATTTTGTGCTCCATCGCTGATGTACTTTGAAAATTGTGCGTTGAATTATTGAGCATTGCCCGAAGGGGATCTTCTAAATTCTCATTATTCAATGTTCAATTCTCAACAGCTTATCTTCAATCCGTATAAAAATTTTGTAACGGCTTCGGGGGAACCTCGGAAGGGAAATCATCGTCTAAGAATTCAAAAAGGAGTACTACATATGAAAAAATTTCACTTAACCATGCCGTGGCGCGTTACGTTGCTCGTCACCGGATTCGTCGCGGGCATTGCGTTCGTTGCAGTAACGGGATCGTCGCTGCACCGCGACGTTCAGGTTACCATGGGAACGCATCGAAGCCGCGCGCTGCTCGACCAATTCAGTGCGGCGTTTGAAGAAGCGGCGGCAAAAGTCAATCCTTCCGTTGTAACAATTTACAGCGAACAGGTGACAAAAATTAAAAACCCGTTTGCCGATCAGGATCCGTTCGGCGGAATGTTCGGCGACAACTTCTTCAAGCGCTTCTTCAACATGCCGCGCGAACAGGAGCAAACGGTTCACGCACTCGGATCCGGCGTCATTATCTCGAAAGACGGATATATTCTCACCAACAATCACGTGGTTGATCACGCAACCAAGCTGACTGTCACGTTGGAAACAGACAGCAAGAAGAAATACACTGCGAAAGTCATCGGCAGCGACCCGCAAAGCGATATTGCCGTCATCAAAATTGATGCGGACGACCTGCCGGCAGCATCGCTCGCAAATTCTGACAGCGTTCACATCGGTCAGTGGGTCATCGCGGTAGGAAATCCGTTCGGGTTGATGCATACCGTTACTGCCGGAATTATCAGCGCGAAAGGGCGCTCATCGGTGGGGATTACCGATTACGAAGATTTTATCCAAACCGATGCTTCGATCAACCCGGGAAACAGCGGCGGCGCGCTTGCAGATCTCGACGGCAACGTCGTGGGCATCAACACTGCAATCGAGAGCAACACCGGCAGCAATGCGGGCGTGGGATTCGCCATTCCGATCAACATGGCAAAATCAATCATGGAAGAATTGGTGAACAACGGCAAAGTCACGCGCGGCTATCTCGGCATTTATCTCCAAGATATTGACGATAATCTTGCCAAAGCATTGAAATTGAAAACTACAGAAGGCGCTCTCGTCTCTCAAGTGGAGCCTAATACTCCAGCGAAGAAAGCAGGCGTTAAGCAAGGCGACATCATCACGGCATTCAACGGAACAAAAATTGATGATAGCGAGACACTTCGTAACCTTGTTGCAGAAAACGAGCCGGGAACCGATACAAAGCTTACCGTCCTCCGCAACGGTAATGAGAAAACTCTCTCTGTAAAGTTAGGGGAGCGTCCGAGCAATCTAAGCTTGGCGGCGAACAGTTCTTCCGAAGAATCAACGACAAAAAACTTAGGGTTGACTGTTCAGAATCTGACCGCAGACCTTGCCGATCAGCTCGGTTACAAAGGGGATCACGGCGTTGTGATCACCGATGTCACGGCAGGCAGCGCGGCAGAAGATGCCGGATTGCGGAAGAACGATCTCATCGAGCAAGTCAACCAAAAAGACATGGATAATGTTGATGAGTTTGAAAACAGCGTGAAAGATTTGAAAAACGGGGACGTCGCGGCATTTCTTGTGCGCCGCGGACAAAACACGTTCTACACGGCAATTCAACTGAACGAATAACGGGCGCTTACTGTTGTTAATCGCGGAAACTCATTTCCGTTCTATGCCGAATATCTCTCACGCGAGAAAGCTGCGGTTGAAGAAACGAATAGTATTTGCTGCATTCTTATTTCCATTGCTGATCACAGCTGGGAGAGCGGAGAACGGGCGGCGGCACACAAACGTGCCGCCGTCCCCTCTGTCTAAGTACAGTTTTCACCCGACACCATCGCTCCGCCCGGTTCTCCCTCGCGTCGTTTCCCACGGTTTATCTTCCGAGAAAACAATCGCGTTGACATTCGATGCTTGCTCAACGCATGCGCCGAGCCGTTATGATGAGCGCATCACCGAGGTGCTGGTGAAAACGCATACCCCCGCGACAATTTTCCTCGGCGGAAAATGGATGGAAGACGAGCCGGCACAAACAAAATATCTCTCCGCTCTTCCGTTCATTGAATTGGAAAACCATACCTTTTACCATCCCCACCTTACAAAAATTTCAAACGAACAAATCAGGGAAGAACTGCGCCGAACGCAAGAGGCAATGTACACGCTGATCGGGCGTCAACCGACGCTCTTCCGTCCGCCGTACGGAGAATATGACAAGCGCGTCGAAACAATTGCCGCAGCGCTCGGTTTGACGACGGTAGAATACAGTCTCGCTTCCGGCGATCCCGATCCGCATTTTTCAAAAGAGGTGCTCATCAAGTATGTTACAACGATGGCACGAAACGGCTCCATCATTGTCATGCATATTAACGGCAGGGGCTGGCATACAGCCGAAGCGCTTCCGGAAATTATTGCACGCTTGCGGGCGCGGGGATTCACGTTTGTCACTGTGAAGGATTTGATTCATAGCGAAGAGAAGACCGCGCATCGGAAATAACTGTGTTTGTCTGACCTCTGACTTCCGGCCTCTGACTCCTGTTTTTTTCTGGCAAACGAATTTTTTTCTCCGCATATTATAGCCGTGAATTATCTTGAACTAACAGCGATCATCGGCGGCGGCGCGTTCATTGCCGGATTGTTAGGCGCGTTGACCGGACTTGGCGGCGGCGTGGTCATTGTTCCGCTCCTCGCGCTTGCGCTCGGGGTTGATATCCGGTACGCCATCGGTGCGTCGCTCATCGCCGTCATCGCAACATCGTCCGGCGCGGCAGCGGCGTACGTGAAGGAAGGCTACTCGAACATCCGCATCGGCATGTTCCTCGAAATCGCAACGACGCTTGGCGCTCTCGGCGGCGCATTTCTTGCCGGAATTCTTTCTACAAAAATCATCGCAGTGATCTTCGGTATTGTGCTGATCTACTCTTCATATCTTTCAAGCAAGCCAAAGGAAAATCATTCGGACAACATTCAGTCCGATCCGCTCGCCGTTCGTTTGCGGATGAGCAGTTCCTATCCAACATCAAATGGAATGAAAGAGTACACAGTTCACAATGTCGGTACGGGATTCGGATTGATGGGACTTGCCGGTGTTCTTTCCGGTTTGTTAGGTATCGGCTCCGGCGCAGTGAAAGTGTTGGCGATGGATCATGCGATGCGTCTGCCGTTCAAAGTTTCGACCACGACAAGTAATTTCATGATCGGCGTAACGGCGGCAGCGAGCGCCGGCGTGTATCTCAATCGCGGCTACATTGATCCGGGACTTGCCATGCCTGTGATGTTAGGCGTTCTTGCCGGCTCACTGTTCGGCGCGCGCGTGCTGATGATTGCACGCGTAAAAGCCTTGCGCATTGTTTTCGGAATTGTGATTCTTGCGATGGGAATTGAAATGATCTACAACGGGCTGGCGGGAAAGATTTGAGATGAAACTATTCAGCCAGCTAAACACACCAAACACACGAAAAATTTCTGCCAGCGAATCCTCGAAATGGACCGATCAGCGCGTTGAAGTCATCATCGGAAATTTGCTGAGATTGGGAGTCATCATCGCCGCGGCGGTTGCATTTTTGGGCGGCATATTTTTTCTTTTCACCCACGGTGTTGAAAGACCCGATTACCGCTTCTTCAACGGCGAGCCTTCACCCTTGCGCAGCATAGGCGGAGTGATTTCCGAAGTGTTTTCTCTGCACAGCAAAGGAGTGATTCAGTTAGGATTGTTGCTGCTGATTCTCACACCCATCGCTCGCGTTGCCTTTTCTATCTTCGCTTTTCTTGAAGAAAAGGATCACCTCTACGTCGTCGTCACGTTGATTGTACTGATGTTTTTGCTTTTCAGTCTTTCGGGGGGAAAACTGTAAAAAAGTACCTCAGAACTCACATTGAGAATTGAACGTTAGGCATTGAATATTGAAAATCCCTTTCACCCGAGCAGTTCGGGATGTTCAACGTTCAACTCTCAATTCTCAACGCCCAACCGAAACTTTTCCCCTACCAACAACGTAACACTTCGTGGTTAATTCTCAATTGTGTTTTTCTCCGCTGTAAAGTCGAATGAACATGAAACGAAACAAGGAGATTGCGTATGAAACAAAAAATCACACAGTTTCTGTGTATTTCTTTGATGGCGGCAGTTTTCAGTGAAGCGTTTCCTCAGACAAAGTGTATATGGTTTGACAAATCAGAGAACGGGACAACAACCCAGAAGATCGGTGTTTCAGTACAGCTCGTTAAATTGCTTGCCCGACCCGGAGCAGATTTCAGCATGGGCGGTGTGAAGCTGACGTACGATTCTCTTCTAACGGTCTACAAGAACGGAGCGGAAATCTGGATCAACGACAGCACCGGGGGCAGGACGAAGATCTACGGCGGGAAATTCAGTGAGAAGATGAATGAACGAACAGAACGACACAACCATCTCATTATTGAAAGCACGGACAGCGGGCAAGCAATGAAGAGTACTAAAATTAGAGTCGAATCAGTGGAGGCGGTGGGCGTTTTACTTGCAATGATCGGCTCGAAAAATTTCGAAGAAGATACAGACAGAATTGAGGCGATGCTTGAGCGAGGCGGCATTCTTTACATCCACGACTTCAAGAAGAATTCGCGCCTGTGGCTCTATGTGAACTGAAAAAAAAGCATCCACCCATTAGGCGGAGACCATCTTTTTCAAACCCTTCATCATTTCTCTGCTTCGCACTTTCAACGCTGGCCCCATGTGCGGAAGCATCTGCTCGATTATTGCAAGCAGTTCATTCTTCAACTCTGGTTCGCGCCGCACGATTTTTTGAAGAATTGTCATCGCGTATGCCTTCACAGCAATGGGGCTTGCTGGAATTGAAAGCAAATCAAAGCACAGCGTTGTAACGGCGCCTAACAACTTTACGGGAATTTCCGTACGCAAAACAATGCGAAGCACGTTCCGAGGAACGGCATCGTGGACCCCACGCTCTTTCGTTTTCTCAATCATTCTTTTGAGCCACGGCTTGATAAGCTCCGGATGCAGTTCCGCGCAGTGGCTGATAATCCATGCCGCGCGCTGCGTTACGCGGTATTCGCCGCGGAGAAATAATTCCATCAACTGCGTAAAGCGTTTCTTATCGCTCCCGATCCACCGCACAATCTTCTGCACATGCGATTTGGAATGGTCGCCAAGGATTTCGGTTTTGAGGTTCATTGTTTCGCGCTCTGCGCCGCTTCTTTGAGTGATCGAATTTCAAAATCTTGCCGGCAATTTTTCCATTCCTGATAGCCGAGAAAAGCCAGTACAGAAAAAGCGATGAGAACGGTAAGAAGAAGCACGCCAAGCGAATCTGTTGTCACAGGGAGCCTGCCGGCAAAGGGCAGGAAGATGAACAGCACCACAATCACACCTCTCGCCAGCACATATCGGGTGACGATGAAATTCCATTTCCCTTGATCGGCGTACTTCTCCCATTGTGCAAGATGTCGCTTATGACTGTGGCTCTCAAACCATTGCCAGAGACCGATGAGAACGATCACTCCAAAGAAGAAGCCAATTCTTTTAAAAACAACAGTAAGATCAGTTCCAGTGCCTACCACACTGACCGTCAGACCGATAAGGAAACCTGCTGTTAAGTAACCGAACGCTAAAGATCTGTTCATGGTTTGCCTCCTTCATGAATCGTACGCCAAAAGGGCCGCGTGCAAAGACTGAATAACAGCCTGCACTAATAGTTCAATAAATTTTCGATCTTCTGCCCTTTAATCAAGCAGTCCTGCTTTCCTGAGAGTTATTTTCAATTCTTTACCTTCTTTTTCCTCGAGCGGCGCAAGCGGACTTCGCGGTTCCCCGCCAAAGTAGCCGAGCATATCCATCGCCGCTTTCAGACCCGCAACACCGTATTTCGACGTTATGGCTTTGTTTACTGGGATCAATTTTTTTTGTAGGGCAGATGCTTCGGCGTGTTTGCCTTCACCGATGAGCCTCTGCAATTCCACGCATTCATTCGGCGCGATGTTGGCGAGCGCAAGGATTCCACCGGCGGCTCCCGCGGCGAGTCCGGGATATAATACGGACGCGGTTCCCACAAGAACGGAAAAATTTTCGGGGACGCTTGCGATAATTTCGGCAGTGTGTGCCGTATTCTCCGAACTGTTTTTCAGTCCGATAATATTTTCGTGCTCAGCCAGTACTGCGACCGCATCCGCTTCGATAGTAACGCCCGTGAATTTCGGAACATTGTACATGATGAGCGGAACACGGACGGAACCGGCTACTTCGGTAAAATATCTGACAAACGCGGCGCTTTTCATTTGCTCTTTGTAAAATGACGGGGTGAGAACTAGAACAGCGTCTGCACCGCGGTCAGCGGCATCGTTGGAAAGTGCAATTGTCTCTTTAATCGAGTCGGAGCCTGTTCCGGCAATGAGAAGCTTGCCGCTGCTGAGAGCGTTCGTTGCCGCCTCGACGAGCTTCAGTTTTTCCCCGCGCGTCAGGAAAACGCTTTCGCCGTTCGACCCCATCACAACATATCCGCGCAATCCGGTGGTGTTCCATTTTGCAATATTCTGCGCTAGCGCATCATACGCCACCGCACCGTTCCGGAACGGCGTCGTTACCGGCGGCAAAATGCCGTTGACTCTCTGTTTCATACATCTCACCTTACAAAAATATTTTTCAGAACGAATCCGGCATTGGCGGGCCGTTCAGCAAGGCGACGGACATACCATTTATACCACGCGTGCCCGTAACTTATCAAGACCCGCACGGTGTGCCCTTCCTGAGCTAAACGAAGCTGCTCGTTCCGTTTGATTCCGTACAGCATCTGAATCTCAACCTTCTTTTTCGGAAGCCCGATTCTGTCCGCCTCTTCGATAATGCGCCGATGAAGCTTCGTGTCGTGTGTGCCGAATGCGGCCCGCGTGCCGTTTTCCTTTATGCCTTTCAGCAGCAGCATGGAAAGCTCTTCGTAATTGCGATCCACCGTCGCCTTTTCGGGAAACGCTGTTTCTTTCGGCTCGTTGTATGCCCCTTTCACCAGCCGGACCATTGGAGAAACGTCTAAAAGTTTTTCTACGTCTTGCTTTGTGCGGCGGAGATACGATTGTAAACAAATCCCGGTGTTGGAAAATTCTTTTTTTACTTTTCTGTACAGTTCAAGTGTCGCATCAACATAGTGCGAACGCTCCATATCAATCCAGACAACATTGCGGAGCCGGCGGGCTTTTTCTGCGAGCGCTTTCATGTTTTCATACGCATGGTCCGGGGAGAGGTCTAAACCGAGCTGGGTCAGCTTCACGGAGATTTCTATATCTAATTTTTCGGCGGCGATTTTTTCAAGAAGCATGAGGTAGTGGTCTCTCACCCGCGCCGCTTCGTTCAAGTCGTTGATACTCTCGCCGAGATACGTAAAGACAGTCGGAATTTCATGGCTCTGAAAAGTTCTTGCCGCGCTCATTGCTTCTTCTAAATTTTCGCCGGGCATGAAGCGTGTGAGGGCTCTTCGAACAAATTTGTACTTCGGAACATGCTGGAGAAGGTACGGATTTTCCGACGCCCATAATAGCGTGTTTCGCGCAAGTCCCATCGGTAAATTCCTTTCGAGTTTGATGTACTTTTCAATGACTGATGTTACGAGTCATTTCTTTTTTTAATGGGAATTACATTATTTGCCAAATGAAACTGTAGGCACGGACGCGGATCCGTGCAATAATTTCTAACTGGAACGGTCTCGCGACCGTTCCTGCACTGCATTTGCGTAACGTGAGCGAGCGTGTTGTTGTTCATCCGCTCTCACGAGTCGTACGCCGAAAGTGCCGCCGGCAGCGACTGGATAACGACCTGCCCTGCCGCGGGCAACCCGATTAAAATTGCGCTGATGATTTCTTCGCGCGTCGCTCCCGCTTGTTTCGCCGACTGCGCGTGAAACGGAACGCCGCTTTCCATTCTCATCGCCGCCAAGACGGCAAGATACGCAAGCTCTTCGGCTTTCTTATCCAACGCGCTTGCCTTATCAAGTCCCTGCACCGCCGACATCCATGCCTGTGAATGCTTCGGCGCTTGATCGAGAAAAGTTTGAAACGCGCTGCTCACTGTTGGCTGATTGCTCATAATTTTCCCTTTGAAGTTGTTTTGTTGAAGAAAGTTTCGTTTTCGTCTCTTCCCCACCTTCACCGCTGTAACTCTGTTTATTTCTCCCTCGACAATCAAGACTCTCTCATCCTCTCGGGTGGAACTTCCTGTGTTCCGCTTTCACAAACTCACGGTCAATGTGCGTGTAGATTTGCGTTGTGGAAATATCGGCGTGGCCCAACATTTCCTGCACGGCGCGCAGGTCGGCGCCTCCTTCCAGCAAATGCGTCGCAAACGAGTGACGGAACGTGTGCGGGTGAACGCTTTTGTTAATTCTTGCCGCCCTCGCGTACTCCGCAAGAATATTCCACACCGTCATGCGCGTCAGCGGTTTGCCGCGCGCGCTGAGAAACAACGCATCGCCTGTAGTTTTGTCCAGCTGTACGGGATGCCGCACTGCGGCATTTCGCGCGAGCAGCGTTCTCACTTCACGCCGGTAGCGCTCAATCGCTTTCAGCGCCGGAATGCCGATCGGCACGATCCGTTCTTTCGATCCTTTGCCGAAGACGCGGACAATCTGCTCGTCGGCAAACAGGGAAGATTGTTTGAGGTCAACAAGCTCGCTCACGCGGACACCGGTGGCATAGAGCGTTTCGAGCACCGCTTTGTCGCGCAGCCAGATCGGAATTTTTGTGCGGCGCCCGACCTGTTTCTGCACTCGTTCAGGTGCGTCGAGAATTGCGGCAACCTCTTCAATGCTCAGTACATCGGGAAGGTGCTTGCCGGTTTTCGGAAGCTCGATGTTCTCCGTCGGATCGCTGCCGGCGATTTTTTCCCCGAGAAGAAATTTGTGCAGGCTCTTTACAGCGGAAAGGTTCCGTGCGATGCTGCGGGGAGAAAGCCCAAACTCCCGGAGAAGATGGAGAAACGCTGCAACATCCACATCGCGCGCAGTGGAGGTAGAAGCAACATGGCGGGATTCTAAAAATGAAACGTAGCGTGAAATGTCGCGGCGGTAGGCTTCAATGGAATTTTCCGCCAAGCTCTTCTCAAGCTGAAGGAAGCGGAAAAATTTGCCGACTTCGACTGTTGTGGAAGGGTTCAAGGGTTCAGGATTCAAGTTTTATCGCTCGGGTTTCGCGGTTCGCGGTTTGAGTTTTGCAGTTCGTCCTCCTCGAATCTCGAGACACAGATCTCGAACCGGTTTACGACACATCATTGCTCTTAATCCGCCGGTGGTGGCGGCGTTCAACGACCGGCGGCTCCGATGCCGTTTCGGCCGGTGCGGGGTAAATCTCCGGCGCTTCCATCTCAGGATATTGAATGCGCGCGTGATAGATCCCCCCCAAAATTTTCAGGAAACTCGACTTGATTTTCGTCAGGTCGCGCAGCGTGAGATCGCACTCATCCAATTCCCCTTCCATGAACCGCGTTTTGATGATCGCATCAATTTTTTCTTCGATCTTTTGAATCGTCGGCTCCTCGATTGCGCGGGTTGACGCTTCCACGGCGTCGGCAAGCATGACGATGCCCGTTTCTTTTGTCTGCGGGCGCGGACCGGGATAGCGGAAATCGTTTTCGTTGATCACTTCGTGTTTTCTCCGCCGCTTCACCGCCTGATCGTAAAAGAAGCTGATCTTCGTCGTGCCGTGGTGCATCGGAATGAAATCGAGCACTGCATCGGGGATGCCGTACTCGCGCGCCATCTCCACACCGTCGCTCACGTGCGCGGCGATGACATTGGCGCTCACTCTCGGCGTGAGCCGATCGTACTTATCCGCCGCCCTCTGCTGGTTTTCAATGAACATTGCCGGCTTCGTGATTTTTCCGACATCGTGATAGTACGCGCCGACGCGAGCAAGAATGGCGTTCGCGCCGATCGCTTCCGCCGCCGCTTCGGCAAGCGTTCCCATGTTGACGCTGTGATGAAATGTCCCCGGCGCTTTCTGCGACAGCTCGCGCAGCAGCGGGTGATTGAAATCGGAAAGCTCGAGCAGCGTCAGGTCAGTCGTCACGTGGAACATCCGCTCGAAGAAAATCAGCAAACCGTACGTCAGCACCGGCGAGAAGACGGAGTTCGCCGCCGCAAAGAGACATTGGTTGAGAATAGAGAGAAGCGAATCGTACCGCTCCAACGACAACGCGATAATCGAAACAACATAGCCGATGAAAATGAACGTGATGGAGCGGAAAATCTGCGTGCGGTGCTTGATGTCGCGGACGGTGTAGAGCGCCATCGAGCCGGCGATGAGCGATGTGAGCGCGAGCCCGTAATCGTTGCCGCGCACCCCCGCAACGACGAATGCCATCGCTACCGTGCCGTAGAACGCAACGCGCGAGTCGAAAATGATGGCGAGCAGCATCGAGCCGGCGGGGACCACGATGAGAAATTCTATCGGCGCATCAACATCAATCGTCAGCGTGAGATACGTGAAAAATGCTTCGAGAAGAATAATCAAAGCGATAAGGAGGATTTTCGCGTTGTCGTGATAGATTTTTTTCCTGAAGAGAAAGAGATAAATGCCGAGCAGAAGTGAGACAATGAACGTGTGAAAAAATTCTCCAAGGAGCGTTGCAAACTGGTTGATGTCGGCGCTCCGCTCCGCTTTCGCTTTACGGAGCGAATCGAGCTTCAGCTTGATGTCGTCCGTGATGCGCTCGTGCTTTCCGATGATGCGTTCATTCTGCTGTACCACACCGATGGTGCGGGGCACGGCATCCATCGCGGCGTTTATCTCTTCCTCGGTTTGCTCTTTCTGAAAGATGATATTCGGCGAAAGAAACGAGAGCGCAATCTTCGTCGCAATGGAAACCGTATCGTTGTCGCGCTTGTACCCGGAAAGAAATGTCTGCTGCACGGTTCTGCCGAGCTCTTCCTGATCGAGATAGCGGCGAAGCGGAACAATTTCCTCATCCGTTTTCCTGCGGAACGCAATGTTGAGGTCGGCTCCGAAAAGCGATTTGCGGACGTCAACGATCCCCTGCAAATACAACTGATTCACTACAAGCAAAACATCGCGTCGAAGTTTCTGCAGCATGAACGGAGTCTTTTTGCTTGGATGCAAGCCGGCAAGGTACAGCTTCATCAGAATATTCCATTCGCTTTCTGTGAATCCGATAGGAATGCTGCGAACAGCTTCCGCCACAACAGCGGAATCCGCGGCAATATCTGAAAGGCTCGCACGATGATACCGCCGCTTGAAGTTCAGCATTACCTCTTGCGCAAGAACCAGCTGCAGCCGCTCAAAAAAATTCTGAAGCGAATCAATGGAATTTTTTGACACCGAAGCGTCTTCTTCAAAAACACGGTACACACTCTTCGCCGCAGCTTCGCGCTCCTGTTCGTACTCCCGCTCTTCTTTGTAGATCGGAAACGAGAACGGCGCAATTAAATCCTTGTCCGTCCAAATCGTGCCGACCCGGTAGTCTGCTTCGATCGCCTCGCCGCTCGGGAAAAGAAGAACGGTGAGGAGCGAAAGCAGGACAAGAATTCCCCATTTCACAAAAAGATTGTCACGCTGGCTTAATATGCGTATGTAGCCGGAAAACTTCATCGGTGTGAGTAAAATATCAGAAAATTGATGCAGAAGCGCAATTGGTTGCATAAATTCCTTCAATTCGTCATATTCAACTTCCGAAGGCCCGAAGGACTCTTTAGAGAATGCCTTCCGCAGAAACTATTCAGAGGAAATTGCCATGTACTCAATGCTCGTATTGCGGCGAATTGCGCTTCTGTGTTCCCTGTCCACATTCGTTTCATTAGGAACGACACAACATATCGTCCGCGCGTTGAAAACTCCTTTGGGGAAGAACAAGGAAAGCCTGCCGGCCGGCAGGGCAAGCGCAGAAGACCGGTACGAATTTTATTTCCACGATGCGGATAACGAGATGGGAAAATTTCAGTTCCGCGAGTCCATCGGCAGTTGCGAGGAGGCGCTGAAGTACAAGCCGAACGATTTCCTTATTCGCGCGATCGAGTGCCTCGATTATTATGAGATCGCAGAAACGCTGGACGTAAAAAAATCGGACCAGAAAGAACAAAAGATCCGCATCTACGACAAGATGATCGCCATCGCGGACGACGGCATCCTCTGCGCACCGGAGAAAGGCGAATGCTACTTCATGCGCGGTTTGGCAAACGCCCGGCTCGCAACAACGAAAGGGATTCTCTCACAGCTCTTCACGGCAAAAAGCATCGAGCAGGATTGGCTTGTTGCCGTTGATCGCAAATCGGATTACACGACACAGCACGGAGAAAATCTCCAGGCATCCGCCAATCTTGCGCTTGGCGTGTATTACCGGCTTTGCCCGACTTTCTTTTTGCTGAAATGGATGTTCGGCATCAGCGGCGATCTTGACAAGTCGGTTGAGTACTGCAAGCGCGCGTACGAGCTTGACTCAACGCGCATCGAGATCGTGAAAGAGTACGGCGTCGCTCTCATCAGCCGCGGGCTCGACAGGAACAACAACGACGACATCGAAGCCGGCAAGGCGTTTCTGCGAGAAGTTCCGACGCTTCCGCTCCGCCTCAACACGGACAAGATAGATATCGCGCACAGCAAAATGCTTCTCAACGATATTTCCCTCTGCCCCGGTTACTCGCGCGATGAACAGCAGGATGTTTCAGAAGAAGCGTTCGAGAAAGAGAAGAAGAAATAAGAAAAAGATTGGGAGGAGGAGAAAGTGGAAAAGATTCAGAATTCAAAATTCAGTATTTGCCTTTAGAGCCTAACGTCCGGCGGAAAAAAGTCGGACGCTTCGTCTGAACGCCATTCTTTTTGGCGGTCTTTTTTCCGCATGTTAGCCGCTGTTCGCAGTAGAATATCGCACTTCATAATCGAACCATTCCAGATTGCATTAAGCCAAACACTAAAAGAATCAAAGAGACGATTAACAATAAATATCGTAACTTGGGAGCTGTGCCATGCTTTCTAAGCATTACGAATACCAAGAGGCAGGGAAAAACAATAGCAATGGCTCCCGACAACCAATAACCTTTTCCGAAGTTCCCAAAAAACATGGTAAGTGTGAGCGTTGTAAAAAGAATGGTATAAGTCACGAGGTTTGGGGTCGTAATTTGGAGGATGTCATTCGTCAACATCCTGATTTTTTCCTTGCGGCCATCTTTATGATCTTCGGCATTGGCGTTATGGTCAGGCATTTTATTCCATAAAGTGCTTGATTCGGTATGAAACCGCATTGCAAATAAATAACATGACGAACCAAGTGCTATGCTAATAGTTCCAAGCCAAAAGTCATTTATGTAATACAACACCATGGATAACGCAAGAACAATTGATGCGAGAATTAGAAAGAAATTGAACGTTCTTGTGAAATGAAGTTGTCCTGATCTAAAACGCTTCTTCATTTCTCGTGCTAAGAAATGCAAAGTTCTATCTCCGTAAGGCCACTCAAGCGTTTTCATGGCCTCCAGCAACCTCTTACTATATTCTTTTTCAAGTTGTTCGTTGGAATACTTTTGAAAAATATACACTTCGGGAAAGAATTCACCATTGAATCGCTTATCCTCTGGTTGAGGACCAATAGATTTATTGACGGATTCCCACAAATCTCGATCAAGCATTACATTACCTCCTTTTCTTCAGCGAATGGCGACGGAACAATTTGCATAACGAACTATGTCGTTTTTACACCTGTTTTGGGTGGATAGACGACATAACTTGTCCCGCTAAGAGCGGGATGTCGTTTATTTCGTTTTTGAATAAAGCCCGCCGCCGCGAATTTCTTAATTTTTCTCTCCACAATCAAGCAAGCCATGTTGTTATCGGCTCGGCAAGGAATTGTTCGACCGGTATTCCGTCTTTTCCCACAAGCAGTATTCTGTACGGTTTATACTGTTTCACAAATTCATCCATGCCTGCAAGCGATTCTCTAATGCGGCTGCTTTTTACTTCTACGGCGGCGACTTTTTTTCCTCGTCGTAAAATAAAATCAACTTCGCGGTGCCCTTCACGCCAATACAATACTTCGATTGAAGTTCCGGCAGAAGCGTTCAGTAAATGCGCACCAACGCTCGACTCGGTCAATCGTCCCCATACATCTCCGCTCTGTTGTGCTTCCTTAAATGTATGCTCTCCAAAAACCGACAGCAGCGCAGTGTTGGAAACTAACAGTTTCGGGCTTGATGATTTTTGTTTTACTTTTCTACCGGAAAATTTTTCCAAACCGTTCAACATTCCGGAGCCGGAAAGCAAACGCAAGTAATGTGCAAGAGTAGTTGTATTTCCTGCATCTTGTAATTGTCCGACTAGTTTTTGGTAGGACACAATTTGTCCGGAGTACAAACATCCGAGATGAAATAATTGCCGCAGCAATGCCGGCTTATCAACGCGATTCAGCAAAAGAACATCGCGCGACACAGTAGTTTCAATGAGCGAATCCTTGATGTAGCTCTTCCATCGGATTTCATTATCAACGAGATGCGCAGAACCGGGGTAACCGCCGAAATAAATATACTGCTGCACATTCCAGCCGAATGCTTTTTGCATTTCGGGAAACGACCAATGAGTGACAGGGATAAGCTCAAATCTTCCCGCTAAGCTTTCTGAAATGCCTTTCTGGATTAACAGCGGCGCCGAACCCGAGAGAACAACATGCAGCGCAAGCTTCTTTCTCGTGTCTTCATCCCATAACCGTTTTACGGCTTCATGCCATTGAGCGATCTTCTGAATTTCATCAATCACAAGCAGCGCGGTTTTATTTTTCTCTGCGAGCAGCCGCGCGTGTTCCCACTGCTGCTGAAGCCATGCCGCCGTGTGCACCGTCAGTTCGTCTGCGGTAATATAGTGCGCCGGAAAATCTACGAGGTCCATTGTTTGTTGAACAATGGTCGTCTTTCCCGATTGGCGGGGACCTGCTAAGACCTGTATAAATTTGCGCTTTTCCCGCAGGCGTTTCTGCAAAACTTCTACGTGAGTTCTTTGAAATTCTCTTGCCATATCCTGAGTAAATTTGCTCAATACGTTGAGCAAATTTACTCAATGATTTGTGGAATGTCAAGGCGGGAGTGCCTGACGAGTTTACCCATTTCACAGAACGAAAATTTCACAGCAGATGAAGGGGTTAAAATTCTTCATTCATTCACTTCTCCAGTATCAAAATTTCACCGGCGACTTTCCGCTCGCCGGTTTTATCGCTCGGGTGGTTGACAATGCCTCTGCCCTTCATCCACATTGTCGTCGAGCCGCCGCCGTCTAAATTGATCGCGTCAACACATCCCAAGTTCTGCAAATAGTGCTGCGCTTCGTACAGGCTCATGCCTTCTGCGCTTTCGCTTTTTCCGTCAACGGCAATGAAAAGCACCGCGTCCCGCGTGCGACAAAGAAACGTTCTCGGATACCGCTTTTTCGAAAACGGCATGTCGGGCAGTTTCATCGCTTGTGCATTGCGGATGAGAAGAGGACCGGAAATCAGCACGGCATTTTCCTGTTTGGATTCTTCATAGAATTTTTCAGTTTGCGCGGGTTGAATTTCGAGCTGCGAATTTTTTGTCATCACAACGGCGCCGTTTGCCAAGCTGTCGGGTATCGCCCATTTGCCATGAGATTTTGTCCTGCTGACAACCGAATCGTTGATCTCAAAATAGCAGACACTTCCCCCGCTGTCCATATCGAAAAAGCTGCCGTTGACTGCCGCAAGGGCGTGATGCCGTTCAGCAACGTAACTGGTCTTCAATAGCTGAGTGCCGTTATAGACAAATTCAATTTTCAATTTCTTTAATGATGTATCGGGAATGGTAAAAAGGTGGATCGCCTGACGGCTGTTGAACAGCGTATCGGTGTGAATGTTTGTTAACGAGATAAGCCGCTCGCTTTGCGGCTGTGAGAAAAGATGAGACGACCCGCAAGCGCTCAAGAATATCAACAGGATGAGCGCATTGAAAACCCTTTTGGGGATGCGTAGCACAAGCTTTTTTGATTTCTTCATTTAATGTCTCGCTGAACGAAGAGGCTGCTAATTCAATCGCCCGGCAGCATAAGCCAGTCCAAGGCTTCCTTTTCGTTTTCAAACACCTCCACAGTAATTTGCGGATGGTCGAGAATGGTTTGAAACATCCTCGCGAAGCCAAATTGGACGGGGTCGCTTGTCAGAAATGCTGATTTGACATTATTGGGGAGCTTAAAGCTTCGGCGCCGAGCGACAAAATCGCTGACGTCGGAAAACTCGATGTTAATCGCCTGAGCGCCTCTCAGGTCGATCAGCCGATTGACTCCGATTGCAGAGGCTTTTTCTAATCCTTCTGCTTTGACAACCAGGCTGCGAAGGTCGTCTCTGATCACAGTTCCCGAAAAAATAACCCGCCACAGAGATTTACTTGTTTCAAGGGTGTACGGCATAGGAAGCTCTTTGAGTCATGAAAAATTAATTTTTTTCCACCAAAACACTAAGCGCCGCTATGCCAGATAAATTTGTAGTGGGTCCATGTTGGGAAGCAAAAATCTGGCGGGGATGATGGTGTAAAACCCAAGGTATCAATCAATGTATCCGGCTGTAAGAGTCTTACAAAAATAAAATCGATTGTGAAGTATGGTTTGAGACAAAGAGGACCGGAAGCAGGAAACCACATATCTTCAATTTTAAACCGGCTTCGGGCAAACCAATCCGCAAGGCTGTCCGCTCGCGCCGTATCCAACCCTAGTCCCCATCCGCCCTTCGCCGTGAAATAGAGGGTTAGCGTATCGGCTTGTGTCCCTACTTGGTTATAGGTCACTGTATCAATTTGAATTGTTGCTTTTTCCGGCCGCTCTGAAGCAGCCGTGGGGCTATGGCAGGATTGAAACGACGCTAGCATGGTTATCGCAAGAAGAACAGCCGAAGAAACTTGATGAAACACAACCTTTTTCATGCAAGCTCATTTTCTTTAATGGTTCTTAACCGTAAATTTCTCGATTTTTCTTTCCACAATCAAGTATTGTTCCCCTCGGCTTGACTGCAACTCTGAATCTCCGTACACTACCGAAAACCGGTAGCAACTGCAACCTTGAATCTAAAATCTTCAATTTTACAATCTGCAATTCTATGGCACTGCGGTTTCTCTTTGTAGATTTCAATGCATACTTTGCCTCGGTCGAGCAGCAAACGCGGCGCGAGCTGCGCGGCAAACCGGTCGCCGTTGTGCCGGTGATGACCGATACGACCTGCTGCATCGCCGCGAGCTACGAAGCGAAGCGCTTCGGCATCAGAACGGGAACGCTTGTGCGCGAGGCAAAGCATTTGTGTCCCGAGCTGTGCATCGTCGAAGCCCGCCCGCCGCTTTACGTCGAATTTCATCACGCACTCGTTGACGCAGTCGAATCATGCCTTCCCGTGTACCGTGTTTTATCAATTGACGAAATGGGGTGCGAGCTGACCGGCAGCCAGCAAAAGCGGGACAACGCCGTGGCGCTCGCGCGGCGCATCAAGGAAACGATCGCCCGCCGCGTCGGCGCCGAGCTTCGCTCTTCCATCGGCATCGCGCCGAATTTATTCCTTTCGAAAACCGCGTCCGACATGCAGAAGCCGAACGGGCTTGTTGTTATCGAGGAGGACGATCTGCCCGATTGCCTCTACTCACTCGAGCTGAAAGATGTGAGCGGCGTCGGGAGAAAAATGAGCATGCGGCTGAACCGCTTCGGAATTTACACGGTGAAAGAGTTGTGCGATGCGAACCGGGCAATGCTGAGATCGGTGTGGCGCGGCATCGAAGGCGACCGGATGTACGACAATCTCCGCGCCAAGGTTGTCCGCTCCCCCGAAACGCGCCGCGCTTCTATCGGGCATTCGCACGTTCTTCCTCCGTCGCTGCGCAACGATGAGGCGGCATTTTCCGTTTTGCACCGCTTGCTGCAAAAAGCGGCGACGCGCCTTCGCAGCTACGATCTCGCTACCGGCGCCCTGCACGTCGGTGTGAAATACAAAAACGGAGAACGCTGGCGCGAAGAGGCGCGCTTCAATCCGACACAGGACGATGTTGTATTGCTGCGCGCGCTGGAAGTACTCTGGCATTCACGCGCTCAACGCTTCCCGAAAGAACAAACAGCCGATCCGCTCGCCGTGGGTCTAACGCTGTTCAGGTTGACGAATGAGCGGGAAACCACGCCGTCGCTTTTCGAAAGAGAAACGAACAACGCTGCGCTCAACAAAGCACTCGATAAGCTCAATACCCGGTACGGCGCAAATACGATTTACTTCGCCGGCGCGTACACCGCGCGCGAAGCCGCTCCGGCACGTATCGCTTTCACGCACATCCCCGACGCTGTGGAAATCAGCACAAGCAGCGATCCCGGCAGTTCGAAAGAAAATTCTCATGCGCCTGGTCGGCGGGCAAGCGTGCGGAAACGCAAGGCAAAAATTATACCGCCGAATCTCTAAGGCACAAAAAATTCGGATAAAAAACTTACGCCGCTGCTTTGTATTCTTGCGGCATGTTCAAGGATGAACGCATGGAGCTTTGGAAATTTCTTACCGAGCCTTCGCCGGAACTTTTTTTCTCCCGAAACGATGAATCGGACCCGCGCATGGGGGATCTCGTTCTTCACAAGCGGAAAAATCTTTCCGATGATGTGCGTGTTGGAATTATCGGCGTGCCGGATGACACGGGCGTGAAAAGAAATTTGGGCCGCCCCGGCGCAAAAGATGCTCCCGATGAAATCCGAAAGGCATTCTACAAACTGACGCCGTTCTCTTTATCGAAAGGGAGACCGCTGGCGGCAGAGAAAAAACAAATTTCCGATCTCTCGATAGTTGATTTCGGCAACGTCAAAACGGGGGCATCGCTCGAACAAACGCATGAGCGTTTGGAGGCAGCGGTGAGCGAGCTTCTCTCGCGCAGTATTTTTCCCATCGTGCTCGGCGGCGGGCACGATATCGCGTACCCGGTTTTCGCTGCGCTTTCCCGAACAACAAAAAGTGCCCCGACGGGATCTTCGACCAGCGTCATTAATATTGATGCGCATCTCGACGTTCGCAGACCGAACCCCCGGCGCAACAGCGGCACGTCGTTCCGGCAAATGCTCGATCATCCTCATCGCCCGCTGATGCCGATGCATCTTGTTGAAATCGGCATTCAGCCGTTCGTGAACGCGCGCGAGCATTACCATTGGCTTCTCGAAAAAGGTGCAACGATTTTTTCTCTTCAGGAAATGAAAAAGGAAGGCATTGTGAAAATTTTGGATCTTGCATACGAGATCGCCGCAAATTCCACCGATGCGCTCTACATGAGCTTCGATATGGATGCCGTGCGCAGTGCCGATGCGCCGGGCGTAAGCGCACCGAATCCGTCAGGATTGTCACCGGAAGAAATTTTTCTTGCAGCGGAATTCGCCGGAAGACGGCACAAGACGAAAGTTGTGGATATTGTCGAAGTCAATCCAAGGCACGACGCCGACGGCAGAACGTGCAGGTTAGCCGCGCTGGCAATCATGCACGTTCTTCTCGGCTTTACAAACCGGTGAAAAATTAACTTCACGCAAAGACGCCAAGGAAAAAAATCGTCACTGCCCAACGTCATTCCCGCAAAGGCGGGAATGACGATTGCGGAGAGAACCCTGACAGTTGCAACTAACTCTATAAAATAATCCCTTGCTTCGCTGCGGTGTTGCGTGAACAACAAGTTTTCTACTTCCTCTGCCGGTAAAATCCGATCAAATCGGTGTTCACCGGAGTGCCGCCGAGCTGGCGAATCATCGTCGTGGCTTGCCCCCGGTGATAGCTTTCGTGATTGACGATGTGCTGCAGCGCCTGCCAGAGAAGCTGTGAGACCGGTTCTCCTTTGATATTTTTGAATGTGAGAACTCCTGACAATTGCTCTTCTGTCAATGAATCGAGATACGACAGGATTCCTTTTTCGGTCTCATTCCACCTCGCTTTCAATGCAGCGTATGTCGGCGCATCGTCTTTCGTCAACGGCGTAACAGATTCAGCTCCGGAAAATCGCTGGCGCCAAATGTTTTCTGCGCTGACAATGTGGAACAAAGTCGCATACATGCCCGGAAAGCTGCTCTTCAAATCTTTGTAGAGGTCGTCTTCCTTCATCGCATCGAGCGCGGACAGCAAGCGTGCCTTCGCCCAGGAATTATATTCAAACAACGTTTTAATATCGGCAAGTGTCATACATTTTTCTCCCAGAATACAAATGACCGGTTCGTTAATTCAAAGTATCTAACAAAGAGGAAAGAGAAAAATTCCAATGAGGGAAGAAAAATCGCGGCTGCTTCAGCGTTCCCTCTCCGCCCGTCATTCCCGAATGTTTTTTAGCGGGAATCTGTATGGAGATCGCAACGAAATAATGGATTTCCGTTTTCGCAGGAATGACGCTGAGCGCTTGCAAAAAATCATTTTCATCTTTTGCTCCGAAAGCGCACAAGTCGTATATTACTCACCGTTTCGCTTCGCTCGTGCAAGCGGGATAATCCTAAACTCAGGAGCTTTACATGGCTCATCGAACAGAAAAATCATTCGTCGCCGTTGCCGGGAATATCGGCTCCGGCAAATCCTCGCTCACCACAATGCTCAGCAACAAGTTCGGCTGGAAGCCGTACTTCGAATCGGTCGAAGACAATCCCTATCTTGCCGATTTTTACGCCGACATGAAACGCTGGTCGTTTCACCTTCAAATTTATTTTCTCTCCCATCGTTTCACGAGCCACAAACAAATTGTCGAATCGCCCGAATCTGTGATTCAGGACCGCTCGATTTATGAAGACGCAGAGATTTTCGCCCGCAATCTTCACGAGATCGGCAACATGGACGACCGCGACTACAACAACTACGTTGCGCTCTACCGCGTCATGATGGAATACCTTCAGCCGCCGGACTTGATGATTTACCTCCGCGCCAATGTTGACACGTTGAAAACACAAATTGCGCGGCGCGGGCGCTCGTTCGAACAAAGCATTTCCCGGGAATACTTGGAGCAGTTGAACCGCCACTATGAATCGTGGATTTCCGACTATACGCTGGGACCCTTATTGGTGATCGAGAGCGATACCCTCGATTTCGTTCATGACGAGAATGATTTTGCACACGTGGAAGAATTGGTGAGGAACAATCTGACGACCGGCTAACCTCACGAGCGGCTTTTTTTTAAAAACAGGATTGATGGATCGTTGGATTAACGGAAGGAAACACCATAACCGGTAATCCAATGACCCCGTTATCCTGCCTACGGCTGTGCCGCCGCCAACTTCGTACTGTACAGCCGCTTCGATTCAAGCATATGTTCCGCCACCTTCACTTGCTCGTCCAAAGCCAGCAAAGCACGAATGCGCCCGTGCTCCCCTTCGTACCGGCTGACGATCTCCTCTTCCAATCCTTCGCGGATTTCTTCCTTATGCCGTTGAAACGCATCGGCTTTTTCTCCCGCTATCTGCTTGTCAATATTGCTCACATCGGCAAGAAGCTCTGAGCTGTATTTTTCCTTTGCAAGCAGATCTTTCACTTCGGCAAGCTTGCGCTCAACGTCGTCCTTATATTCAAATTGCCTCGCCTTCAAATAACGATCGAATGCACCGAGCAGCGAGTCGGTCACTGTGAAGCCGCTGCTGTCTTCATCTGCACCGGGATGCTCGGCGACATACGGTGTCGCAAATTCGAAGAACATCGCTTTCCGCAGCAATGCTTTGTACAGCTCGCTCGGCTCGGGATCGCTCACAACTGTATCGGGATCAACGCCGCCGGCTTCGAGAACAATCCTCCCGTGTTTCGTTTTGAAGTGGCGCTTTAAGCTGTCGGGTGTGGTGAGGAAAATTCCGTCCTTGTTCTTGTGCATGTAATCAATTTCCTGAATGCAGCGACCGCTCGGTGTGTAGTAGTGTGCGGTGGTAATTTTCAATGTCGTGTTGTAGCCGAGCTGCGTGATGGTTTGCACGAGTCCTTTACCGAATGTCCGTGTGCCGACGACAACGCCGCGGTCGTAATCCTGAATCGCTCCCGTTACAATTTCGCTTGCGCTCGCGCTGTTATGATTCACGACGATAGCAAGCGGAACGTCGGGAAGCGTCGGTTCCTCGGTCACAGTGTACACATGCTCGTCCTCTCCCTTTCGCCCGCGCGTCGTAACAACCGTGCTTCCCTTCGGAAGAAAATTGCTCACAATGTCAACTGCT
>JAGWND010000188.1 GCA_028873075.1 Bacteroidota bacterium
TTGCGCAATCTGAAACAGAAGCATTGAAGTTGAAGACTGCCCGCCGCTCCGCGTTTTCCGCGTTGGCGCGTGTGAGACCGACAACAATTTTAGAAGATGTAACTGTCCCGCGCAGTGAAATTGCACCAATGCTCGAGCGCATAGATACGATTGCGCGCAACCACAACGTCACGTTCGGAAATTTCGGACATGCGGGAGACGGTAATCTCCATCCCACATGCTTAACGGATGAGCGTGATAAGAGTGAAATTCATCGTGCTGAAGCCGCCTTTGAACAAATCTTTGATGAGTCCATTAAGTTTGGCGGGACAATCACCGGTGAACATGGCACCGGTTTAGCGAAAAAGAAATTCCTTGAAAAGCTTGCCGGTGCACCCGCAGTAGAAATGATGCGCTCGATCAAACAAGCGATTGATCCGAATGCGGTTTTGAATCCCGGGAAAATATTTTCCGTGAAGCCGCGATGCGAAGGAACATTGCCTCGCTCGCGTGAGGAAATCAAAAAGTTTGAAGAGCTTGGAGTGTTCACGTGAGAACAATTAAAGATTCACGATTCAGCTGGTTTGAGGTTCGGGTTTAGAGGTTTGTGGTCGCGTCGATGCTCAAACCTCGAATCTTAAGCCTCGAAACAATGTTAAGAAAAAATGTCCTTCGAAATCTCATCTAACACCGCACAACAACCGCGCAAGCTTGGCAGTTTCGCCGGTGTTGATATTCCAAATTACGATTTCATTACCAATTGTATGCACTGCGGCTTATGTTTGCCAACGTGCCCAACCTATGCGCTGACAGGATTAGAACGCTCATCGCCACGCGGACGTATTCGCCTTATCAAATCCATTGCGGATGGTGGACTTGAAATGACGCAGACATTCATTGACGAGATGAATTTCTGTCTCGACTGTCAGGCATGTGAAACCGCATGTCCGGCCGGCGTGAAATACGGTGCGCTGGTTGAAGCGGCGCGTGCGCAGATTTTTCAAAAACGCGTTTTACCGGTCAAAGAGCGTTTTTTGAAATGGGTCCTTCTCAAAAATATTCTTTCTTCGAAATGGAAATTGAAAACAACAGCGGCATTGCTTCGTGTTTATCAGAGATGGGGAATCGAAGCGCTGATTTCGAAGTTCGGAATTCTGAAAATATTTTCATCGAAGTTGAATGACCTTCAGTCTCTCGCTCCAAGAATTGATGTTCACTATTCCGAAGAAATCATTCCGGAAATTCTCGCGCCGAAAGGTGAAGCCAAATATCGGGCCGGATTTCTTTCCGGATGCTTGATGAATGTTGCGTTTGCCGGAATCAACAAGGATACGGTTGATGTGTTGCTGCACAATGGGTGCGAAGTCATCACGCCGAGGGAACAGGAATGCTGCGGCTCGCTTCAGGCACACAGCGGGGATTTTGAAACTGCGCGCCGTCTCGCCCGCCACAACGTTGATGTCTTCTCACAATATGAACTCGGCGCCATTGTTATGAATTCCGCCGGTTGCGGTGCGTTCATGAAAGAGTACGGGCATTATCTGAAGGACGATCCTGAATATTCTGAGAAGGCACGCATTCTTTCTTCAAAAATAAAAGATGTTTCTGAATTTTTAGCCAACATCGAATTTAAAATTCCGACGGAGAAATTTAACAAACGCGTTGCCTATCACGATGCCTGTCATCTTGCGCACGCTCAGAAAATAACGGCTGAACCGCGAAAGCTTCTCGGAATGATTCCTGGCATTGACCTCGTTGAATTGCCGGAAGCGAACTGGTGCTGCGGCAGTGCAGGTATATACAATGTTGTTCATTACGACGACTCGATGAAGCTTCTCGATCGGAAAATGGAGAACGTGCGAACAACCGGAGCGGAAATTATTGTCGCAAATAATCCCGGCTGTTTAGGTCAGATGCAATACGGTGCAAAAAAATTCGGCATTGATGTTGAAATTATTCATTTCGCCACGCTTTTAAAAAGAGCATATCGTTTGGGAAATTGATTATGCTTAGGTTGCTTACGCTGTCATGCCCGAATGTCCCGCTTTCGCGGAAATGACGGCGGCTTTTCTATAACTTGCCTAAAATTAATTTTGATGAGGTGTTATGAAACCATTTTTTACGCGACGGGATTTTTTAAAAACCACCGCTGCAGCAGGAGCCGGCTCAGCACTTTTGCCTTTTGTGAGCCGCGGCAAATCAATTCCAATATCATCGCCGCGCTACACAAAGGGCTTGGTCGTTGCGAGTGCGAACGGACTTCGCGCAGCTCAAAAAGCAATGAAAATTATTCAATCCGGCTCGGACGCACTCGATGGTGTCATCGCCGGCGTCAACATTCTCGAAGATGATCCGAATGATATGACAATAGGTTTGGGCGGCTTGCCGAACGCTGACGGTGTTGTAGAATTGGACGCATCGGTAATGCATGGTCCGACGCATCGCGCGGGTGCGGTCGGCGCGCTTCAAAATATCAAAAATCCGTCCATCGTCGCGCGGTACGTGATGGAGCGAACCGATCATGTTCTTCTTGTTGGTGAAGGCGCGTTGAAGTTTGCAAAGATGCACGGTTTCAAAGAGGAAAATCTTCTTACAGAAAAGGCGCGCAAAATGTGGGTGAAGTGGAAAGAAAGTCTCAGCGATCAGGATGATTATTTGCCGCCGCATTCGATAGAAGAGAAAGATGTCGGTGGAGATTGGCGGGGCGTTATGCACACATACGGCACGATCAACTGTTTGGGAATAGATCTGCACGGCGGCATTTCCGGAGTGACAACGACAAGCGGAATGGCATACAAAGTTCCCGGGCGCGTCGGCGACTCGCCAATTATCGGTGCCGGATTATTTGTTGATAATGAAGTCGGTGCCGCCGGTTCAACAGGCAGGGGGGAGGCGAATCTTTTGAATTGCAGTTCTGCGATGGTTGTAGAATACATGCGTCAGGGAAAAAGTCCAACCGAAGCGTGTGTGATGGCGTGTCAACGAATTGTTGACCATAACAAAGAGCGGCGTTTACAGGATAATCGAGGTCGTCCGAATTTCGATGTGAAATTTTACGCGCTGAACAAAAATGGAGCGTACGGAAGCGCATCAATTTGGAGTGCCGGCGCGAAATTTGTTGTTCACGACGGGATAAAGAATGAACTGCATGATGCTTCCTCGCTTTATAAATCGGAAGAATAATGACACGGCATGCATTACTCTGTTCTTTATTCCGGCTTGCATTCGTTTTGCTGTGCAGCGGGTTTCTCTTCGAACAGTCTTTTGGACAACAAGTAAATCAACGCCGCCCTAGCGAAAACGATTATCACGATCTTTTTATTCCCCTAAAAGGGAAACCGTTCCATGGGAAAATTCTTCGCATCGAAGGGAAGCAATTCTATGTCGAAGTCTTGAAGCGCGGCGTTCCAATTGTCATTACACAAGCTGCTGACTCGCTTCTCGAAGTGAAGCGGGATTACGGAGCAATTCAAATTTCCGTGTGGAGACGAACACGAACGGCTCCGCAAACTCAAAAGACAACAGAACACAATGTTGCCATTCGCATTCCGGAAAATTACGGTTCAGCCGGGAAAGGTGATACGACTCTTGTTAAGCAGTATGAGAAGGATTCTCTCGACGTAGGGTTTATCAACAAAGGCGACTCGGCACAAGCTGTAACGTTTACCTCAAATCAGGCGCAAGGAGAAAAACCGCCGGCTCTTTCGCAGCGTCCGATACCGCTGATACAAGTCTCGCCGACTCTTCCGCGCTACATGATTGAAAATCCGATGACAGGCGTTGTTGACGTCCGTGTATGGATTGATAAAGAAGGAAAACCGGAGAAGTACGAGATACTCAGCGCCACAAATGAAGCGTTCGTCGAACCGGTTTCGAAAGCGATTATGCAGTGGGAATTTTCGCCGGCTCAAATTCATGGCGTGCCAATCGGCGTGTGGGCTTCGGTGGAGTTTGAGTTTCGAATCGGGAAATAGAGAAGATGATGTTCAACACCATCAAGGTGTCGGGTGTCTTCATGTGTACCAAAGGAGGGACTCGAACCCTCACCTGGGGTAAGCCAGACTGGATTTTGAGTCCAGCGCGTCTACCAATTCCGCCACTTTGGCAATACAGACTTAGGTAATATACAAATCCGCAGCAGTGGAATCAAGAAAACTACATTCACTTTTTTACGGCAGGTACGTGTAGGAAAGAAGAAGCGATTCCAGCCCCGGATTCGTTTTTGAAAGAGAGCCATTTGAAAAGTGATAGATACCAACCCCGACTGATGAACGTTGCGTCAATTCGTACGTGATCTCAATGTCAGAACGAAATTCCATTGCATAGCCAAGCTCGGTTCCGTTCCCATGATGGTATATTCCTCCGCAGAGGCTCGGAAGAAATACGAGAGCACTTGAAAGCTTTATCGGAATTCCTGCTCCAATACTTACAAACAAATCTCGTTTTCCGGTTGCCATCGCACTTGCAAGAGGCCGAATGAAACTCAGTTTTGAAGGGAAAAAAATTTCTATTTGAAATTCAGATGTGACGCTCGCTCTGCGAACATCATAGAAGCCGGCACCTACTTGAATGACAGGGGATTCCTGTTGAATAATAGGCTGCCCTTGGAGAGAAAAGATCCCTCCACTCAAAGCTATCAGGTTCAAAAAAAATATCAAGCGCCGGCACCAATTCATTGTATTTTCTTTCGACCAATGGAAAGAGAACGCATAAATGGCTAATATACATAAAATTTTCACTGTAGCAAGTGATTTCTTCTCCGGCATGAGGTTCGAAGCTCCGTAAGATATTTCCCAGTTTGGAGTTAGGGAATATACTCGTGACAGACTTTAATCATCGGCTTTTTTCCTTGACAAAACTGAAAATTCTGTTATATTACTGCCAATTATGGAAGCGTTTGCAAGGAAGATATAAATTGTTTCCGATAATTTCATAAATAAGTAGTAGTCAAAGTACACAATAAAATATTCAATCACCAAACGCAGACACAACTTATGCAAAGATGGATGAAGAGTGCTACACGTTTGTTACTTTCCTACACATCGTTTTTTTTCATTACCACTCAACTTTACAGCCAACCGCCAACAAATTCCGCGCAGAGCCAACAGGCACCGTTACGACCTGCGAGCGAGACTCCGTCTCTTGAAAACTCTACACTGATTTCGATCTTTCCAAAATTCGATGTTGCTGTAGATTCGCTGCTAAGCCAGATAAGCGGCGTTGAAAACGTTACACCGAACATCCGGACATTGATCATTTACAAAGTCAAAGTACATTGGCCCTTCAAGGAACAGCTCACGTACTCAGAATTGCAATTTCTTGTGAGCTACTTTGAACAGCGACTGAAAAATGCGCTGACAGAAGGAAGACGTTTCGCGGTTTCTTCTTCTCAAGATTTGAAAACATTGTCTTTCAGAGCGACCGATAGCACGCTTCAGGTGAAGAATACGTACTCGGAAGAAGAGCTTCGAAACTATGCTCACCAGCGAGGTATTGACGGCATTGTCAACGCTGACGTTCTTATTTCCCCGAACAAGATTATGATGTTTGTCAATATCAACGACCTCAGCGGCATTACCGTCTGGAGCAAAGAAATGAGCGCCGAATATCGTGTACTGCCGATGGATGCAACGAAAGAGTTGGAACGGGAGTACGAGCTGCGGCGAAAAACCGGACTTATTGAGAATTTTCTTTCCGTAGGATTTCAGGTTGCGACCAGATACCAAAAGGGAGTAAAAGATACGGCGGGTTCGTACGGATATTATTCTCTTGGTTACCGCATCAACGAAATGGCAACGATTTTGGATTTTCTGAAATTTTACATTGACGGGCGGGTGATAGGAACATCTGACCTGGGCTTGATGGGATTTATTGTTCAACCGGGTTTCTCATTCGAAGTGATCGGCAATGAAGCAGTTGGACCCGGATTGCTGTTGCTCGACGTATCCGGTGGATTCGACATTTCATTCAAGAACGGGATTTCTGAATTGTACGGCGGTGGATTATCGCTTCGTTTGAGCCGAAATATCGGCATTACAGGACTCTACAATTTTATTATTGTCAAAAACAATTTTGCTCGATCCGATCTCGGCGGGCCCATTTACGGCTTGCAGGTAAATTTTGTTCTTTAAGAAGGTGGTAGTATGAAAATTTTGTTTTCTTTTCTTCTTCTCTGCCTTTTTGTCGTAAACGGCAGAGCACAAGCGCCCAGCGGCACTAGCGCGCAGGATTCTCTTCAGAACGTACAGGGACAAAATGCCGTCATCCCCTCAGCACCTGCGACTGTAAAGCTGAACACACCGACACTCAACATGGATGTTCTGCTCGATTTATACAACCGCGACATTGATTTTTCAATCGACTATTCCGGAAAAGCATTTAAGCCTCCGGCAAATGCTTCTGAGATTACCACTCCACCCCCGCGGAACCAAACCGGAAATACGTCGCAGAGAGAACGACGTCAACAGGCAGAAGAGGTTACGGACCAGCTTCTGAAACCGCGCGAAGAAAATATTGCTTCGGATATTGAAGATATTGTTGATACCTCAAGAGTGAGGCGCCAGCAGCGGACGGGCACGTACACAAAAGAAGATGCCGACTACAACCGCGCACTGTACAGCCTACAAGAAGCACAACGGCTCTTTTCCCTGAAGCGTTACACAGAGGCGTTGGTGGCAATAAACAGGTCTATTGATGCTGCACCGAATTTGGCGTTAGCACATGCCATCAAAGGCTCGGTGTATTACATGCTGCAAAATATGAATCAGGCAAAGATCAGTTGGGAAAAGGCGCTCGAGCTTGATCCTTCCATGGACAATGTTCGCGCAATATTGTACAGACTTTATTAATCTTTAACGGAGATATGTTCATGAATTCGACCGTCCTCGGCTATGTTTTGTTTGTCGTTGCAGCGTATGTGCTTCTCATCATCGGCACAGATGTTGCAACGGTTGATGCGCTGCAAAAGCAATTTGTGCCCGCCAGCCTGACAC
>JAGWND010000343.1 GCA_028873075.1 Bacteroidota bacterium
CAAGTCCGCGCGTTTTGATTTCGATCTGCCGTACTTTTTTTAATAACTCTGCTGTTGTCATTGCTTTTACTTTGCCGCTCAGTTACAAAGGCATGAAGAAATTGGAACGATGGAATTGGGGAGCGCGTGTACCTGGCAAATCATTATTCCATCATTCCAAAATTCCACTATTCCTTTTTTGTGTTTTTGAGTTTTGCGGTTACTGATCACGGCACTTCGATCTTGTTCAAAATTTCCTGAATGATGTTTTCGGAAGTGACTTCTTCTGCTTCGGCTTCGTACGTCACCGCAACGCGGTGGCGCAGAACATCCAGGCTTACAGCGCGGACATCTTCCGGAATTACATAGCCGCGCCGCTTGATGAACGCGTACGCTTTCGCTCCCAGCGCTAAATTGATCGTTGCGCGCGGCGAAGCGCCGTAGCTGATAAGCTGTGCAACGTTATCAACGCCGTAATTTTTCGGGCTGCGTGTTGCGAAGACGATGTCGAGAATATAGCGCTCGATTTTTTCGTCCATGTAAATTTCATTCATCGCAGCACGGGCTTTCAAAATTTCTCTCGGAGCGATGACAGCTTTCACTTCGCCGTTCGGCGTACTGATGTTCTGCCGCATGATCTGAAGTTCCTCGTCCTTGCTGGGATAATCAATTTTAATCTTCAGCATGAAGCGGTCAACCTGTGCTTCCGGCAGGGGGTAGGTGCCTTCCTGTTCAATCGGGTTTTGTGTTGCGAGAACGAGAAACGGCTCATCCAATTTGAAGGTCTCCTCGCCGATCGTCACCTGCCGCTCCTGCATAGCTTCGAGGAGCGCGCTTTGTACTTTTGCCGGAGAACGGTTTATTTCATCCGCCAAAATAAAATTCGCGAAGATCGGCCCCTTTTTTGTCTGGAATTTTGAATCTTTCTGGTTGTAGATAAGCGTGCCGACGAGATCGGCGGGAAGAAGGTCGGGAGTGAACTGAATGCGCTGGAATTTTGCCTGAATTGCCTGCGCGAGCGTTTTCACGGCGAGCGTTTTTGCCAAGCCGGGCACCCCTTCCAACAAAATGTGGCCATTGGCAAGAAGCCCGATGAGCAGACGCTCGGTCATATATTTTTGGCCGACAATAGTCTTGCCGATTTCCATTGTCAACAAATCAACGAACGCGCTTTCTTTCTGGATTTTTTCGTTGATTGCTTTAATATCGTACTGCATCATTCCTCCGAGAAAATGTCTGAAATGCTACATCATTGCAATGCTTTAGACTGAT
>JAGWND010000189.1 GCA_028873075.1 Bacteroidota bacterium
TGTTCTCACTTTTTTCGCGGGCTGAATATTTCCGCGCGGCGGATTGTAGTATTCCACAGGCGCCCGGCTCGTGCGAAGAATTTCCTGAAACAAGTTCTCGAAATCGTCCGGCTTCCCGACGAAATCAATCTCCGTAGCATTGACGATCAGCAGAGGAGAATTTTTGTACCGGAAAAAGAAATAATTGTACGCCTCGTTCAAATCTTTGATATAGTCTTCCGGCATATTCTCTTCAAATTTTCTTCCCCGTTTTTTGATATTATCCATCAATCGTGGCACACTCGACTGAAGATAGATCACCATATCGGGAGTCGGAATATTTTTTTCAATCGCGGAAACGACTGTTTCGTACAGCTTCAGCTCGTCGTCCTGAAGATTGAGGTACGCGAAGATTTTATCTTTATCGAAGATATAATCCGTCACGAGAACATGTTGGAACAAATCCGCCTGAAACAATTCCTGCTGCTGCCTGTAACGGCTCAGAAGAAAAAATATCTGCGTTTGAAATGCGAACCGGTCCGGGTCTTCATAAAACCGTTCGAGAAACGGATTCTCCTCGAATTTCTCAAGCACGAGCCGCGCATTGAGCCGCTCGGCAAGCATGTGCGCAAGTGACGTCTTTCCCGCTCCGATAACACCTTCAATTGCAATGTATCGAATATCTGTATGTGGTAATCCCACAATCACTCCCTGATATCGAATGAAAAATTCAACGGCACCTCCGGCAGCCGCTCTACCGCGCTCGTGTCCGTGCATCTTCCAGCGAGCGATGCAACGGTTTCCTGCAGAACGGGGTGGATCGCATCCGGCGCGATTTCGGCAAGGGGTGTCAGGACAAACCGCCGCAGCGTCATTGCTTTGTGCGGGATTCTGAGAAGCGCTTCATCTACAACGAGGTCGCCGAACAACAGAATGTCTATATCAATTTCGCGCGGACCCCAGCGAAACGTGCGCCGGCGTCCGATTGTTTGTTCGAGTGTCTTCATTCTCGCATGAAACTCATGCGCGTCTAAACGAGTCACGAGCCAAACTGCAGCATTGTAAAAATCCCGCTGCCTTGTAACACCTACCGGTTCTGTCTGATAAACGCTCGATATTTTCACAAGATCAGTCCCGGGAAATTCTGCAATGCCGTCCACAGCTTTCTGGAGGTATGCACTCCGCGTGCCGACATTCGATCCTAAGCTCAAAAAAACATTTTCCACAACACGCTCCACTTTCTATCTCGACTGTTCGATTTCAACTTCTACGTGATCAATCACTCCGTGCACAGGTGCTCCAGGCTTCCGGACGCGCACAACGAGAGACTGCACAAGCGGAAATTCGTTCAGAATGCCTTGTGCAATCGAGCTTGCAAGCGCTTCAAGCAATCTGAATTTTTTTCCAACGACAACTTTTTTCATGCAGCCGTACACTTTTTCATAATTGACGGTACTCTCAAGCGCATCGGATTCTTTTGCGGCGGAAAGATCGCAGCGCAACTCGATATCAATTTCAAACTTCCCGCCTAAATTCTGTTCGTCGGAAAGAACACCGTGATACGCATAAAACACTGCATTGTGAAGACGGATAATGTCTGAATTTTTCATTGAACGAAACATCTGAAGAACTCTCGAGTTAGTCGTGGTGAGCGAAGTCGAACCATGATGTTGTTCCAATTTTCGCACTTCGACTACGCTCAGTGCGACAGAGCGTTATTTAAAAATAGTTTTTCACATGTCTCTGAATATAATTGTCAGACAACAAAGACCTAAACTATCACAAAAGCAACGGATAGTCGGATTTTTTGATTATTGCATTGAGCCGCCACTATCAATCCAGCAATCCATTTACCATGCATCCAATTTAAGCTTTTTGAATCTTCGACCATGTATCGCGCAGTGTCACAGCACGATTAAAAACAAGCGCACCCGATGTCGAATCATCATCAACGCAGAAATAACCAAGACGCTCGAATTGAAAACGATCCTGCGGCTTTGCCGAGGCAAGATCCGGCTCAACTTTACAATTTCTCAGAATTACGACCGAGTTCGGGTTGATACACTCTTTCCAGTTATCGCTGTTCGGGTCTTCAACGTTGAACAACCTGTCGTATAAGCGAATTTCTGCATCCAGCGCGTGCGCCGCCGACACCCAATGAATTGTTCCCTTCACCTTTCGTCCGCTTTGCGACGAACCGCTTTTCGTCTCAGGATCGTACGTGCATCGAAGCTCAACGACTTCCCCCGTTTTATTATCCTTCACAACATCAACACATTTGACGATATACGCATAACGCAACCGGACTTCAGCCCCGGGGGACAACCGGAAATATTTTTTCGGAGGAATTTCCCGAAAGTCATCCTGTTCGATGTAGATGACTTTTGAAAACGGAATCTTCCGCGAGCCCATGGACGGATCTTCGGGATTGTTAATTGCTTCAAGCTCTTCTCCGGCTCCGTCCCGGTAATTTTCAATAACGACCTTGAGCGGGCGAAGCACTGCCATGACACGCGCTGCACACTTATTGAGGTCGCTTCGCAGACAATCCTCGAGCAGCGCGACATCAATCGTGCTTTCATTCTTTGAAACACCGATACGGTCGGCAAACAGCCGAATTGATTCCGGCGTGTACCCGCGGCGGCGCAACCCGGAGATTGTCGGCATCCGCGGATCGTCCCAGCCGTCGACATGCTTCTCTTCAACAAGCTCGAGCAGTTTGCGTTTGCTCATCACCGTGTATGTCAAATTCAATCTCGCGAACTCGATTTGACGCGGATGATGAATTTCCAGCTCGTGAAGAAACCAATCGTAGAGCGGGCGATGAATTTCAAACTCGAGCGTGCAGATCGAATGCGTGATTCCCTCAATAGAATCGGACTGGCCGTGCGCCCAATCGTACGTCGGGTAAACACACCACGTGTCTCCGGTTCGATGATGCTTCGAGCGAAGAATACGGTACATTACCGGGTCGCGCAAGTTGAGATTCGGAGATGCCATATCGATTTTTGCGCGCAGCGTTCTCGAGCCGTCTGGAAATTCTCCGTTCCGCATTCGTTGAAAGAGAGCGAGATTCTCTTCAACGGTTCGGCTCCGGTAAGGACTTTCTTTTCCCGGCCCGGTCAACGTTCCCCTGTACCGACGAATTTCTTCGGCAGAAAGATCGCACACGTACGCTTTTCCTTTTTTGATCAGCGTGGCGGCAAATTCGTACAGCCTTTCAAAATAATCGGACGCGTAAAATAATCTATCGTCCCAATCGAAGCCAAGCCAGCGAACATCCTGCTGGATTGACTCGACGTATTCCACTTCTTCCTTGCTCGGATTCGTATCATCGAAACGCAGGTTGCACAATCCTTTGTAATCGTTCGCGATGCCGAAGTTGAGACAAATGGACTTTGCATGACCAATATGAAGATAGCCGTTCGGCTCCGGAGGGAATCTCGTATGAACTTTGCCGGCGTACTTGTTCGTTTTGAGATCGTCATCAATGATTTCGCGGATGAAATTTTTGGGAGTAAACGACTTTTCGTCCGTGGCGCTCATATTTCTTTCAGCATCAAGCATTGTCATTTCGGTAAAGCCATTGCAGCGGAAAGTTCTTTTATTGCAGAATTGATCCTTCGCAGCGTTTCCTCTTTCCCGAGAATGAAGAGAATATCGAACACTCCCGGTCCTGCGCCTATTCCTGAAACTGCCAGCCGCAGCGGATGTATCAACTCGCTGTTTTTAATGCGAAGCGATTCCGCAGCGCGATGAAGCGCCGCTTCGTACTCTTCTTTTTTCGGATTCTCCAATGCTGAAAATTCTTCAACTAATTGTTTAAGATGCAGCGGCGATTCCTTCTTCCATCTTTTTTTGACAACATCGGCATCATAATCCGAAGGCGCTTGGAAAAAATACGGAGATTTTTCGAGAAAATCTCTTACAAATGTTACCCGTTCTCGCATGGCGCCGATGACGCTGAGAAGATACGCATCTGTGAAATGCTTGCCGGCAAAAGGAGACGAAGCCAATTTTTCTTTCAACATGCAAAGAACATCTGTATCGGGCTTTCTTCGAAGGTGCTCAAAATTCATCCAATCCAATTTTTCAATGTTGAACACCGCGCCCGATTTACCGACGCGCTCCAACGAAAAGTCCTTGACAAGTTCGCCGAGCGAAAATATCTCTCTCTCATCCCCCGGATTCCAGCCGAGAAATGCCACGAAGTTCACCAACGCTTCTTTCAAATACCCTTTCAAACGATAGTCCTCGACCGCGACATCTCCCTGCCGCTTGCTCAGCTTCGATTTATCGGGATTAAGCAGGAGCGGCAAATGTGCAAACCGGGGTAACTCCCAGCGAAAATACTGATACAGCAACACATGCTTCGGAGTGCTCGAAAGCCATTCTTCACCGCGAATCACGTGACTGATTTTCATCAAGTGATCATCAACGACAACAGCGAGATGGTACGTGGGATAACCGTCAGATTTCAAAATCACCTGGTCATCAAGGATCCCGTAGGAGATCGTTACTTCACCCCGAATAATGTCGTTAAACGTCAGCTCGCCTTCAAACGGTACTTTCATTCGTATCACGAATGTCTCACCGGCTTTGCGGCGCTGAACGGTTTCTTCTTTCGTTAAGCTTCGGCAGCGGCGGTCGTAGGATGGATTTATTTTCTGCGCGATTTGTTTTCGCCGGACTTCTTCCAATCGCTCCGGTGTGCAGAAACAATAATACGCTCTCCCTTCTTCTACCAACCGATGCGCGTAATGTTGATACGTTGTAAGCCTTTGCGATTGAATATACGGGCCGAACTCCCCTTCTTTCCCCGGTCCTTCATCGAACTCAATTCCAGCCCAATGAAGTGTCTCAATCAAATTTTCCATCGCACCTTCTACCTTACGCGATTGGTCGGTATCTTCAATGCGAAGAATGAACGAGCCGCTTTCCTTTTTCGCGAGCAAATAGTTATACAACGCCGTCCGCAAACCGCCGACGTGAAGAAATCCTGTAGGGCTTGGCGCAAACCGCGTGCGAATTGTGCTCATAACATTTTTCGATATTCAGTATAAAAAAGTCCCGCTTTGCGGGACTCAGTGTTAACAAAATATACAAAAGTTACTTTGGGAATGCAAAAAAAGGAGCACAGCATTGTGAAAATTAAATCATTCGAGCACGGTGGTTGTAACACCCGCGGATGCGTGATGTAGTATGGAAAAAGAGATGGCCCCGTGCTTACCGGCGGGGTCATCTCTTACTCTTGGGTTGCCTACTGAATAAACTACTTTGAGTTTTTTGGAGGGCATACTTTTTTTTGTCGAGCGAGGACTGGAAAAGTCTATAAGTAAAACTTCAATTTCCGCTCTCTTCGACTTGCCCTGTTTGGCGCGAAGTTTTCGAATCGTTTTTGTCCTTCAAATATTGCAAGGCATCATATCCCCATTTAATTCTTCTAGCAAAAGTGATACTGACACGCTTCCATGAAAACAATGCCAATAATATCATCGCGCTCCCTGCAAACAACTCCAAAATTATTGCACCCACAACCCTATTACCAAGTACAACGTGAAGTTGACGTTGTGTAAAAAAAACGGCTGCACTGGTGAGAAAGAAAAAGTTCAAAACGGAAGAACGTGCTATTCGAATTCTGCTGCGTAAATACTGGAAGTAACGAGAAGTGGAGGGATCCTTTAATACCACCAGCAACCGATACGCTGTCTGATTATCATCAACAATGTTTTCCCTTCGAATTTTTAGACTCCATCGTTTAAAACAAAAATCGGAAAACTCATCAATAAACACCCCCATCGGATAAAAAACAAGCGCCATAAATAAAACAGTAATGATCTGCGATGGAACAGCAAGAATGTCAATCCAACCATAACCATACACAGCGGCAATAATCAGTATAACCCACAAGGCGGTTTGAATGCCTATAACAAGATGTTCAACAACAATTGCAGTCGTGTTCATAGAGCGAATCCTTATATATTGGGTAATAGGATGTGCAATCCATTTGTGATTCTTTCAATCAGAACTGGGGGCACGTGAACAGAGGAATTACCTCGTTCAAGCTTCCCTACTCGCAGAACAATCGGGTCAGCAATAGAGATTATTTCAGTTGTTCCATCCAAAACGGATTCAACTTCAGCTAATATGTTCAAGCCACTTGCTGCTGCACCACCGCGCCATTCAGTTATCTTAGACGGAACGGAAGAAATAATAATAGCATGAGTACACAGATCCCATATTTGGGAATTGCGTTTGTCTATTTTCCCTCCGCAGTCAACTAACATTAAATCTTTTTCTTCCTTGAGCGACTGTAATTGCTCACAAGCCTTTTCGACAAATTCCTCATCATATTGATATTCATATCCATATTTCTTCACTTCTTCAACCGGTGTTTTATAAAACCAATCTCCTTCTGCATCGGGGCAAGCACGATAAGCAAATACTGCATTATGAAAGAATTCAGAGGGAAGTGTATTCTGCAACTGTAATTTGATCGCATTTAAGAAAACACTTTTTCCGCTGTTCGGAGGACCCAAGAAGGCGATGATCTTCTTATTAACCTTTACTGAAGCCGCACCATACTTTCGCTTTTGTTGATGATATGGAATGTGTTTTAAGATCGTCTCTTTCCCGAAACTATCTCCAACTTTGTACTTCGTAATCTTAGAGGAAACAATAATAGGATTGTTTTGCGGCGAGTACACTGCTGTCCACAAAGCGTGACCGTATTTGAGAGTGAGATATGAGTAAAGAAAAGCGGGGCCTTTTCCGTAGATAACGACCCCCTCACTTTCAGGTATCTTCATTGTTTCTAT
>JAGWND010000190.1 GCA_028873075.1 Bacteroidota bacterium
AAATTTCTAACCGCTCAGTTTTTTTCTTATGTATCAGGTACGCTTCTTCGCTGTGCCGAACCGGTGTCCAAGAAATTCTTTATTCTTCCCCTTGTCTTGATTTTGTATACTCTTCGATGATTTTCTCCGTAATTTCACGCGGCACCTCCTCGTAATGCGAAAATTTCTGGCGATGAATTCCGCGCCCCTGCGTCATCGAGCGCAGCGTAGTCGAGTAACGATATAATTCTTTCAGCGGAACAATGGCTTTGATAATTTGATGCGAGCCATCGCTGTCCATACCGGAAATTTTTCCCCGCCGGCTCGACAGGTCCCCCATCACATCTCCCATGTGTTCTTCCGGCACCATGACCTCCACTTCGTACATCGGTTCGAGAAGAATCGGCTTCGCTTCCTTGAATCCTTTTTTGAACGCCATGGATGATGCAATCTTAAACGACATTTCGTCCGAATCAACGTCGTGATACGTGCCGTCGAACAACGTTACTCTCACATCAACAACCTGATACCCGGCGATGACGCCGCTTTGCATCGCTTCACCAATGCCTTTTTCGACAGCGGGAACAAATCTTCCCGGCACAACGCCGCCGACGATCGCATCTTCAAACTGAAATCCCGCACCGCGCGTGAGCGGCTCGATTTTCAAATGCACGTGACCGTACTGTCCGCGCCCGCCCGACTGCTTCTTATGCTTGTATTCCGCATCTGCCGCAATAGCTTTAATTGTCTCGCGGTACGGAATACGCGGCTCAATCACATCAACATCAACGCCGAAATTTTCCTTCAGGCGCTTGATGATGATGGTGAGATGAAGCTCGCCCTGCCCGTACACCACTGTTTGCTTTGTCTCGCTGTCGTATTTCATGATGAACGTCGGATCTTCTTCATGAAGCGAATGAAGTCCGGTACCGATTTTATCTTCTTCTCCTTTCGACTTCGGAACAATGGCGGCGCTGATCACCGGCTCCGGAAACCCGATGGGCGCAAAAATCACCGGAAGCGATTTCGAGCTCAGTGTATTGTTCGTGTGCGTGTCTTTTAATTTGACAACCGCGCCGAGATCGCCTGCGTAGAGCTTTGCGACTTCTTTTCGTTCTTTTCCGTTCATCAGGAAAATTTGTCCGAGACGCTCAACTTTATTGTTTGCCTCGTTTACCAAATCCATTCCCGCGGAGATCGTACCGGAGTACACTTTGAAGAACGATAGCTCGCCGACGTGATGCTCGGAAACTGTTTTGAAGACAAACAATGCCGGCGGCGCGGACTTGCCGGCATCACTCTTGATCTCGATTGCCTTTTGAGACGACGGCTCGATTCCGGCAACGACAGCATGTTCGGGCGAGGGACAATAGTTCACGATGAACTGAAAAACATTGAGCACACCGATATTCACTGTCGGAGCGGAAGCAAAGACAGGGAGCACTTTTCGCTCCGCAATGCCGCGCTTCAAACCGGTGCGAAGCTCCTCTTCACCGAGCGTTCCGGCTTCGAAAAATTTGTCGAGAAGCGTTTCATCCGATTCCGCGATTTTCTCGACAAGCTCTTCGTGCAGCTGCGCGGCCTGCTCCTTCAGCTCGGCTGGAATCTCATGTTCGGTGAAGCTTCCGTTTCCGCCGGACTTGAAGGTCAACAATTTCATTCCAAGCACATCGACAACAGACTGTACGTTCGCTCCGATACCGACAGGAAACGTTGCGATCACGGCATCGTTACTGAACCGCTCCTTGATCTGCTTCACCGCTTTTGAAAAATCCGCATTGTCATGATCAATCTTACTAACAATAAAAAGTGTCGGGCGTTTGTATTCCTCCGCATAGCGCCACACAATTTCGGTTCCGACTTCAACGCCTTCGAACGCTTTGACAAAAACGGCAGCAACATCGGAAACCTTCAGCGAGGCTTTTACCTCGCCGGTGAAATCGGTGTAGCCGGGTGTATCGAGAATGTTGATTTTTGTCGAATTGATGTCGCAGACAAGCAGCGAGGTGTTGATGGAAAAACGTCGTTCAATTTCATCAGGATGGTAATCGGAGACTGTCGCCCCGTCTTCAATTCTCCCCTGACGGTTTGTGATGCCGGTCGCAAAGAGCGCCGCCTCAGAAAGCGAGGTTTTGCCCGCTCCTCCGTGCCCGACCAAGGCGACGGTCCGAATCTGTGAAGGAAGATATTCCTTCTGAAGAACATTCTGGTTCACTATAGACTCCTTGTCTCAAAGAGAATTCTTTGTCGTGTAGAAAGAACTGTTTCATATGCGCGACACATCTTATCGCGTTTTTGTTAAGAGAGGAAGAACTTGTGTGCGGAAAAATCTAGTTTCGCAAAACAACGCTTACCCGCCGCGCAGGCGTTTCAGAACCTTCGCTGCAACGCTGATAACGGAACCGATGGTACCCGCGACGTCGAGAACAGGCGTTTCAATTTTATCGAGGATGCGCTGCTCGAAATCAACAATCGTGCTCGAAACAGTCTGCAACGTCTCAACGGATCGTTTTACAATCGTGACTTCTTCATCAACCGTATCCGTGATGGAGCGAAGCTTCGAGGTGATGACTTCCATATTTTCCAAGACGGGAGTGACACGAACGCTCACCCCTTTCACTTCCGTTTCAACATGGCTTAAAATGTCTTTCACTTTCACCAAAATGACAACTGCATATATAGCAAGTGCCGCTACACATAACAGCGCGACAATCTGAACAACCTGTAAAAGAAGTTCCACGTCAGTCTCCGTTTGGTAAAATATCAAAATAGCGCCACCACCGCAGACATACAGTCTGAGGCTACGAAATCATGCGCGGGGTTTATCATTGTCTGAAGGACTCTTCGGGCGGGTTGATTTTGCTTTCACCTCTTCCACGCGTTCCTTTGCATCGGTGAGAATTTTTTCCGCGTCGCCGAGAAGCGTTTCCGCGCGCTTCTTTGCTTCGGTAATAAGCTGCTCCGAGCGTCGCTTCCCGTCGTTGATGATGTCAACGGCTTTCGTTCTTGCCATTTTGACGTACTCATCAGCATCGTCGGCTAATTCATTTGCTTTATTTTTTATGTCGGCGCGAAGTTCGCGCCCCGGTTTCGGCGCGTACAACAAAGCGACGACCGCTCCGATCACGCTTCCTGCGAGCAGTCCGAGAAGCAAGCCTTTTCCCATTCCATCGTCATCTTGAGCCATGAGACCTCCAAAGATTTAGAACTGATCCGATCCGTTTGCTATATGGAAAAGTAGTACTTTTTTTGACAAAAATCAAACTACGGAGAAAGGCGTTCCACGATCCATCTCCCTTTTTTCAGCGTGTACCGCAGCCGGTCGTGAAGCCTGTTCGGACGCCCCTGCCAGAATTCCATCGAAGAGGGCACAACGCAAAATCCGCCCCAATACGGAGGACAGGGGATTTCTTTCCCTTTGAATTTTTTTTCGTACTCTTGCATCTTCATTTCCAGCACATCTCTGCCGTTAACCACTTCGCTTTGATGAGATGCCCACGCGCTAAGCTGGCTTCCTCTCGGCCGGGAATGGAAATAGCTCTCCGATTCTTCCTGAGCAATTTTCGCGACAGTTCCGTTGATGCGCACTTGCCGCTCAAGCCCTTTCCAATGAAACACAAGCGCGACGTTTGGATTGTCGGCAAGCTCCTTCCCCTTCTCGCTTTCATGGTTTGTGTAGAAAACAAACCCGCGTTCATCGAAGCTTTTGAGAAGAACGATGCGTGCAGACGGAATTCCGCCGCGCGACGCGGTTGCAAGCGTCATCGCATTGACATCGGCGATATGCCGATCCTCCGCTTCGCGAAACCATTGTTGGAACTGGCGAATCGGGTTGGGGTCAAGATCGTCTTCACGCAACCCGGTGTGTGTGAATTTCTCCCGAAACGACGTGAGAGCGACTTTCTTTTTCATTTTTCAAAAACCTTCTTTGCTCATTTCCTGAAAAACTCTTTCAACGGATCGAAAACAAATTCTTTCCATCCCTCTTTGTGACTCTGCGCTTCTTTCGCGCTCGGAAGATGAACGTGTCGCAGCGATACTTTCGCTCCTTTGGCAGTCGAAGAAAAAGAGAATTTCACAACCGATGCTTCGATGTGGTCGTCCCAATCTGCGGTATGCCATGTGTATTCCAATGTTTTGCCGTCAGAAAATTTCAACACGCTTCCTTTCGCCCACTCATTGAACATTTTTACTTTCCCGTTTTTCTTTAATTCCACTTTTCCCGATTGCCCGCTCCACACCTCGATTTGTTTTGAATCTGTAAGAGCGCGAAACACCTGCTCAGGAGTTGCATCGAAAAAAGCCGACATCGAAATCGAGTACGTTTTCACTGCACCTCCAATTGTTGAATTAGCCTGACGCCTTTCGTTTCAACCGTTCACGGTACGCCTGATAATCGGGAATACTTCTCGAGTATTTCTTCTTCATCAGGGGGGACGTAATCATAAAATCAGCGGACGTTCTGTTGCACGCCACGGGAATATTCCACACCGCTGCAATCCGCAGCAATGCTTTGATATCCGGATCGTGCGATTGCGGTTCCAACGGGTCCCAAAAGAAAATGAGAAAATCAATTTCTCCTTCGGCAACTTTCGCACCGACTTGCTGATCGCCGCCGAGCGGACCGCTTTCCAATTTCGTGATTTTCAGATTAAGCTCGCTTTCAAGCAGGGTGCCTGTCGTTCCGGTCGCAAAAAGGCGGTGCCGCGAAAGCTGCGATTTGTTTTCCCGCGTCCATTCGAGAAGCTCATGCTTTTTGTTATCATGAGCGATGAGCGCGATCTTTTTCTTTTGTCCGATCGTGTTTCTTTGCATGATTGTTTAATGGTAATCGGTTATTGGTAATTCGTAATTGGTAATTAGAAGCTACCAAGTGTCGGCAAGAAAAGCAATTGGGAAAAAATAAAAAGAGCGACCGCAAAGAAAAATGGAGCCGCTCTTGAGAAGTAATCTTTTTATCGTACGTGAAGCTTACATCATCAGTCCGTTGTAACTTTCTTCAGTGTTTAAGAGTAAATTTGAACGGTACCGTTACCCACACCGCCACAGGGCCATGATTCATCACAGCCGGTGTAAAGCTCCACTGGCGTGCCGCATCAAGCGCAGCTTTGTTAAAAATATCGGCTGTAGATTTCGCTACTTCGGCCTTTCTAACGTTACCAAATTTGTCAACCCAGATGCTCACCCACACTGTGCCTTCGATTCCTGCTCGGCGTGCTACTTCAGGAAATTCCGGCACGGGAGTTTTTATCGGCACGGGTTGTTTTTCAACCGGCAAAAAAGGCGGCGGTGGTTCATCAATCTCAATAGATGGATTCGAGCTTGTACCTCTTTCTCCTACTTCGGTAGAGTTGCTGTTCGTAGTAGTTGTTCGCGCTAAATCAATTTGCGATGGAATCGTTGCTTCAGGATCTGCTACAGCATCGGGAATCGGAACAGGTATGCCTTTTTCTGCTTTCTTTGCCGCAGTCGCAACTGTAACTCTTGGTGCAATATCTGCATTAAGGAGCGACGGCGGCGGTTCAATATGAGACGGATCCAAAATAACAGTAATCCGCATCGGATGGTCTTGCCAGCTGAAAGCTTGGGCAGCGTAATACGACGCAATAAAAAATAGATGCACGGTTACAGCAATGAGAAATCCCCTTAGAACATGTTTTTGGTAAAGAAACTGAAAATCAAGCGACTTGCTTGACATTGCCGGATTGAAATTCATCGCTGTCATAATTGCCTCCTTCCTGAAATTGGTTGTTGTGAAAAATTGTTTGTATCTTCCTCCGTTTCTACCGTTCACCTTTTGTCTATTAATGTCATTAACTAGTAAAAGGTAAATGAAGCCGTCACTTTCGTTCCTGAACACCGATTCGAAAATTATTGATCTGATCCGGCGGGGTGATGAAGAAGCGCTGGTGCAGCTATATCAGGCAAACCGCCGGAGCGTAACATCGTTTATTGTCAGGAATAAAGGAACCGAAGAAGATGCAAAAGATATGCTTCAGGATTCAGTAATAATTTTGTGGGAAAGAATACGAAGCGGCAGGTTTGAATACCGCGCCAAGCTCAGCACGTTCATTCTTGGTACCGTAAAAAATCTCTGGCTCAGACGATTGGCGCGACAACGGCGTGAAATGCCATCTGAGATTGATCCCGAAACAACTTCATCTGATCGAACATCGGCATTAGATGATTTGATCGAAAGTGAAAAAGCAGAACAAATCAGCCGCGCATTGAAAAAAATCGGTCAGCCATGCAGACAAATTTTAGTGTTATTTTATTGGGAAGAACTTTCGATGAACGAAATTGCAGCGAAGCTCGGATTTGCAAACGCAGAAACCGTGAAGTCAAAAAAATATCAATGCAAAAAGTTGCTTGAACAAATGTTAGAGAAAAACGACTAATGTCCGATAAAAAAATATCCCATTGGACATCCGACGCTGATCTTGTCGAGCAGTTTCTCCTTCGGCGTTTGGATTCAAAAAAGATAAGCGAGTGCGGGATGCACCTCTACGATTGCGAACAATGCCGCCGCATCGTCGAGCAAGAAGCTGAACTGATTGCCGGAATTCGCCGGTTCGGTCGCAGAGAAATCAAAAAGAGCTTACGTGCTCGTTTGAAGAACGAGGAAGGCTTTTCATTAGCGTGGACACAAATCGTCAGCGTTGCGGCAGCGGTATTCCTGATACTTATCGGAGCAGCAATTTACAAATTATGGGTGGAACCAGAGCAAGAGGGTTCGATGA
>JAGWND010000344.1 GCA_028873075.1 Bacteroidota bacterium
GGCAAGGGAACAAGAGGCGGTGATCGTTGCTGCGCTGAGAACGCCGATCGGAAAATACGGCGGCGTGCTGAAGGATGTCCGCGTTGACGACATGAGCGCGCTCGTGATGAGCGAACTTGTACAACGAACTCATCTTGATCCGTCGGCTATCGAAGATGTTTTCTGGGGATGCGCAAATCAAGCCGGAGAAGACAACCGTAATCTCGCGCGAATGGCATCGCTTCTTGCCGGTTTTCCGCATTCCGTTCCGGCTGTTACAATCAACCGGTTATGCGGTTCTTCGATGGAATCAGTGATTGAAGCGGCACGGGCGGTCTGGTCGGGTGAAAATGAAATCGTCATTGCCGGCGGAGCAGAAAGCATGACCCGCGCCCCGTATGTTTTTCCGAAAAATGTTTCCGGTGCTGCTTTGTACGGAAATCTGACCGCGTATGACACCGCGCTCGGCTGGCGCTTTCCAAATCCGAAAATGAAAAAACTCTTTCCTCTTGAAAGCATGGGAGAAACCGCGGAGAATGTCGCGGAGAAATATTCCGTATCTCGCCGCGAGCAGGATGAATTTGCACTGGAAAGCCACCATCGCGCAGTTGCTGCACGAAAAAAATTTTCCGAAGAAATTATCTCCGTGCCGCTCCCTTCTGCGAAACCGAATGAGCCGCAGGAGTTCATTTCCTATGATGAAGGACCGCGGGAAAACACTTCGCTGGAAAAACTTTCTGTGTTGAAGCCGGCATTCCGAGATCCCGGAACGGTAACTGCCGGAAATTCTTCATCGCTCAACGACGGCGCCGTCGGCACAATTGTGATGTCAGAGAAAAAAGCGAAAGAACTGAACGTGAAGCCGCTTGCTCGAATACTTTCGGCCGGCGTTGCAGGAGTTGACCCGCGCTATATGGGAATCGGCCCCGTTCCTGCAACTCAAAAAGCATTGCAAAAAGCAAAACTCACAGTGAGCGATCTCGGACTTGTTGAATTGAACGAGGCGTTCGCTGCACAATCAATCGCAGTGATTCGAGAATTAAAACTTAATGCGGCAATTGTCAACGTCAACGGCGGCGCAATTGCACTCGGACATCCGCTCGGATGCAGCGGCGCACGCATCATGACAACACTGCTTCATGAAATGCAACGACGCGACGTTCGCTATGGATTGGCGACGATGTGCATCGGCGTGGGACAGGGAATTTCTGTCGTTCTGGAAAAAGAGT
>JAGWND010000191.1 GCA_028873075.1 Bacteroidota bacterium
AGTACGATTCGCCGTTCAGTAGTGCTCTAAGGATTTTCGTTCGCTGCGGAGCCGAGCGTTGTTTTTGCAATGCCGTTTCACCGGCAGAAGGATTGATGACGGAGACAATCCGCCTGCTTTCTAATGAAAAGCCCTGCGGAAGAAAGGCTTTCAGCACTTCGCCAAGTGGTGCGCAGTAATATTCGGAAATCCACTGTGCCAAGCGCAGCAATTCTTCTGAAACGGACGGCTGTGCATCGAGGACGTCGTGAATCGGTTTCAGTGAAGTGAGCGGCGATTGTCGGGGGAAGGCGACGATGATGCCGGTGAGTTTTTTCTTCCCGAATGGAACAAGCACGCGGCATCCGACCATTGCGGAAGATGATAATTCCGGGGGGAGAATGTATGTGAACGATTGCGAAAGAGGAACAGGAAGCGAGACATCAACGAAATGGGAATGCTGGTTCATGTGCGGTTCGTGGTTCGGGTTTTGAGATGCAAGTTTCAAGTTCAAAGTTAGAACGCTGTACCTGGATCTCAAATCTCAAAACATTCTAATCACAATTCTTGTTCTATGAGACGATAAACTTCCTTCAGCGGAATATTTTGCTCCTGAGCGATGCGCTTGCACTCTTCAAATTCGGGCACAATTCGCTCGGCTCCGTTCGTCATTACAGTCTTTACTTTCACCTTGCCGAATTTTGTCGTTATTGTTTTCGAGCCGCGCTGAAGCTTTCTCCGCTCCACAGGCTGAATGCGCAAGCCAAGCGTTGTTGTTTGCGAAAAAATGATGTTCGCAGCATTGTCGAGATTGCCGCGGTTCACGAGAGCGGAGAGAACAATTCCCGGCCTTCCTTTTTTCATGATCACCGGAATCAGGTACGCGTCGTGCGCGCCGTTTGCAAGAAGCTGCTCGATCACGAACGGGTAGAGTTCGGGATTCATGTCGTCAATGTTAGTCTCCACCGCAACAAGCTCGTCCTCTTCATACACCGGATTGAATGTGCCGATAAACACGCGCAGAAGATTCGGCACCTCTGCAAGGTCTTTCGTTCCTGCTCCGTAGCCGATGTGCTGTACCTTGAGCTGTTCGAGGGATAGCGTTCCCGATGACAGCGCTTTGATAATTCCTGCGCCGGTCGGCGTCGTCAGCTAGTGAGGAATTTCTGTGGGAATTGTTGGATACCCTTTCAAAATTTCGACTGTTGCGGGGGTCGGAATCGGCATTGTGCCGTGCTGCGTGTTTACAAAACCGCCGTTGCCGATGCGAACGGGAGAAGAATATAATTTTTCAATATCGAAGTATTCCAAACAGATGCACGCACCGACAATATCCACAATAGAATCCACAGCGCCGACTTCATGGAAGTGAATCTTGTCAATCGTCGTATTGTGAATTTTCGCTTCCGCCTCGCCGATCACTATAAAAATTCTTTCTGCACGGCTTTGAATTCTCGCCGTTAAGCCCGACGATTTGATGAGAGAAAGAATATCGGCCAAGCTTCGGTGCGAATGGGGCTGTGGGTGGTTATGATGATGTTCGTGGCGATCTTCGTCTTCCGTTTCAACATCAATTTTTACTGCGGAAATAGCGCTGCGCTCGATGATGCGGCTGTGCAGAGAATATCCGCTGACACCGAGTTTCGTCAATTCTATCCGGAGATGCTCAAGCGGAACACCGGCATGGATGAATGCCCCGAGCGTCATATCGCCGCTGATGCCGGCAAATGTGTCGAAGTATGCGATGTTCATACTTGAATATAAGAATTTTTCAAAAAAAAGATGACATCTCTTTGAAAGAGATGTCATCTTTATGAAAAGGGAAACCTGGATGACCGGGCTTACCAGTTGAAATTCAGCGTCGCAAAATAATTTGCGGGAGCACCGACCAGATATTCCGGTGTTGTGCCGAACACTGTGCCGTAAGCGTAGTACTTTGTGTTGGCGATGTTATTCCAGTTCAGCGTGAAATCTATGGATTTTGTGCTGAGCACGTTCTTGAACGAATAACCGAGAACAGCATTGAGCAAGGTGTAGGAAGAAACCGTACCGTAGCTGTTCAGATTGTCAATATACTGCTTCCCGACATTGTTTACGGACACATTAGCGAATGCGTTCTCATAGGTGTACGTAGCGCCGACATTGATCATCGTTACAGGGAAATTCGGCAAATATTTTCCCGAGTAAGTCACCGACGATGTCTTGCCTGTTTGTACGACTTGATTGGTAAATTGATTGTTCGAGTAGGTGAAGTTTGCATTGACCTGCAAACTGCTCGTCAATGAAGCCGCACCGTCGAATTCAACTCCTTGATGTGTTGTATGTTGGCCGTTTGCCAATGTGTTTCCGTTCGCATCGGCGCTCGGGCTGGTCGGATCGTACACAGTGATCAACTCGTTCGAGAAATTCATATTGAAGTAATCGAGCTTGACGTGATATTTATTTGTTGTGTACTCGGCACCAATTTCAATATCAGCTTTCATGAATTCCGGGTTCAAATCGGTACGGAGAAGTCCGCTGTTGTATACTGCACCCTGTGCCGGCTCTTCTTTTGCCTGACTGAAATTTACAAATGCGCTGATTGATTCTGAAAGGTTGTACGTAATGCCGAGACGCGGCGTTAAAAATGAGAATGGCGTTTTATAGTTGTCCAGTGGCGTAGTGCGCGGCGTTGTTCCCGTCGGGACATTTGTTGCATTGCTTCCGACGAATTTTTCAGTCAGATAATAGGTCGGAGCAGAGAATTGGAGATCTGCCATGAGGTTCAATTTCTCAAGCCTCCACATTGTATGGATAAAACCAGCGAAGACAAACTTGTTGCCGTTATAGTCATAGAAGTGCGCGAGGTCTGTGCCAGGGGCGAAATTTACCGGCGTGGCAGAAGTGTAATCGAGAATACCGTAATGCCGTGCATGCCACTGGCGGAGCTCAATACCCGCGGCAAGATCGTTCTTGCCAAGTTTATATGTCACGTTGGAAAGCAATCCATACTGATAATTATCAGTAACGTACCGGAAAGCAGTTGCCACTGAGGTAAGAGAGTCACTGGTGCTTGTTACAATAACATATTTACCCGCCGCATTTTTCACGGCATAGTTCGGGAAGTAGGAATTTGCTGAACCGAACCCTGTCCAGTGAGAACCGAATCCTTGCCCTCGGAGGTAAAAGATGCTTGTGCTCCAATTCGTTTCCGGAGTTATCGCGTAGTTCAAATGAAGCTCATAATGCGGTTGGTTAAACTGATTGTAATTGTAGCGCTGGCCCTGAGGGTCATTGGTTCCCATTGGATTGTATGTTCTTCCGTACTTGTCAATTTGAGCTTGACTTGGATAGATATATGAATAATGATTTACTTCAGGCGATTGGTAGAAATTAAGCTTCATCGTCACTTTATCGAAGTACACTGCACCTCCGATGAAGTATCCCCAGTAATCTGCCCACGAATAATCTCGGTACCCGTCTCCTTTCAAGTGCGATACGCGTGCGTACGCAGCATATCGTCCATCAACAAGGCCGGTATTTGCTGCTACGGAGATCTTGCTTAAATTGAAGCTCCCATAACCGGTTGATACTGCAAAGCTCGGTGCGGCAGCATAGTCCGCAGTTTCGATATTGATGCTGCCGGCAAGGGCGCTCGACCCGTACAACGAATTGCCGACACCTCGTTGCACCTGAATGGAACTGACGTTTGCAAGGAGATCCGGGAAATCGTTCCAATAAATTCTCCGCGACTCCGGATCGTTTTCAGGGATTCCGTTGATCATTGTTTGAATTCTGTCCTGAGAAAATCCGCGGATGGAGACGCTGGCGTCTCCTAAGCCGACGCCGCCGTCTGCCCATCCGTACACGCCGGGAAGATTTTTTAGAAGCATGGGAACATCCTGAACAGTATAATCCCGCTTAATTGTCATTGCTGTTACGTTGGAAAACGCTACAGGAGTTTCTTTTTCAACCGCTCTCAAGCTGGTAACAACAACCGGTGAAGTCTGAATGGGGTTTGTTTTCAAAGCAAATTCAACTGTTGCTTCACCGCCAGCAGTAACAGTTACTGTTTTTGTTTCCGAACTATAGCCGACTGACGCCGCCTGAATTTTTTGTTCACCTGCCGGGACGTTGAGCAAGGTAAACTTACCGTTTGCGTCTGACGGTGCGCCAAGAACTGTTCCCACTACCACTACTGTTACACCCGGAAGCGGGTCATTTGTTTCGGCATCTTTTACTACCCCGGTAATTTTTCCGTACTGTGCAAGTAGCAACGACGGCACAAGTAGAAATCCGAGCACTCTTAAAATTGATTTACGCATGTTGTCTCCTTGAAAAAATTTGATTTGGGGAAAATGTGAGCAGCTATATCAGTCCTTGGGATGAACGCAAAAGAAGAAGCGTTAATCTTGCCTTTGCGGGAAAAATATTTCTCACCTCCTTGTTTCACCGTTTTTCTCTTCTTCCTCATCCTTTCTTCTTTCCCAAGGATTCCGATTAAGCCCGCCGGAAGAAATTTTTCATTCGGCAAAAACTGACAAATTAACAGACCAATGTAAGAAATTTTTTAGGAAAAAGTAAAGTCGGCGAGATTAAGAAATGGCTACTTTTTGAGAAGGACCTAAAGGTGAAGTAGCGGAGTGAGGTAGCTGAGAAAACGTTGCGTCGCCCCAATGTTTTTATCAACGAACGCTTTTGCTTTCTCGCCGGCGCATTTACGCATCGTTTCGTCCTCGAGCAGCGTCCGCAAAATTCTGTAAAGCTGTTTGTCATCTTCAATCACAAAAGCTGCTTTTCGTTCAACTAATGCCGCCGCTTCTTGAGAGTTGTTATGCTTCGGTCCGAAAATAACCGGGAGTGAGAAGACTGCCGGTTCCAACACATTGTGGATTCCCTGACGAAAACTTCCGCCGACATAGGCGATGTGCGCGTAACGATATAATGGCACGAGCACGCCGACGCTGTCAATCAAAATAATTCTTTCGCTCCGGTATTCGTTAAGCTCGGAAAAACGAATGAAGGTTGAATTTCCGGAGAGCTGATATTCGAGCGCTTCAAGATGTTCAAGAGTCGGTTCGTGGGGAACAAGGATGGTCAGCAAATCCGGAATTTGTTCTTCGAGTTTGAAGACAACCGGTAAAACAACTTCTTCGTCGGCTTCCCAGCTTTGACCGATGATGAAGATTTTTTTCCCGGAAATCACGGATGCCGGCAGGAGGTTTTTTTTCTGTGCTTCGATGCTTCGCATCATTACCTGATCGAAGCGCGTGTCGCCGATAGCAGAAACGAGCGGAGATGTAATGCCGAAATCTGCAAACGACGCTTTGTCGTTTTCCGACACAGTGAGAATGTGCGTGAAACAGTTGTAGAGCGCATGGTGGAATTGCCGAAGCACAGGAAATTTCCGCGACGAGCTTTTCTTCATGGTGGCGTTAGCGATGAATGTCGGGACGGCATTTTTTTTCAATGCCCAAATAACGTTCGGCCACGTGTCGTAGCGTACCATGATTGCGACGGTCGGTTGAAGAATCGAAATGAATTTGTTAGTCGAACGGTGCGTGTCGAACGGAAGATATGAAATGATGTCGGCTAATTTATAATTCTTCGAGTGCTCGTATCCCGATGGTGAAAAAAATGTTGCGATGATGGAAATATTCGGGTACGTTTTTTTGAGTTCGGCAATGATCGGCTTTGCTTGTTCGAATTCGCCCAGCGATGAGGCGTGAAACCACAAGCGCGTCTGCGAGGGAAGCTGTGCGGCACGACGTTCAAGCGTTGCAAGAAGGTTTTTTCGGCCGGCAATGCCGCGCCGTATTTTTTCATTGAACACGCCGGCGAGGTGGAATCCGATCCACATTACCGGCACAATAATGATGTTGTATAAAATCTTCCAGAAAGTCATTGAACGAATATGCGGTCGCCTGTTTTGATTGTTCCACCGTTGATAACACGTGCCAACATTCCGCGTTTTCCTGCAAGCTGCTGGCGAAGTCCGTTGCGGATTTCGTCCATTCGGCTGCATGGTGAACACGGTTTTGTTATTTCCAGCACAACAGAATCGCCGATGAGTAGCTGCTGTTTGAATTGCAAGCGCATCAATGAAATATTTCGGGTTGTGATGTTTTCTTTCACGTCGCCCGGATTCAAATGCAGTTCATCGAGGGTTTCTTTTCCGATCAAAAGAATTTGCCGCGAGCTTTCCTCAATTGCGTGTGTATCGCCGTCAAGTCCTTTGCCGGCAATGACGGCAGCGGAAGCGACGAAGAGCATTGGCTTTCGGTGTCCAGGGCAAAGCTGAAGTGAAAAAACGCTGCTGAGCGGCATCCCGTGCGGCGGGGCGATTCCTGTGTCAATCATGTCGGTCAATATACAAAAAATAAACTACTAATCTACACGGATCTTCGCGGACAAATTCCTAAAATAGTTAGCAACGCAGTATAAATTTGATGTTAAAAATTGATTCTTGTGTAATTCTTCGTTATCTTTACCGTCCAAGCATAAATTAAGAGAAAATTTTATGAGGGCTATCATCCCGGTTGCCGGAATTGGGAGCAGGCTGCGGCCGCACACGTACACAATTCCGAAAGTGCTCATCAACGTTGCCGGCAAACCAATCATCGGTCACATTATGGATAAGGTGATCGCCGATGGATTTGATGCAGCTACAATTGTTGTCGGATACTTGGGAGACAAGATTAAAGAGTACATCAACGCGAATTATT
>JAGWND010000192.1 GCA_028873075.1 Bacteroidota bacterium
TTTCATGGTAACTGTTCTGCTTATGTTCAAATTATCTTTTTGTGTACGTCACGCGCAACACCGGACGCTTCGTCGAATCAGGGTCGGCGGAAGAATAAAAAACGTACCGGTCAACGCTGCTGTTTTCGTTAGCGGCTTCCAACAGAATTCCGTAGTTCGCTTCGATATTGTTTACCCACGCTTGTGTAAGGGACGACAGCGGGATTGAATAAACGGGATTCGCTGTTTGTGCCGTATCTTTTCTTTGCCCGTAGTAAAAATACGAACTGTTGATCGTATCGGGATATTGCGCGTTGGAAATGAGGCGCACCAGCACCGAATCGGGCGTGCTCGTACCGTGGGAGCTTAACGAAGAATTGAGCGTCAGTACTAACGACGCGTTGTTGATAATCGGTTTATTAACGAGCGCACCGAGGTTGAACATGATTTTGCTGCGGCGCCCGACGCCGCCTTGAACTTCAATGAGCGACGAAGAAATTGGAGAAAAGTTTTTTGCAAGGAATGCATCGCTGCCGTATGTAAAGATGACCGAGTCTTCAACGCCGTTTTTCGTATACCGTACGGCTAATTTTGGCGAGTTTGTACCAAGATCGAACGAAGGGAATCCGAAAATGCCGGTGCTGCTTGCACCGGATGGCGCCATGATTGACCATCCATAAAATCGCGGTGCCGTGCTGTCTGTTAATGCCGTGATCCATTTTCGCACGACGTTGGTATCAAGAGGAATGATGATGACGGTCGTGTCTACGACGACCCGGTTGACCGATCCGCACGCCGTTGGGTTCACGTTGATATCATCGGACGAATCAACAGGGACTGCCGATGTCCATGGCGAGAGAATTTCGTGCGCTTCAAACTGCTGCGCGGTGCCGCTCATGTTCCACAAATAGCCAACGTGGAACTGCAGTTCGCACACGGCGAGCTGCACGGTTCCGAGCGTATCGCCGTCTCCTTCATATAAGCCGGTAAAATTGAGAAACGTTTTCGCCTCGACTGATTTCGCTGCGCCGACGAGATCGTAATATCCCGTCCCGTTCGCGATATTGCTGTGGAATGTTGAATCGCCTATCGCGAAGAGCGAAGTATCGGTGACAGCGAACCGCTGTTCAAAAAACTTGCTTCCCACGGAGCTGATATTCTCGCTGCAGCCGATGAAGATCGGTGCGCTGAGAAATAAAGGAACGACGATGGAAAGGATTTTCATACAGGAGAATATACGGAATAACGGAAGCGTGGAATGGCGAAATTTCCGATTTACTTTATCATTCCACTCTTCCATCGTTCCACTCTTCCTCAAGTGTGATTTTCGTTCGACAACTTTCATTAGCATGCTGCAAAACCTGCGACGAATGTTCACCGAGATTCAATTTTTTTCTTTACAAACTGAACCGCCCCATACAAATCCGGTGCAAAAAAATCCGCGATACAGTCGTCTTTTTCTTGTGCACCGTAGCCGGTTGCGACTATCACCGTGCCTGCGCCGACATTTTTTCCCATGTCAACATCACGGCAACGGTCGCCGATGACGAACGACTGCCGAAGATCCACGTTGTGCTCACGCGCCGCCTGCAGGAGCATTCCCGGTTTCGGTTTTCTGCATTCGCATTCGACGTTATACCGCGGATCATCCACCCCGGGGAGATGCGGGCAGTAATAGTACGCATCAATGTAGGCACCGGCGCTGCGAAGCTGCGAGGAAAGCTCGCGATGAATTTCCGCCACCGTTTCTTCCGTCAGGAAACCGCGTGCAATGCCCGACTGGTTTGTTACAATAAACACTTTTACGCCGAGATTGTTCAACTCGCGGATTGCGGAATCGGAGCGGGGGATGATCTGAAGTTGGTTTGGTGAAACAAGAAAATCAACATCTTTATTGACTGTCCCGTCGCGATCTACGAACACAGCACACCGTGAGCGATCCATCAGTTATTACTTCACTAACGTTCGGTAGAGGGAGGCGTATTGCTTTGCCGATGCTTCCCACGAAAAATCCTGCACCATGCCGTTCTGCATGATTTTTTTCCACGTGCCGTGGTCATGATACAGTTTCAGTGCACGGTGAATTGCTTTCAACAATTCCTTCGCATCGTATTTTTTGAATTTGAATCCTGTTCCGCTAGCTGCAGAATCCGCGTCAACAATTGTATCTTCAAGCCCGCCTGTGGCGCGGACAATCGGAACAGTGCCGTACTTCAAGCTGTAGAGTTGATTCAGCCCGCACGGCTCATATTTCGACGGCATGAGATACATGTCGCTGCCCGCTTCGATCAGATGTGCTATCTCTTCGCTGTACCCGAAATAGACGCCGACTTTTGACGGATGTTTTTTGTGAAGCGATTCAAAGAAATCCTGGTACTGTTTTTCTCCGGCGCCGAGAAGAACAAATTTGACGTCGGTTTTCAGCATTTCGTCGCTGATCTCTTCGATGAGGTCAAGCCCTTTTTGATCAACGAGGCGGGAAATCATGCCGATCACAGGGATATGTTCTTTGAATTCAAGATTGAATTTTTTCAGCAGCGCTTTTTTATTTTCCACCTTGCCTTCGATCGTGTGAACATCGTACCGCACGGGAATCACCGTGTCCGTTTGCGGGTTCCAGATTTCGTAATCTATGCCGTTGACGATGCCGTGCAGGTGCTGCCTTCGTTTCTGAATGACTCCTTCCAAACCGCAGCCGTATTCCGCCGAGGTGCGGATTTCCTCCGCGTATTTTTCGCTCACCGTCGTAATGACATCGGAATAGACTAAGCCTGCTTTCATGAAGTTCATTTTCTCGTAGAACTCGAGACCATCAGGAGTGAACACTGAGTCCGGTAGCCCCGTTTTCTTAAACGAAGAGGCAGGAAAGATGCCCTGGTAGGCGAGGTTGTGAATCGTGAAAACAGTTTTGATATTTTTGTAAAACGGGTCGTTGCTGTAAATGGTTTTCACGTACGCAGGAATGAGACCGGTTTGCCAGTCGTTGCAATGAATCACATCGGGTTTCCAGCCGAGGCGCTTCAGCGTTTCCAGCACGCTGCGCGAAAAGAAAATGAACCGCTCGTCGTTGTCCGCGTAATCTTTTTTTGTCTCCGGGCTGACATAGATTCCGTGCCTGCCGAAGAATTCTTTGTTGGCAATGAAGTACACCTGAACTTTCGCTTTTGTGTTGGCGATGAATGATGAGTTCACATTCGCCATCTTCACGCGTTCTCCGACAGGCACCCCGATTTCTTTTAACCGGATGACATCGTGAATCTTGAATTTGCGCTCGCTGATGGAACCGTAGCGCGGTGCCGCGATGCGGATTTCGTGTCCAAGTTCTTTGATTGTTTGCGGAAGGGAAGCCGAAACATCGGCAAGGCCGCCGGTTTTAATAAATGGCTCTACCTCGCTGGTAACGAAGAGCACATTGAGTGGTTTTGACATATGATTGCTTTGCAACGAAGCGAAAGTTAATTTCAACTGTTCAATGTAATAAAAAAACAGCCCATAATCAACGATGAGCGTTCTGCAACGTGCGGCTCGCTTTGGAAAGGAGCTGCTCGCTGTACATCGAGGTGCGGGATGTGCCAGACAATGCTGTCATAAAATTCAGGTTTTTTTTCTTGACTATCGCCGGGGCGTTTTCTATATTGCAACATCACAATACAGGAGCAGCCGTATCATTTTTTTGTTAAAGGTTATTTTTTATCACTGACGATTCTCAGAAGCATCAGCCTTTAACATTGTATGAAGCGAGTTGCTTTTTTAGTGTACCGAACATTCCATCCACTTCTCCTTCTTTTCGTTCTCTTTCTTGTGCGATGTGAAGCAGCTGTTGCGCAGGTCGAACAAGGTGCCGGAACGCAATCATCCCCGAAGAGTTCTGCAATTGCAGAAAGAGTGTCAGGCGACATTCGCGTTCTCGATTCGTCAGAGCAGGGAATCACAGTTGAATTTACGCCGCAGTATTTTCCGTTGAAAAAAGATACCGTCAACAGTTCTATTTATGATGTCGTGCAGTTCAAGCGCGGCTTGTCGTATGATTATTCGTTTGCAGGAAAGCCGGACGTGGGGTACCGCTCGTTGCTCATCGGCTTGCCGGGGCGAAACGGCAACACGATCACCGTTCTTCAATCCGATGTCGAGATGATGCATGGAATTTCGCTCCGCACAATTACGGCGCCTTCTTCAATAATGAAAGAAGTGACGGGCACTCAGGTGAACGATGCTTCGGAGTTTTTGCCGAAGGATATTGTTTCGCTGTCGGACATCGGAATCGTTCAGGGAATTTTTGTCGGAACAATCGTACTCAATCCCGTGCAATACCAGCAGTCAGCGCACACGCTGAAGAAATATTCGCGCATCGTTTTTCGTGTTACGTACGGCAGGCCGGAAACAGCCGCCGGTTATGCCGGAATTCCCGAGTGGGGAAGCCGCGCGCTTCTCAATGGTGCGATGGTTGAACGATTTGCAACTGCCCGGCCGCCGCTTGCAAAAACCGCTCAAGTGAACAGCGTGCTTGCTTCCGGCAAATGGGTGAAATTGGAAATTCAATCTGATGGAATGTATAAAATAGATGCGTCGTATTTGCACACAATCGGAATGGATGCTGCTGTGGGCGGTTCATTTTCCAATATAAAAATTTACGGGAACAACGGACGCGTTCTTCCTCCGGATTTGAACGATCCTCGTCCGGCTGATTTAACACAGTACCCCGTATTTATTGTTGATAACAACGGCAACGGCAGCTTCGACGCGGACGATTATCTCCTTTTTTACGCGCCGGGTGTAACGGGGTGGGATTATTCGAGCACGCAGAAAACGTTTTCACATTATATCAATCCGTATACAAACTCGAATTATTGTTTTATTCGATATGTTCCGGGCGGAACACAGAGTACGATGCAAGCGGTTTCCATCAGCGGTGCCGTGGGCGGCGATGTTACTACGGCAGTGGGGAAAGTGTTCTTCCACGAAGAAAAATCGAACGATGTGCATTCCGGCTTGGAATGGTACAGCTCGGCGTTCGGCGGGGGAGACAGCCGGGTCATCAGCAACAAACTGAACGGTTATATTTCTGGAACACCTGTAACGTATACGTATGAACTTCTCGCACGAGCGAATGTCTTTTCGTCTTTCACAATATTAGAATCTGACAAGATGTTGACGACTGTTCCAATCGCCGCGATGTCGGATGATGATTTGAATTATCCGGCGGCGCCGTATGCAGAGTCAATCAATGGACAGATTACGACCATTCCAAGCCTTAATGATCAGCGAAGCAACTTGAAGCTAATATACCAAGCAGACAGTAAAAGTGCTAAGGGCTGGATTTACTGGATTGAAATCCTTTATACGCAGCAGCTCGTTCCTGTGAACGATGAATTACTTTTTACTTCGCCTGATACGAGCGGAACTGTCGAATATAATTTGTCAGGATTTTCGAGCAGTGCAGTACGGGTCTTCAATGTAGCAAATGTTTTTGATGTGCGCGCGATGGCTGTAACGCAAGCGCAGGAAACGGGGAGAATTTTGTTCAAGGATACTCTTTCTTCAGGCTCGATAAAAAAATATTGGGCGGGAACGTCAGCTGCTTATAAAACTCCCGCCTCGTTCATAGCGATTCCGAATACAAACCTGCGAGGAATCACTCCCGGCGCAGATTTTGTCATCATCACTCATCACGACTTTCTGACGCAGGCGCAGCAGTTGCGCGACTACAAAGAGAGTCTTCCCAACGGCGACGCACTGAAAACGCTCGTCGTGGAAGTTGACACGCTCTACAATGAATTCGGTGACGGTATGCCGGACCCGACAGCGTTCCGCGATTTTCTAAAATATGCAGTAACGAATTGGCCGCTTCCGCCCCGGTACGTTTTGTTTTTCGGCGACGCAACATTTGACTACAAAAATAATTTAGGTCTTGGCAAAGACTGGGTGCCGACGTACGAAACCCCTGTTACAAATGATCAAGGCAACACATTTGGGTATGACGATTATTTCTGTGCCCTTGACCCACAAAACAATACAAAGGTTTCACTTGCTCACGGGCGTTTGGCAGTTCGTACCCCTGCCGAGGCGCAGTTAGTCATTGATAAAATTAAGCAGTACGAAACCTCAGTTCCTCGCGATCCATGGAAAAATACTATTGCTCTCGTTGCGGACGACGCCCATTCTGCGGATCAAAACGATGGGGATAGGTTTGTTAGCGATGCAGAAGAGCTGGCAAGCCCCGTTTATCTTCCTAAAACATTTGACGTGAAAAAAATCTATGAGGTAGATTACCCGACAGTGATTGCTGCATCGGGACTTCGCAAACCGGCAGCGCGTCAGGCAATTCTTGATCAGGTGAACCGGGGAACGCTTGTGTTGAATTTTATTGGGCACGGCAATCCGACGGTGTGGGCACACGAGTACATTCTCACGCAAAACGATGTAAACACGCAATTCTCTAATACAGATAGATTGACCTTTGTCTGTGCGGCGACATGCGACTGGGGAAGATTCGACGACGGCAGTACGCAAAGCTCTGCAGAAGATATTATTACCAATCCCAATGGCGGAGCAGTCGGTGTGCTTAGCTCCGATCGTCTCGTTTTTGATGCTGATAATGTAGCCCTTAATGAAG
>JAGWND010000193.1 GCA_028873075.1 Bacteroidota bacterium
CACCTCGGCCGCAATGCCGTGCGACGTATCGAAGAGAACTGTCCGGGTAATCGGATTGTTCGCAACGCCCGCGCCCGCTAACGCAACGGAGAGAAGCGGTCTGTACGGGTCGTTTGCCGCAAGCTCCAATGTTGCCGCAGCGGCTCCTGAAGAATGCGGAAAGTAAGAAACGGAATACGATTTCGTCTCTCCGGGAGTGATGAACGATACGGTATCGCTTTGAAATGAGAAATCTGTCGAGCCTGTGATTCCCGAAAATTCGGTTCGCAGCGGAACATCGCCTCCGTTCGAAACGCCGAACGACGCCGACACCGTTTGCCCGATCGTCGTTGCGCCGAAATCGAGCGACAATGCGACAGCTTCCAACTGCGGTTCATTGGAATATTTCACACGAAAGATTCCGTTTGTACTGCCCGCGAACCGAATGTTGTTGTCGAACGAATCGGGAGACAGCGTGAGAAAAGCACCGCCGGAAAAATCCGGCGTCAGCTTACGCCACGTTGCCCCCGAATCTGCGCTGCGGTACACTGCCGATGGAGTCGCCGCAAAAAGAACGGCAGAGTTGTCTTTGGAAACAGAAACGTCAACGACGCTGTCGAGAGAAACAGGCTGCCAATGTATGCCGCCGTTCTCAGTCCGATAAAGTTTTTCAGGAGCGGAATTCGCGAACAATGGAAGGTACATTCTCGCCGCATTATTCGGGTCGCTCACAAGATGTCCGCCGACGGAATTTGTAGCCGCAATGGGAAGATCGCCGGTAATGTCTGTCCATGCACCGCCAAGATCGGTTGTTTTCCAAACACCTCGTTGTGTGAAGTAGAGCGTGTTGGCATCGTTCCGATCGAACACGATGTTTCCCGTCATCACCGTGGAATCGGATGCAAGAGGAGTTCTCAAAATGTTCCACGATGTGCCCCCGTCGGTGCTTACAAAGCAATCCGCAGCAGCCGATGCGGCGGCAATGTACCGGGGATTAACGGGAGAAATTGAAAACCAAAAATCGAAAAATAAATTTTCCTGCGCCGGCGACGCTTTGTGCTGCCATTGAAGATTCAATGCGTTCCACGACGCACCGCCGTCGGTTGATTTGAAAGCTCCCAGCGCGCTCGCGGCAAACACGATGCTGTCGTTTGTCGGATCAACCGCAACAGCACGAACGTAGGGATTTTGAATGCCGCTGTTCGCCGCGTTCCATGTCGTTCCCCCGTCGGCCGTTTTGAACACGCCGCCGCCGAAGACTGCCGCATACATCAACCCGGGATGCTGGGAACCGACCGCGACAGAGGCGATGCGGTTATCGCGAATGCCCGCATCAACCCGACCGACGCCGGAGCCGTCGCTCTGCAGACTGTACACGCCATCCGACGTTCCGATAATAATTTTCGACGGATTCAGCACAGGGATAAAAATTGAATTCACATCCGCATTTTTCGTAAAAAGAGGCTCCCACAGCAACGCAGAGACCGAGCCGACGTACAATCCTCCCTGCACCGGCTTCACCCGCTGCGAAACATCGTTCCCCTTTGTGCCGAGATACAGCTTGAGACTGTTCTGTGAGATATTCACGGTATCAATGATACCGAGTGCTAACGATTGTGCAACGCTGTCACGAAGTCCGGTGGAAACAGGAAACCAGTTCCCGGGAAAACTCAAAATGAAAAAAGGCCCGGCGTCGGTTCCCGCCACGATGTTTGAAGTGAGAAGCGGATTGACCAGCAGCGAATGAACTCGCAGCGACGCTGGATCGGTTAAATTCGATTTCATGCTGACCCACGTTGCGCCGCCGTCGGTTGATTTAAAGACGCCGTCGCTCTCTGTTCCCGCATAAACAACGCTTGCATTCTGCGGATCAGTCGCGATGGCGCGCACCATGTCACTGAAACCAAGCCCGCTCCACGTTATGCCGCCATCGGTTGATTTTTGAATGCCGGAACCGCCCGCGAAAATTATATTCGGGTCTTGAACAGAGAAAGAAATGCAGTTGAAGCTTGAAGAGAGGGACGGCGCAGGCGACCATGCTGCTCCGCCATCGGTGCTCGAAAAAATTCCTGTGGCAGTCGCGGCGAAGATATGACGCGAATCATTCGGCTGTACTTCAATATCGAGCACTGAAGTAAATGCAACCGGTGTCGGCCGCCAGCTTGTCCCACCGTTAAAGGACGTATAAATTCCCCCTCGTTGCAAATCCCATCGGGACTGACTTCCCCCCCCGCCGCCGTACTGTTGCAATCCAGCCCATAACGTGTCTCCGTTTGCAGAGCCGCGCACAACATTGACGACGCCTCCTTCGATGCCGAGAAATGAAGGCGCGGTCGTCTGTGCATTTACAAACGATACCGCGGAGAATGCAACGGCAAAAAACAAGATCTTACTCTGTAACAAACGCTTCATGTATTACCATACTTCGTTGTTCCGGAGTGTAACACGAGAACTGAGCTGTTGTGCGGAAATTTTCCAAAGGGATTCCTTCGGAAACATTCCTGCCAGCAGAAACACTTATCTCGGCGGCTTCGGCGGCTCGGGCAGCGGTGCAGTCACAACCGGCGGAGTCGTTTGCTGAGACGGTCCCGGCGTAAATCCTGCACTGACGTTAGTTGCGGTGGAAGAAGCACGGTCGCTCACCGCGCCGACATTTTCTTTCACCGCTTCACTGCTTGGAGGAGGCGGCAGCGCCTGCTTGACACCGCCGGGAGAATGTGACGACGATCTCCCGCTCATCTGTTCTGCTTGCTGCGCCGCAGCAAGATTCGATTTCGCTTGTGCGAACTTGGGATCGGTTTGCACGGCTTTTTGGTACGATTGAACAGCCTGTGCGTACATTCCTTTATCTTCGTAATCCATGCCTTGAGAATATTGAAGGAAGGCGAAGAAATTTTCCGTCGGCACGGTGAGAATTGATTCCCGTTCCTCGTCCGAAAGCTTTACCCCCATCTCACCGATAATCTTGAACACCAGCTCTTTTTCGAGCCGGAAAAAATCGGTCACGTTCCCCGCAATATCGGTTGTCGCATCAACAGCACCGGTCCGTGTCTGCGCAATCAACGCATCAATCCTGACTTTCTCGGAGGTCAGATCGAAAAATGAGCCTTTGATGAGGTGATACGCGCCGAGCAATTTGCCGAGCCGCGGCGCAGTGCGCTCGTCCACCAGATCCGTGTTCGCAAGATTCAGTTCTTCCATCAATTTCTCAAGACGCAATCGCTCAACGACGCGGAGCGATTTCACTTTCGACAGATCGGTAATCATCATTTCCGCCAATCCTTTTTGCAGGGGATCAAGATCATGCTGAGAGCCAAGATTATTGAAGTAAAGAACGGCAACGGTATTCGAAGGAATTTTTGCAACATCGAGCCGCGACTCTTCAAGAAGCGCCTGCTTCGCCTCAATATCCATTTGCTGTCGGAACAACACTTTGATTCGCGCTTCAACAAGTTGTTTGTATTCTCCGAAAATTGTCAGCTCGTTGTAGCGGCGGTAATACTGGATCGCTTTCGCATATTCAAACACCGCTTCGTAGCACGACGCGAGATAATAGACCGCTTGATCATCTTCAGGGTCGAGCTTCAGCGACTGTTCAAGGTAGCTGACAGATTCGTTGTAATACTTTTTATTGAACAGCGCAATGCCCATGTACTTGAGATACAGCGGATCCTGCGGTGCTTTGAGAAGCTGTGCACGAGCAAGCGCCAGAGCGTCGTCGTTCTTCCCTTGGTCGAGCATTGTAGAAATGACTTCATACGTGGAAGGAGCGCATGAAGAGAGTACAAAGACTGATGTGAAAAAAATAACAACGCGCGAAATTTTATCCCAACGGGATCTACAATAGAACACGGCTGTTATATTATAGGTGCTGTAAGACAGGAATTATGTGGGGGAAATATTGCAAAATTCCCCACCGTTGTCAAGAACTGCAATCACGATTGAGGGCTGGGTTCGTGATTTGAGGCTCGGGACCTGAAGTTTGTGATTCAGGATTTACCATCCCTGTCTCTGAACCCTGACTTCCGACCGCTGATTTCTGATCTCAAGACCCCCCAACACCTCATTATTGCGGGATTGGTTTCCCCATTTGCCGGTAAATGCTTTCTATCATGTCGATATCCTGTTTCGCTTCCTGATTGGTAGGATCAAGTGAAACAACGATGCGGTATTGCCGCAAGGCACCGGGATATTTTTGATGCGGGGGCAGCGGAGAATCGTACATCAAATAATCGGCATATTTCATGTGTGCGGCGGCGCGTGCACTTTTCAACGCATCATCGTCCGGACTTTCTTGTGCAAGTGAATCAAGCAGAGCGATTCCTGTCTCAAATTCTCCCCTCGCAAGGGCCTCGTTCGCTTTGTGAATTTGTACCGGATCAGCTTTCTTCCCGCTGCAGCCTGCAATGACCGTAATCAACAGAGCAAACGCAATGCTACAATAGAGCCATCGAAATGTCATTCCCGCGAAAGCGGGAACCCGTGTTGCTGGATTCCCGATAAGAACATTCGGGAATGACGTTATTCTCATTTTCCGTACTTTCTGTGAATATTTCTCACTCATTATCCCTCCTGCGTACTGTATAACTTCAACTTTTCCAACTTCGGGCGTATCACGAACGTGCAATACGGCGCATTCGGATTGTTGTTGTAATAATCTTGATGATAATCTTCCGCCGCGTAAAATTTCGTCAGCGGCTCAATGGAGGTTACAAGCGGCTGGGAAAATTCTTCCTGTACACCGGCTTTCGATTTCTCCGCCGCTGCTTTTTGTCGTTCATCATGATAAAAAATCACCGAACGATACTGCGTACCCACATCCGCGCCCTGGCGATTCAGCGTTGTCGGATCGTGCACATGCCAAAAAACGTCCAGCAATTCTTCATAGCTGATTTTTGCCGGATCGAAAGAGAGCTGAGCGACTTCCGCATGTCCGGTTGCCCCGCTGCACACTTCTTTGTATGTAGGGTCGGCTTTTGTCCCGCCTGCGTATCCGGCAACAACGGAATGGACCCCCTCAAGCCGTTTGAACACCGCTTCGGTGCACCAGAAACAACCTGCACCCAATGTTGTTTGCTGCAACCTTCGCGGCTCTTTGGCGGATTGAACGTCTTTTCGGGATTGTGTCATAAGTATGTTCTTTAACGTCTGACCATTCTGCTGCGTTCCCGGCTTTACGTCTTCGCAACAGTGAAAGCTTTTTCAATTCGTCGGTCGGGCACAAGCCACATAATCGCGACCAGAACATAAATTCCGCAGGCAAACCACGAGATGACGAAGGAAAGCAGTATCGCCGCTGCGTAGAGGACAACGGAAATTTTTCCCTTGAAATCGCTCCCCAAAGCAGTTGCCAAAACTGAATCTTTACCGTGAACAGCAATCAGCGTTCTTGTTAATATGAAATATGCGATGGCTGCAAACAGCAACACTACTCCGTAGAGCGCAACAGGAACCGAAGCGAAATGATTTTCTCCCATCCACCCGGTCACGAACGGCGTAAGCGACAGCCAGAAGAGTAAATGGAGATTCGCCCACAGCACTCGCCCGTCAACGTGCTTGATCGCCTGTAGCAAGTGATGATGGTTGCTCCAGTAAATTCCGAGAAAGATAAAGCTGAGCACATAACTTAAAAAAACCGACAGCAGCGGAAACAACGCGGACAAACCCGCACCGTGCGGTATGTGCAATTCAAGAACCATCACGGTAATGATGATGGCGATAACGCCGTCACTGAACGCTTCCATTCGTGCTTTCGACATTTCAGCTCCGCTCAATCGAATCCAGAATCATCAAATCTTCAATCTACAATTTTTAGTGCGGCAACTTTGCCTTCAAGGAATGATGCACAAACGCGCCTGTCAACGCTCCTGCCAATGTGAACACCGCAGGATATTCTCCCGCCCCGATCTGCGCGAAAATCGGTCCCGGGCACGCACCGGTGATTGCCCAACCCAAGCCGAAGATCAATCCGCCGATGATGAATCCCTTATTGAACTGCTTCCCCTGATACCTGATTTCTTCTCCCTGCAACGTTTTCACATTGAGTTTTTTGATCACCTGGATCGAAAGCGCCCCGACAACCACCGCGGAACCGATGATCAAATACATGTGCGCTTCCTTGAACAAAAACATATTCTGAATGCGAAACCAACTGATTACTTCGGATTTCGTCAATACAATGCCGAACGCAATACCATACAAAATGCAGCCGATGTTTTTCACTGTATTGTCCCTTCTAAAAATGGTATGCGAAAAATGTGTAAATCAATCCGCCGGCAAAGAAAGAAATTGTCGCCTTCAAGCTCGACGTTTGAAGAATAGACAATCCGAAAATCGTGTGACCTGACGTGCACCCGTTTGCATACCGTGTTCCGAAACCGACAAGCAATCCGCCGATAAAAAGCTTAGCGTAGCCCGCTGCGGAGTAATACTTGTCAGGCAGAAAATGTACCGTCGCGGAAGAAAGAAAGTGAGACGCGATAAATGCTCCCAGCGCACTTCCTCCGACGAAAAAAATCTTCCATCCGTTTTCTTCCA
>JAGWND010000194.1 GCA_028873075.1 Bacteroidota bacterium
CCCTCATGCGCGGCGCCGCCGCTCCACACGCGGGCCGGGCGAAGAAAAAGGCAAGCGGAGGTCATGCGCACCTCGAAGGCATGCCGCATGCACCTTGTTGAGCACCATTACGCGCGTGAAATTAGAAACCGTAACTGTTCCGCTAACGATGATCGAATCCGCCGCGCCGCTGTTCAACACAGGAATCACCGCTGTAACGATGTTCCCGCTGAGTTGCGCATTGGCCGAAACCGCTGCATTGTTCATCTGCGCAGGCAGCGTATCAGCGACGGCCACATTCTTTAAAGCCGAGCTGTTGGGATTGGCAATGCGAATCAGGTAGCGCAGAGTATCGCCGTTGAGAACCGTATCTTTCGACACCGTCTTCGAAAGCGCCAGCGAAAGATTGTTCAATAATCTCACCGACGCCTGTGCCGACTGAAGCGGGGTGCGCAACGTTACGAGATAGGCGGTATTCGGAATCGCGATGTCGTTAGAAGAAGATTTTACCTGCACTCCGATCAAAATCGAATCGCTTTGTCCAACGGCAAGCGTGTCCTTCGTGTACGTCATAATGTTATTGTTGAAGCTTCCCTTCGATACCGAGACAACGGTGAATGCTGTGTTGTTCACGGTATCGGAAACGACCGCGTTTAGAAGAGGCGCATCGCCAGTGTTGCGAACCAGAATTTTATACGTGAGATTGTCGCCGAAACCGACAGTGTCCTTCGTGGCGGTCTTTCCAATAAAAGCGCCTGCATGAGCATTGACGACGAAGGACGCCTGCGCAACCCGCGACCTGATCTCGGACGACTGAGCATGGGCTGTGTTCACGATAACTTCCCCCTTCACCCGGTCGGTCGGAACGGTTGCTCGTACCGTAATGACATCACTGGCACCGATTGGAAGCGCAGCGTTCGTGTACGTGAGAATTCTTCCGCTGAGATGCGCGTTCGGCGATACAGAGAAGTTCGTGAGCTGTAACGGAAGGGTATCGGTGACCACGACATTCGTGAGTAAGAAGTCGCCGGCGTTCGAGAGACGAATCGTATATGACGCCGTGTCCCCAACCGTTATCGTGTCTTTGGAAACAGACTTCTCGAGAATCATTGCGGTTTGTCTTGTCAACACGACAACATTTTGCCCTATTGCTTTTGCATGGGTCGGCGTTTCAAAAGAAACGACCCAGGCTACATCCGGAATCCGAGCGCCGTTGGGAAGCGACGGGATCGTTGTCACCGGAACGATCACAGAATCGGCTTGTCCGATGGCCATGCTGTCGAGCGTTACGGTGACAATATTTCCGTTCATGCTCAGTCCAGACGTTTTACCAACCGGCTTAAAATTTCCGGCAAGAGTTGTCGGCTTTTGGCCTAAGGCAGACTTCACAAGAAGCGTGTCAATCAACAAACTCGACGGCAACGTATCGGTCATGACTACATTGTGCAGCATGATATTGCCGTCGTTCCAAAATCTGATGGTATAATAGAATGGATCGCCGACCGTGATTGTATCCCGTGAAATAGCAAGCGTGATGGGCACCTTCGGCATTCCGATCGTGACAATGGCAGAATCGCGAAAAGTATTTCCGGAACTGTCTCTGCCGTAGCCGAAGTTCGTAAGAACGGAACCGTACGGCGTTGAAGTACGGATTTGCGCGGTGATGATCAATGTATCGGAAGCATTCGCCGCAAGCGCGACATTTGTCCACGTGATAATAGAATCGCTGCTGACCGTCCCGTGATTCGAGCGAACAAATGCAAACTGCGAAGGCAATGTGTCAACAACCGTTGCACCTCCGAGCGATGCGGTGCCGGTATTGGCAACGACAATTCTGAATAAGACGGTATCTCCCGGCAATACAAGCGCCTGAGATACTGTCTTAGTCAGACTTATCTTCCCGGTACCTTCGACAATCGCTGAGACAAGGTTGCTTTTCGTCGAATCGTGTCTGCCGTTCCGATAGTCGAACCGAAGCGTACTGATGTTGTCAATGCGCGTTCCGACTGCGGTCTGTGCAAACGCACCGACGCTCCAGACTGCGGAAAGCAGACCGATGAAGAATAACGATGTGATATGTTTAAAAGCTTTTTTCATAAACAGCAGGTGTAGGACACCTAGAAGGTGTCCTACACCTTAGAAAGAATTATTGAATCTTTACTTTGAATCTGATATAACCGTAATACGAAGAACTGACAACTGCTCCGCTGACTGTGCCGACATTAACAGTTATAGAGCCGCTGGAAACAGTTACCTCATCGCCGTCTGATGCATCTGTCTTCGGTGTCCAGGTTGTACTGTCCGAAGACATTGCGACAGAGCTAGTGACATAACTCGTGTTCGTCGGTGAAGCGTCAGTGATAACGATGTTGCTCGCATTGCCGGAACCGGAGTTAACATACTTGATGGTATACATCAGCGTATCACCCGGACGCGAACGCCCGCTGTTGACTTTTGTCACCCACTTCTGTAACGCCATCACCGGCGCCTTGACGCGCGTGACATGATAGCCTGATCCTGATGCGGATGATGAAACAGAAGTAAATGTATAGGTCGTCGTGTCAAGTGAACGATCTGCAACGCCATGCGCGACAGTGGTATCTGCAAAGAAGTAAACCGAACTGTCTTGCTTGATCCCTTTAATGACAGCGCCAGAAGCTACAAGCGTGTCGTTACTGCCGTTAATAGACGCACTGCTGTCCGGATCCCAGTATAATTTCCACGGCAGATTGGATGAAGTACGGGAAAGCGTTACCGTGTCTGTTGCATTACCGGTATTTGTAAGCCGTATTTCATACTTGATCGCCTGACTCACGTCTGTGGAATCTTGAGCATGATTCGTGCTGAAGGAGGTGGCATTAGGATAAACGCCTCTGACGCTCACAGTCCACGCTCCGGATGAAGAGACGGTAACGTTCACCGGCACAGAGGTCGTATCGCGCGGCTGGTTGCTGATGCTGTCGGTAAAGGCGACGTACGCATGGTTGGCAATCACGGTTCCGCTCGAAATACCGGCTTTGACTTTCACCGTGACTTGAACACTTCCGCTTCCGCCTCCGGAAACAGTACCGATGCTCCACGTAACCACTTGTCCGCTTGCGCTCCCGCTGTTCGTGCTGCTGACGTAGGTCAGGTTATTATTAAGTGTATCGGAAATGCTGACGCTTTTACCTGTTCCTTTTCCCGTATCAGCATAATTAATAGTGTACGTGAAGTTTTGATCAGGCGGCGGCGTGGAATTGCCCGTCGTTTTCGTCAGCGTGAAAATTGACCTGCTCACAGTTGTGGTGAATGCGCCTTTCGCTGTTGCAGTCCCGACACTTCCAGGCCAATTCGTCGAAGTTTGAGCCGTGACGGTATCGATATCTACAGTCTGACTATGCGTTCCCTTCGGCGCAAGGAATCGCATGATGACATAGACCGTTGTGTCTTCACCAACGCCGTACAGCGTTGTAATCGCACCTGCGCTAATTTCAGATTGCGAAAGCACACCGTTTGAATCGGCATCCTTGTAGTACGACACAGCCCAGCCTTGTGTATTGGTTGATGTGGTGAGCGAGATCGTGTCTTTTGCGTTGCCTGTGTTTGTAATGTGAAACGCGTACGTTACGTACATGCTGTCACTGACCGTCTGAGACTGCGGAGTCACTGCAAGAGAAAGACCGGGGACCTTTTCCACAGTCACAGAGACTGTGGCGGTTATGGGCGAGAACGAAGTCCCGCTTGAGTCTTTGTAGTTCATGGTCGCGGTGTTTGTAATCACCGTGCCATACGGCGTGCCGCCGGCGAATGCGGTAACAGAAATGAACGCCGTCAGCATGATCAGCAGCGCCGCCAGAACTGCTATTTTGGGTTTCATAGTTGTATCTCTCACAAAAGTTGTTAGTTGTTGAAAGTTTGTTTTTTGACAGTAGACATTTAATCCAAGTTTTTCGGCGGCGACTTGGAAACCGCTCGTACCTTCCTTATTTTCATTTCACATTCCTTTCTTTTTTATTTTCTTTATTATCGTTTATCGCTTTTGAACATCGTCCATCTCATTGTATTCTCACCCGGAACGTGATCACGCCGGTCTGACCGGGCGTTACTGTTCCGACGCTCACCGTAATCGTATTGCTGCTCACCGTTACTTCATCGCCATCTGCTACATCGGTTTTTGGCACCGCGTTGAGTGTCACCGAATTCAGCACGTATGTCGTATTGTTCGGATTCGGATCGCTGACACTCACATACGTCGCTGTTGCCGTTCCTGTATTTTTGTAGTTAATCGTATATACCAGTGTGTCACCCGGACGCATCCTGCCCGATGTCGAGCTTACGCTCTTCGTCATCGTCATCAACGGGCGATTGACCGGCGTGAAACTTGCGGTATCTAACTGGTCAACGCCGCTGGAAACAATGTGCGCCCTGTTGACCGCCGCAACATTGCTTTGAATGCTCGAATCAACATACACTTGGTACGTCAGCGTAAGGCTGTCCCCGTTGGTGATCGTGGAAAACGACCATGTAATCACTTGCCCGCTTGCGCTGCCGCTGTTCGAAATTGTGGAAGCCAAAACCGTCACACCGCTCGGCAAAGTATCTTTCACCGTGATTGCTTTCGCTGAAGCTGTGCCGCTGTTTTTAATCTTTATTGTATATTGCAGCGTATCGGGAGGCTGCACTTGCCCGCCGTTCAAATCCTGAACCGATTTCGACGATGTGGAATAATCCACAGTGCCTATTCTGAAAAACGCCGAAATGGTCGCTGTGTCGCCGGTCGCTGTCAGCGAATCGAGATACGAAACGGAAATTGTATCCCCGGCTTGAACCGTAAAGTGCCCGTCGTTGTTTGTGCCCGGCGGAGTACCGTACACGGTCGGCACTTTTTTCGTAAAGATTCCCGTATTGGCCCCTGTCTCTGTAAAGATCATCGCCTCTGTTTCGCCGGTTGAATTTTTGACCGTGAGCGTGTACGATTCTACCAATGAAGAATTTTTATTCAAATCGTGATCAGTGAGCGTGAATGTCGAAGAATCGTCCGCTGCAATGAGCGTCGGATTTGCGCTGATCGTTGCCGTGTACCCGCCTGACACTTGTGTGTAGGCATACACCGTGTCGGTCGCTCCGGATGCATTGTACTGGTCAATATACCTTCCCCTGATTGAGTCGTTTGCCTGCACGTTGAAAATGCCGTTGTTGTTTGTACCGGCAGATGTCCCGAACGTTGTTGAAACAGTCCCCGTAAAAATTCCGGTGTTCGTTCCGGTTTCCTGAAGACCGAGATTTTCCGTTTCACCGGTTCGCGTGTTTTTTGTTTCTATAAAAATGACCCCGTCACCTTTCAGATCCGCATCATTGACGGTAACGGTAACGGTACCGCCCGGGGTGATCGGTGAGTTCTGACCGATGGTTCCTGTTACCGTGTTCACAATTTGCGTTGACGTGGTATCGCTCGTTGTGCCGCTCGGGCTGTAGCTGCTGGTAAGCTTTGCGCTATTGGTATACGTTCCCGCCGTCGCTGTCCACGCGGTCACTGTAAGCTCGCCGGAGGTGTCGGGCGTCGAGGTACCGAGCGACCATTTTACTGTCTGTCCGGAAACGGAAGTTGCAGAGGGGGAGCTTGAAAGGTATGTCAAACCGGAAGGAAGCACATCGTTGACATACTCGCTGTCCACAATCGCTTTTCCGGTGATACTGTAACTGATTGTAAATGTAACTGTGTCGCGCGCTGTCGGTGATCCGTGCAAATACGAAATTGTCGGGGCTGTTTTCGAAATCGTAATTGTCGGGGTCGCCGTGACTGTTGTTGTAGCGGAAGCGGTCGCAGAAGATGCATTCGACGCTGCGGCTGTAGCAGAATTAGTGATCGTATAGGTTCCGGCAAGAAGCGGCGAGGCAATGCGCACCTGGAATGTCACCGTTTGGTTCGTCGTCCCTGCCGTTAACGTGGAGCGGTACACGACAATCCTGTTGCCGGTGATATCGTACGATGCCCCGGTTCCCGTCACCGATCCGAGAACGTAAGAAGTATTCGAAGGAATATTGTCTGTTAAAGAAAAGCTCGTCGCGTCGCTGTTACCGGTATTGCCGTACGTTAACGTGTATGTGAGCGTGCTTCCCGGAGTTGAGGTTCCGTTGTTGACGCTTTTCGTCAGCGTTAAGGTTGGGGAAGACTGAATCGTTGTCTGCGCCGTATTGCTTGAAACGGTGTCTGTCAGCTTATTGGTCGTTGCGTATGCAATGTTGGAAATTTTCGTCCCGTTCGAGAGCGGTGAACTTGCTTTTACTTTGAACGTCACTGTTGAGTTTGCGTTCGCTGCAAGTGTGCCGAGGTTCCACGTTATTCTCCCGCCGGAAAGCGTTCCGCCTCCCGTTGCACTCACAAACGATGTGTTCGACGGAATTGTGTCTACCATCGTGGTTGACGTTGAGGAGATGAGCGAGCCGTTCGAGATTGTCAGTGAATAGGTGAGTGTGTCGCCTGGCGCGGCGGAGACCTTGTCAACAGTTTTATTGATTAATAACGAAGG